>JAGHRY010000149.1 GCA_018066145.1 Candidatus Colimorpha merdihippi | reverse complement strand
TTTATTAATCTTATAAACATATCATGTACACGATATTACGCAAAGAAAAGCTCAACACTACCGAGCTGTATCTGATGGAAATCAAGGCTCCCTGGATCGCTCAGAGCGGTCTTCCTGGCCAGTTCGTCATTGTAATTCCTGAAACTAAAGGCGAACGTGTTCCTTTAACCATTAGCGATGTTGACAAAGAGCGCGAAAGCGTTACCATCGTTTTCCAGGTAGTTGGCGATAGCACCCGCCGTTTGGCTGATATGCCCGAAGGCAGCGATATTTTCACTATCGTTGGACCTCTCGGTCGCGCTAGCGAACTGATGGAAGTTCCTGAGGCTGATCGCAAGAATCTGCACATCCTCTTTGTTGCTGGTGGTGTTGGTACTGCCCCCGTTTACCCCCAGGCTAAATGGTGCCACGAGAACGGTATCGCTTGCGACTGCGTGCTCGGTGCCCGTACCAAAGACCTTATCTTCTTTGAGGATAAAATGCGCGAGGTTGTTGACAACCTTTATATCATGACCGACGACGGTTCCTATGGCGAACACGGTTTGGTTACCAACAAAATCGAAAACCTTGTTACCGTTGAGGGCAAACAATACAGCCACTGTGTGGCTATCGGCCCCATCCCCATGATGAAGTTCACCTCCCTCCTCACCAAGAAACTCAACCTCAAAACTATCGTCAGCATGAACTGCATGATGGTTGACGGCACCGGTATGTGTGGCGCTTGCCGCGTTACTGTTGGCGATAAGGTGAAGTTCACTTGCGTTGACGGTCCTGAGTTCGATGGTCACCTGGTTGATTTCGACGAGGCTGGTCGCCGTCTGAAGAAACCCGATGAGCGTAAATATCGTATCGCTACTGTTGCTGCTGAAGGCGGTCCCGTTGATCACCGTTGCAACCTTACTAGCGCTGTTGAAAAAGAAATCGAAAAAGCCATCAGCCGCCAGAAACCCGAAGAGCAGGATCCCAAGGTTCGTGCTACCAATTTCGAAGAAGTTTCCTACGGTTTCACCGAAGAGCAGGCTATTGCCGAAGCAAAACGTTGCTTGAACTGCAAAAAGCCCATGTGCCGCACCAAATGTCCTGTAAGTATCGATATCCCCACCTTCATCCACGCTGTGGCTGAAAAGGATTTCCGTGGTGCTGCTGCTATTATTGCTCAGGATTCTGCACTCCCCGCAGTTTGCGGTCGTGTTTGCCCCCAGGAAAACCAGTGCGAAGGAAAATGTATCCTCGGTGTTAAGGGCGAACCTATCGCAATTGGAGCTCTCGAGCGTTTCGTTGCCGACTGGAATCGCGAACACAAGGACGACAAGCCCGTGGAGAAACCCGCTTCCAACGGTATCAAGATTGCTATCATCGGTTCTGGTCCTACCGGTTTGACTTGCGCTGGCGATTTGGCTAAGAAGGGTTATGAAGTAACCATTTTCGAGGCTCTCCATCACGCTGGTGGCGTTCTCGTTTACGGTATCCCCGAATTCCGCCTGCCCAAGCAGAAGGTTGTGGCTCCCGAAATTGAAAACCTCAAGAAACTCGGCGTTAAGATTGAAACTAACGTTATCATCGGTAAGTCTGTTACCATCGACGAACTGTTCGACAAACATGGCTTCAAGGCTGTTTATGTTGGTTCTGGCGCTGGTCTGCCTAAATTCATGGGCAACCCCGGTGAAACTCTCGTAGGCGTTATCTCTGCAAATGAGCTCCTCACCCGTACCAACCTCATGCATGGTTATGACGAAGAGTACGCTACTCCTATCGTTCTCGGCAAGAAGGTAGCCGTTATTGGTGGTGGTAATGTGGCTATGGATGCCGCTCGTACCGCTAAACGTCTTGGTAGTGAAGTTACCGTTGTTTATCGTCGCGACCAGGCTAACATGCCCGCTCGTCGTGAAGAGGTACATCACGCTATGGAAGAAGGTATCGAGTTTGCATTCCTTACCAATCCTACCGAATATCTCGGCGACGAAATGGGCAACGTACGTGCTATGAAGTGCGTTAAGATGGAACTTGGCGAACCCGACGAAAAGGGTCGTCAGAAAACTAGCGTTATTGCCGGTTCTGAATTCGAAATGCCCGTTGACACTGTTGTTGTTGCTCTCGGCACCAACCCCAACCCGCTTATCAAGAGCACCACTCCCGGTCTTGAGACTGAAAGCTTCGGTGGCTTGAAGATCGACGAAACCACTATGACTACCCGCAAGGGCGTCTTCGCTGGTGGTGACGCTGTTAGCGGCGCTGCAACCGTCATCCTTGCTATGGGTGCTGGCCGTGCTGCTGCAAAAGGCATCGACGAATATATCAAGAGCTTGTAATCTAGCTCATTAGATACATAAAAAGCCGTCCCTTTTGGGGCGGCTTTTTTATTATCAATTACATGAAGCCAGAAAGTTGATTCCTAATTGTAAAAAAAAACACTGCCCCTTTCGGGGCAGTGCCACTCACTAATATGAAACAAAAACTATGTTCGGTTATAAATATGATTTATTTGTGACTTTCTCCACAATTCTTGGTTGCACCTTTCTTCGTAGATCCAGGTTTTGCCATTTTTTTACGTTCGGCGGCAAGTTGCTGACGCATTTGCGACAATTGCTCTTTTGTGAGAACTTCATCTATAGCCAAACGACAACGATACATCTCTTTTGAAATTTCAGTACGAATCTGACCTTCTCGTTCTAACAAAGGAAAAATATCAGCAGAATTATCGCCATCTTTTTCCATAAGTTGATGAACTTGGGCACGTACTTTTTTTAGTTCGGTTTGAAGTTTATCGATTTGAGCCTTGGAATCTTCAGTGATTTTTGTGAGACGACGTTTCTGCAAAGCAGATAAGTCGCTAACCATCTCTTCAATCTTAGGCATATTTTTGCAGTTTTGGCCACTATTTTTTCCTGATGGCTGTTGAGCCATAGTTATTGAAGCGGCGAAAAACAACAGCATTAATATTGAAATCGTTTTTTTCATATTTTTTCGCTATTATTTATTCAATAGTTATCTATAAAAACTAGCCAAATCATAGGTTTCTTCGTACTCATCATCAACAGAGCCATAGTCGGCATGGAAATCATATACTTCAGCCAAGGCATTTCCTATCTGATGGGTATCGTAGTTGCGGGTAAAGATAAGAGTAAAGTTGATTGCTACAGCCAACAATATGCAAGCAGCAGCAGCAGTAGCAAACCTGACAATGTTGAATCTTTTGGCAGGTACAAGCAGAGGACGTTTTGAGACCTCAGCCATCACCTTATTGGTAATGTCTATCGTGCCCGGATACTTTATCTCACGGAGTTGTTGTATGAGTATGTCTTCTGCCATATTTTTTACACTTTTTAATCCAACAATAGTTTTATTCATTCAACATCTTTTTCAAATTCTTGCGAGCACGGAAAATCAAAGATTCCACCTTTGCCACAGAACATTGCATCACTTCAGCAATATCATTATACGAGAAATCGTTAAAGGTATACAACACAAGCGCTGTACGCTGTTCGGTATGCAATCGTCCGATGGCTTGATGCAAAGCACGATGGCGTTCATTGTATACAATATCTTGCTCAACATTTCGTTCGTTCGAAACCAAATCAGGCGTGTTATCGCTCTCGCCAGACGTTACCCAACGCTTGGAATGTTTCAGTTCCTTGCAGACAACATTGACAGTGATACGATATATGAATGTACTCAGTTTTGACTGGAACTTAAAACGAGGTAGTGCTTGATAGAGTTCCACAAAGACTTGTTGGCTAATCTCAGGGATATCCATTTTTGCTCCACCTAATTTGAAGCAGAGGTTGGCAACAATGCTTTGATATTCTTCCACAATTTCTGAATATCGATTCACATTACCATCAAGTATGTCTTTTATTACCTCTACCTCATTCATCGGTCAAAAACTATTATTATGTATTGCTTACTCCAAATTTATTGCAACACCGAGCGTTAAAATATTTTTACAACAAAATACTATTAATTTTTCTTCAAGAAACTATTCAATGGAGAATTAGATGTGGCAATTATTTGTATTTAAAATCTTCAATATCGCGCCGTTGACGTTTGGTAGGGCGTCCCGAACCTCGATCCCGTTTTTCAAAAGCATACTGACGTACCATTTGAATTCTATCATATTCTTCCTGGGGAGTAAGGTCGGTCATAAAATTTTCCACCAACTTAGCCCCTACTCTACTGCCCAAGATTTGCTTCACTTGTATTACTCGATGCAACTGCTCTATAGAAATCTCATATATTTCGCCTTCTTTGATTTCGTGCGAAGCTTTGATAGGCATACCATTCATCTTGATATGCCCGCAGCGACATGCATCAGTAGCAAGGCTGCGCGTCTTATACAGACGCACAGCCCATAGGTATTTATCTATTCTGATAGGTTCGTCGGCCATAGCTTAATTTGTTGCAAAAACATAAGTGATAGTGCCTGTTTGCATTTCAGGAGCATCCTCTTTAGCACTAAATTTAGCCTTCATTGCGGCTGTTTTTGCTTGGTTTACCAATGCTGCATCAGAAATTGTAGAACCTTTCTCTGGAGCAGAGGTTTGCGTAACATTACCATTTCTGTCTACCCAAATCTTTACCACAACCTTACCCTGTTTCTGGGTGTTGCCTGTAGGCGTGGGCAAAGCTTTGGCACTACGACCAGTTAAACTAAATCCGGTACCTCCCTTACCTGGAGTTCCGTCATAACGGCTGCTATTCGGGTCGCCACCCTCTTTGCCTTGATTGCCAGAACCGTAGGTCTTGCCTTCGCTACCGCCATTGTTATTCTTCTTGGCACTATTGCTTTTATTAAACAATGCTTTGGTATTGATTTCAGGATCCTTTGGTTTTTCGGGCTGGGTAGTGGTGGGAGTTTCGTTTGTGGTTTTTGCCGTGCTAGGTTTATCAGAAGTAGGGATCGGAGTAGTAGATTCGGTTTTCTGCGTGCTCACCTGCTCAGCTGCCGATGCAGGCTGAGGTGCACTAGATGCCGGACTGGGATCGGGCATGGGATTATCGCCCGAACCGAAATCGCTATTGCCAAGATTTACTTCAACTCCCTCTTCGGGAATGGGGGGATCTGGTGGATCATAGCCGAAAGCCAGACATATCACCACAATAATTCCTAAAAACAATGCGGTGATTGTCCCAGATATGATTTTATTTTTTTGTTCTTGGTTCATAATCATTCAAGATGGCATTATTTCTTGGGCGATGTGGCCAAAATCACTTTATGCTTCGATCCTGTTTGATCATTGATGGCATTTACTGCATCAATCACATTTACCACATACTGAACAGGCACGGTTTTATCCGAACGAAGCACTATGCAGGCATCGGTAATACCGCTCTCTATGCCTTGGGCAATAAGGGGCTGAAGGCCTTCTGCATCGGTAGGAACATCGCCAACCTGGAAATTGAAATTTTCATCAATATACACCGTCACATTCTGCTTAGCCATGGTCTTGCTGCCGCTTTCGGGCAACAACAGCTTTACAGCATTGGGGCTAATCAGGGTGGATGTCATCATAAAAAATACCAACAACAAAAACACCAAGTCCGACATGGTGGAATTGTTATTCTCAATAGTGAGCTTATTTCTTGTTTCAATCATTGCGTATTTGGATTGGAAAATTCAAAGAAACAATTGACTATGAATATTCTTCTATTCAATCAAATTATTGATATTTTTTATGCGGGTTCGTGGAGAAGATCCATAAACTCAGAAGCACGTACTTCAATATCAAGCACCACCTTGTTGATACGGGTAACAAGAATGTTGTACAAGAAATAGCAAATGATACCAACAATCAAACCGCCGATGGTGGTAACCATAGCCTGATACATACCAGTGGCAAGGGTGGCAATTTCAATGTTGTTGCCTGCGTGAGACATATCTTGGAAACAGGTGACCATACCGGTAACAGTACCCAAGAAACCAACCATGGGTCCCAAAGAAGCCACAGTAGCCACAAGGGATACACGTTTTTCCAATCGGGCAACCTCCAATTTACCTTCATTTTCGATAGCAGCCTGGATATCGCTCAACGAACGGCCCAAACGGCTCAAGCCCTTGTCGACCATACGTGCCAAAGGGGTATTGGTTTGCTTGGAAAGCGTGCGTGCTCCATCAACATCACCTTTGTGGATATACTCACGGATATTGTTCATAAACAAATCGTCATCGTCAGTCTTTACAGCCTGACGCAGCGCGAGATAACGTTCAACTCCAATGTAGATAGCCAATGCCAGCATGAGTGCGAGCACCAACATAATCCATCCGCCATTAAGGGCCATATTCCAAAGAGTGATGCGTTGGGTGTCGACCGTAGTAGCCATGGAGTCTACGGCAGTCTGCATGTCGGACATGCCGTCTTGAATCATTAAAATGGGGTTCATAATTTTGCTTGTTGTGATTATTTATTCTAAAATGTAAGTGACAGATTGATAGCAGGAGAAAAACCTGCATTAGTCCCTAGTTCGGGAACTATCGAAGGGGTCACCCTTATGGCCAAATCGTCCGAAACGTTAAAGTCATACAGATGGCCGAAAACATAAGCATCCAATAGATTCAGTCCATACACGGCAGCCGTAATGATACAGAATAGTTGGAAATTCTTATTGTTAGATTGATACATATTATATATAC
>JAGHRY010000249.1 GCA_018066145.1 Candidatus Colimorpha merdihippi | reverse complement strand
GGTGGCCCTGGAAGGGCTGGGCGAAGGCTATTCGCAGGTGCATGTATACGACAGTCGGGGCAGCCTTGTGCTCAGCACCCGGATTGCCGCAGCCGATAATACCATCGATATAGGCTCGCTGGCCCCTGGCGCCTATGTGATACGGGTGGTTGCTGCAAACGAATGCGCAACCCTGAAGGTGGTGAAGGCCGCTGCAGAGTAGTTTTGGCGATATTTTATCTTGCTATGTATGCCAAGCCTTTATTGAGTTGTAACAAGTAGTTTACTCAAAAGGGCTTGGCTGCTTGTTGTGACCGCTGCATGAGTTGATGGATGAGTAGCAGCGTATGTTCGATACGTGAGGGGTTTGGTGTATGCTCAATCGTGGTAGAGGGTTTTGTTGGGGCTGCCGATACAAAGGCATTCTCAAAAGCAATTTGATCGAAGGGTGAACCTGTTATTCTGTGCATCCACGTTCCTTGGAGTCGTGGCAGGTAGTAATCGCGGATGAGTCCCGACCATAGCCGGCAACTATAGTCGTTGACGGGTTCATCGGCACGATGGTTGCCATACCAGATGCTTACCAGGCGACGAGCATTTTTGGCATTGCGATGCGCTTGTTCGGGAGCGGCATGAGCATAGGCCATGTCGTATTCCCATCGGTCGAGACGGTGGAGCGGATGGAGGGAAAGGATGCTGTCGAGACCGAGCATGATGGCGCTAAGTGAGTCGAGTTTTCTTAGGGCGAGATTTTTTTGTTCGGCATCATTGTATAGCGATATTTGTTTGTTGATGTATTCGATTTTCCCTGAAATGTAGAGTGCAGCCACCTCGATATAGTCGGCAAGAAACAATTTTCTGGCATCGGTGTCGAGGGAATAATAGAACTCGGGCGATTGGCAGATGAATTGGCTCAATTGCTCGGCATTTTGATAGAATGAGGTGTCGAGTCCGGTGACCCCATGGCCGATGATATTGTTGCGCACCTGCCAGCCGAATTGCGGGTGGTCGCGGAAATGAGCGTATGCGGAGCGATAGAGGTTTTTATATAGCTGTACTAATGTGTGTTGGTTAGTTCCGAAACGGCATAAGATGTAGTTCTCCAGCCATTGTTCGATATCGATTTCGGTGGTGTCGGAAAGGTAGCCCCCATCGCATAGGAGTTCGTATATCAATTCGTTGTTTTCAAGTCCCTCGGGCGCCATACCATAGCCTGCAAGGCGGCCTCGGTTGGCCGATTGGAAAGCTTGCATTCGGCCATTAGCATAGTGGTCAAGGTTGCCGGTAAATACCGTTTTGCCCCCCATGTTGGGAATGACTGACCATGCCCACGGCTGTCCGCCGAATGCATTATAGAAATCCCAGTTGAAGCTGTTGTGCCAAAAGCAGCAGTTGTAGTCGGTGGCCATATCGAGCAGGTAGAATTTGTCTTGCGGAATGTCGCGTGTGAGTGCTTGAAATATGCCGTTGCCCCATTCGTTGCGCTGGTAGCCGAGTGTCCAGCCTTGCATGGTCCATATCGCATCGGGATTGGCCATCCGGATGCTGTTGTAGATGGAACGGCCGTAGAGGGCCATCAAGGCTGTGTCGGATGGAATCTTCATTTCGTTGAACGAATCGCTCAGATAATAGGTGCCCTTGCCAAAATGCTGTTCCCAGCACTGGATGAAACGACAGCCGATTTCGGTAAAAAGCGGGGAATCGGGTCGGATGCGGTAGTTGCGGCACGAGGGCGGCACCCAGTCCCAGCCTGTGGTGTGTCGAGTTCAACATCGAAGTGGTCGGCCAATGCGGAAGGTACAAAGCCGCAGAAAGCCGGACAGATGGGCTCCATGCCCAGTTGCCGCATGCGCTGGATGACGTATTGGGCCAGTGATAGTTGCTGCTGGTGCCAGTCTTTGCCTAAGGGGCCGTCGAAACTGTTGCCGCTGATATTGCCCATGCGCATCCATGGAAGGTGGGCAGGCCCCACTTCCCAGGCGTCGATTTCCTTTTCGGTAAGACCAAGCGATAGGAACACTTGCCGGTATATGGCCTCTTGGGCTAGCAGCATCAGTGGCTGGTCGATGCCGTGGAGCGCCATCCAGTCGAGTTCTTGATTCCATCGCAGGGTGTCCCAATAGGGCATGGTATAGCCGTAGGTAACCACGTTGAAGTACTGGTGGTGTCGAAAAGGCGACGCGGCCGACGTTGAGGGCGTGCTGATGTCGGCAGGTCGAACAAATCTATTGCCACTCCAGCTGCAAATGCCGCAGCCTTTGGCCTTGGCCCATTGATAAAAACCATGACATGCCGCAACCGCACTGGTCGCGGAGATGAAAAGTGTATCGGCTTGGGTATGGAAGGTGTATCCCGGCTGGTTGTCGGAAGCAGGTTCTATGTGCACTTTTACATTCATATCGCCATGGGTAAAACGGCTGATGACGGCCTCGGCTTCTTGCGCTGGTGTGCGGTAGATGTTTTGCCCAATAGCGCTTGGATTGGTAGCCCAAAGGAATATGAAAAGCATGCTGAGTGGAGTGATTCTGCGGGATAGTTTGTGTGTGTTCATGCTTGATATTATCGAGTAATTGTTTGATAAATATGTATATAGTGTATAGGGTCTATTGTTTGATTAATATGCAAATATACGATTTTTTTGAACAACAATCCATATTGGCGGGCACCGAAGGGCAGTTTTGGCCATGATGTCACCTTTGTTAACGAATAAAAAAGAAGAAGCCTGTTGACCAGACTTCTTCTTTTCATATAGGCAACCTTTCAAAAAAGCGATTTCTATTTCTTGGCAGTTGCCTTCTGGGTATTGAAAAACTTACTTGATGTTGGGCTCTTCGAGGCCAAGGTTTTTCTTCTTGTCGACAACCTTCAGGATAAGGCCGATGATAAGGGCGGCAATACCAAGGCAAGCCAGCATGACGAGAGGCCAGGTGTAGTCGAGCTTGGTGGGATCGTCAACGCCGGGGTTGGTGTTGGTGAGAACCTTGCCGATAAGGAGGGGGAAGAGCCAGAGGCCGATGTTCTGAATCCAGAAGATAAGAGCGTAGGCAGAGCCGATAATCTTTTCGTCGACCAGCTTGGGAACGCTGGGCCACAGAGCGGCAGGAACCAGCGAGAAGGAGGCACCCAGTACGAGGATGGTGACGTAAGCAACCACAACGCCGCCGATAGCGCTACCCTTGAACATGGGCAGGATGAAGGCGAAGGTGAGGTGGCAGAGGATGAGCAGCAGCGAACCAATCATCAGCATGGAAGCAGCTTTACCCTTGTGGTCGACCATGTTGCCAAGAATAGGAGTGATAGCCACAGCCAGGAGGGGGAATACTGCAAAGATGGTTTCGGCAGTACCGCGCATGTAGCCCATGTAGCAGTATACTACGAGTGCCACAACAGCCATTGCCATGAGACCAATCTTAGCGGGCATCTTTTTGGAGAAATTGCTGGCGAAGGAGCCTACGGCTACCAGAAGCATGATGGCGTACTGGATGATGGTAACGGTATCGGAAGCCCAGAAACCTTCAGTAGCCTCGGTGAGGGTGAGGTTGCACTGGAGCATGTTGACAGCATATTTTTGGAAGGGGAAGATGGCGCTATAGTAAAGAACGCAGAGCAGGGCTACCAGCCAGAATCCAAGGCTGGAGAAAATCTTGCCAAGGTCGGAGAGTTTGAAGGGATCGTCTTTCTCTTCGGCTTCACCAGTTTGGGCGTCGAGTTTCTTGTCCATGAAGAAGTAAACAACAAACATGATGAGGGCAACGCAAAGAAGCACTACGCCGAAAGCAACGGAACGGCTAACGTCGACATGGCCGCCGAGTTTGCAGAAGAAAGGAGAGAAAATCATGCAGGTGGCTACACCCAGGCGTGCAAGAGCCATCTCGGAACCCATAGCGAGAGCGGTTTCGCGACCCTTGAACCATTTTACGATACCGCGGCTGACGGTGATGCCGCCCATTTCGGTACCGCAACCAAAGATCATGAAGCCGATGGAAGCGAGTTTTGCAGAAGCGGGCATGCCTTCATAGAAAGGAGAAACGCCAAGCTGGTCGAAAACAGGAATGTAGTTGAGATGTGCATTGAACCAAGCCTCCATGCTGCTGCCAACAAAAGAAGCAGATACGGCATAGTATTCGATGCAAGCGCCCACAAGCATTACAGCACCCGAAAGCACTGCGGTGAAGCGGACACCCATTTTGTCGAGGATGATACCTGCAAAAATGAGGAAGAAAACGAATACGTTGAGGAAGGTTTCGGCACCCTGCATGGTACCAAAGGCGAGTGAATCCCAACCTTTTTCAGTCTCCATAAAGTCTTTAATGGGCGAAAGAATGTCCATGAAGATGTAGGAGCAAAACATGGCTAAAGCCAACAGAAGCAGCGCAATCCAACGCATGGCGGCACTGTCTCGGAGCGTTTTAATTGTTTCTGTCATAGTAACTGTGTATTAATTTATTTTTATTATATTCTATATATAAGAAAATGCAAAGGTACGAAAAAAAATCGAATCTTTGCATTTTTAGTTAATTATTTAAGATTTTTGTTCTGTGATGCTCCAACGGGGAGGATGCACACAGCCTGTTTCAGCATGCATTGTGGGCGATACCTAGGGCTGAGGTACCCTTTGGATGAGTATTACCCGCCCATCAGCAGCAATCGTTTTATATCTGAGGGTGTCGGCTGTGATTTTGCTGAAAATTTCTTGGTGCGCTTCATCTCGCGAAGGTGTATCGGTGCTCATTATTATATAATCGGCCTGTTCGGCTTTTATGGGAAACAGGGTGATATGTTCGCGCATGGCCAGATGGGAGACAAGCCCCATATCGGCGCAAACTTTGGCTGTGTCGGGAATCATCTCTATCATTTCGTAAGCGCAGTGGATATTGAATCTGCTTTGCTTGTAATGGCGCTTGTCGAGGATCCGGACGTCGCTTCTGCTGATATGGGTGAGCGGCTGGCGGCAGGTGTATGTGGTAGTCGAAAGGGTGAGCAACAAGGTGGCTGCGGCCAGAATGATGCCGGCACGGCCATTCTTTTGCTGGCCAAATCGAACAATGACGGAAAAAGCTCCAAGCACCAGAATCGGCGCAAATTCGATATTGTATTGGAAGGTAATCCCCCAAAAACCGGCATCGCGGCTCATCATCTTCAGCAGCAGCGGAGGCAGCATCATGATGAGATAGTGCGGCTTGAAGAATAGCATCAATAGGCCCGACCCGGCACAGCAGAGCCAAAATTCCAGTTTCAGCCCCTGGTAGCAGATATCGTGCTGGAAGTTGGTGAAGAACATGCAGATGGATTGCCACGGATGCTGCATCATATAGAGGGCTACCTGCGACATGCTGTCGCCCATGTGGCTGTAGCGCCAGAATCCTGGACTTCCGCCTTCGCCCAGCAGGGGCATGATGGCCATGGTAATGACTACAAAATATACAAGGCAGAACAGCCCGTATACAGCAATCCACCTCATTTTCCTACGGTCGCCCCAATATTCGATCAGCAAACCGATGGCCACGCAGGTGAGCCATAGTGGAGCAGATTCCTTGGAAATGCAGATTGCCAGCAGCGAAAGGAAAGCCCAGCCGAACCGTTCCCTTTTTAGGAATAAGAACAGCCAAGGCAGAAAATTGGCTGCCACTACATTGGAATGGTAGTCGTAGGATACGGCGTGCCACACTCCGAAAAAGGAAAAATAGCATAGCATGCCCATCCATGGAATCAGATTTCGAGTGGGCGAAGGGCGTGTATCTGAACTGATTTCCTGAATATAACGGTAAATGCCCCAGCCACCCATCATAAGTGCCAGTACTTGGATGATTTGGAGCGTGTATTGCCCGAAAATCAGTACCAGGGGCGAAAAAATGATAAGGTAGAGGTCGAAATGGTCGTGAAGCAGCGATACCGGCACATCGCTATCGACAAAGAGGTTGCAGTCGGCTCCAATGCCGTGGGCATACTGCCACAGCGCGTGCGAGTAGATGCCCAGGTCGTAGGCGTAGGTGTGGAAAAAATGATGGTTGATAAGCGCATGGGCCATAAATAACCCCCCTATAGCGATAAGGGTGATGGCGGCCCAATGCTGTTTGGCAAATCTCAAGAGCGATTTTCGCTTATAGAAGGATTGCAGAGGCTTCATAACGCGCTTTTAACACGAGGCTCATTTTTTTCTCTATTCGGTTTGGTAGCCGAATTGCTTGAGCGCACGCTCGCTATTGCGCCAGTCTTTGAGTACTTTGATGTATAGGTTGAGGAAACATTTCTTGCCGGTGAATTCCTCAATATCTTTGCGGGCTTCGATGCCGACTTTTTTAATGGACATGCCCTGGTGCCCGATGAGGATGGCTTTCTGCGATTCGCGCTCTACAAAGATGACGGCGCGAATATTGTCTACGCCCTCTTTCTCCTCGTAGCTTTCTACGGCCACTTCGCAGCTGTAGGGTATCTCTTTCTGATAGTACAAAAGCAGTTTCTCGCGTATGATTTCGCTCACAAAGAAACGCATCGAGCGGTCGGTAAGTTCGTCTTTGGGGAAATAGGGAGGATTCTCGGGCAAGGCCTCGATGATGTGGTCGAAAATGGTATCGATATTGAAACGTTCCGTTGCCGAAGCCGGAACGATGATGGCGCGGGGTATTTGGTTCTGCCAATAAGCAATCTTGTCGCGGATGGTTTGCTGGTCGGAAAGGTCGATTTTGTTGATGACCAGTATCACGGGGGTGTTGGAACGGATGATTTTGGCCAGCACTTCTTGGTTTTTGAATGTTTCGCCAATCTCGGTCACGAGAAGGAACAGGTCGGCATCTTCCAGGGCGCTATTCACAAATCCCATCATCTGCTCATGCAGCTTGTAATGGGGGTTGACGATACCCGGGGTGTCGGTATATACAATTTGGAAATCGTCGCCGTTGACGATGCCCATAATGCGGTGCCGGGTGGTTTGAGCCTTGCTGGTGATGATGCTGAGGCGTTCGCCTACGAGGGCATTCATCAGGGTTGACTTGCCTACGTTGGGGTTGCCGATGATATTAACGAATCCTGCTTTGTGCATAGTTTTGTTTTGGGTCTTTTTTGTGAGGGATGGGTTGTCTGGGGTAAAAAAAGAGCCGCATAGTCGAAACGTTGCGGCTCTTTTGTTTGTTTGATGTCGTGAAGATTATTCAGCCTCAACAACTTCGTTCTCACCGGTAGCAGATGCGCGGGTGCTGTTGATAACAACAACTTCGCTGCTGCGGGGGTTGAGGATGGTGAAGTTTTCGGCAGGAACATCCTGAACCTTGCAACGCTGAGCGATGTCGAGGTTGGTGATGTCGATGAGGATCTCGCTGGGCATGTTAGCGGGGAGAGCCTTCACGTTGAGTCTCTTCTGTTTGTAAACGAGTTTGCCGCCCTTCATAACGCCAACGGAGGTACCGGTGGTGTGAACGGGGATGGACATAACAACGGCCTTGTCGTCGCTGAGCTCATAGAAGTCGCAGTGGTAGACGATTTCGGTCACGGGGTGGAAGTCGATGTCCTTCAGCATAGCGCGATGTTTAACACCAGCGAGGTCGATTTCTACGAAACAGGGTGCGGGGTTGAACAGGATGCGCTGGAACTCGGTCTGAGGAACAGCAAACATGTACTGTTCGCCTTTACCATACATTACACAAGGGACTTTGTCTTCGCGACGCAGAGCCTTAGCATCTTTTTTCCCTACGTTCTCGCGAAGAGAACCGCTCAATGATACTATTCTCATTTTGTTTGTTTGTTAATTTGGTTGATAAAATTATTTAAACCTAGATATCTAGTGAATCTAGCACGATTAATTCATTCTTTTGATCACGCCCTTGTGGTGGAGGGTGGTGACGTACAGGTTGTCGAGCGACTCGTAGTTGACCACGCGGCGGATAGCTTCAGCCAGCAGCCAGTCGCAGCTCAGCACATGAATCTTGCTGCTTTCGCGTTTCAGCGGGATGGTATCGGTGGTTACGAGTTCCTCAAGGCATGAGTTTTCAACCTTTTCGATGGCATTGCCGCTCAGCACGGGGTGGGTGATCATGGCGCGCACGCTCTTGGCGCCGCTGTCCTTGATGATTTGGGCTGCCTTGCAGATGGTCGAACCGGTGTCGATGATATCGTCGAGGAGGATCACATGCTTGCCGGTAACATCACCCAGGAGGCGCATCTCGCCAATCTCGTTGGGTTTGTTGCGATGTTTGTAGCAGATAACAAAGCTGTTGTTCAAGGTCTTTGCATAGGTGCCGGCGCGTTTGCTGCCGCCCATATCGGGGCTGGCAAACATCACGTCTTCAATCTCGAATTTCTCGCGAATGTAAGGCATGAACAGGCTGGAACCGAACAGGTGGTCGACAGGGATGTTGAAGAAACCCTGAATCTGGTCGGCGTGGAGGTCCATGCAAATCACGCGGTCAACACCAGCTGCCATAATCATATCGGCAATCAGCTTGGATGCGATAGGCACATGGGGTTTGTCCTTGCGGTCCTGGCGGGCAAAACCATAATAAGGAATTACGGCCACAATTTTTTGAGCAGATGCGCGCTTGGCAGCGTCGACCATCATCAACAGCTCAAACAGATTGTCGGTAGGGGGCAGGGTCGACTGGATGATGAAGACGATACCGCCACGGATAGTTTCTTCGTATGAAGGTTGGAATTCGCCGTCGGCATATTGGAAAACTGTTGAATTTCCCAGTGGAATACCATAAATATCGGCAACTTTGCGGGCCAAATTTTCGGTTGCACGGCCCGCGAAAATGAATACTTTATCAGAATTTTTTTCGCCCATTTTGCGTTGATTTTGAGGATGCAAAGATACAACTTTTTTCGGGATTAAAATTTTTTTTTGCAAAAAAAGTTTGTTATGTCGAAAATTCTTAGTAATTTTGCACCCGATTTCGAGAGAGAAATTCGATGCCCTGGTGGCGGAATGGTAGACGCGGTAGACTCAAAATCTGCTGTCAGCAATGGCGTGTGGGTTCAAGTCCCACCTGGGGTACAGATTTTTTTTTCCGTGGGTTTGTCCGAAAGGATTGCCCACGGTTTTTTTTATTATCAATATCACTATATTATTATGCAAACAGTAACACTCGGCAAGTCGGGCTTGGTAGTCCCCAAGAATGGTTTCGGTGCGCTGCCTATTCAGCGCATATCTTTGCAGGATACCGTTTATCTGCTCCATAAGGCTTTGGATCATGGCATGTATTATTTCGATACCGCCCGTTTCTATACTGATAGCGAACAAAAGCTGGGCGAGGCTTTCCACGACCGCCGCGATAAGGTGATTATTAGCACCAAGACGGGTTGCAACACCGTTCAGGAATTTTGGGACCAGCTGGCCGAGAGTTTGCGTCTGCTCCGTACCGACTATATCGATCTGTACCAG
Organism: Candidatus Colimorpha merdihippi; assembly: GCA_018066145.1. Taxonomy (GTDB): domain Bacteria; phylum Bacteroidota; class Bacteroidia; order Bacteroidales; family P3; genus Colimorpha; species Colimorpha merdihippi. Next base: position 1,310 of record JAGHRY010000249.1, on the reverse strand, counting down.
TTCCACAATCCCGCTTTCTGCCCCAAACCCGGCGATGGCACCGGTCTTTATGAGGCTATGCTGGAGGCTCAGCAGCAGGGCAAGATTCGCCATATCGGCATCACCAACCACCGCATGGCTGTGGCCCAGGAGGCCATCGACTGCGGTTTGTACGAAACCCTCCAGTTCCCCTTCTCCTATCTCGCCAATGACGAAGAGCTGGGATTGGTGAAGCAGTGCCAGGAGAAGAACATCGGTTTCATCGCCATGAAAGGCCTGGCTGGCGGACTCATCAACCATGCTGCCACCGCTTATGCCTATCTGGCCCAGTTCCCCCATGTCGAGCCTATCTGGGGCATCCAGCGTGAGAGCGAGCTCGACGAGTTTATTTCCTTTATGGACAATCCTCCCGTGCTTACCGATGAGATGCGCGCTCGTATCGAAAAGGACCGCCAAGAGCTCTGTGGTGATTTCTGCCGCGGCTGCGGCTATTGCCAGCCTTGTCCTGCCGGAATCGAAATCGAGAGCTGCAACCGCATGTATCTGTTCCTCCGCCGTGCCCCCTATAATGTGTATCTTACCGAAGAGTTCAACGAGAAGATGAAGCAAATCGAAAAGTGCCTTGGCTGCGGACAATGCCGCAAGAAATGTCCCTACAACCTCGATACGCCCAATCTGTTGAAACGCAACTACGAGGACTTCAAGGAGCATTGGGCCCGCAAAGCCGAACTCAACCCCGAAGGCTGATTTCCTCATCCCACCGATAGATAGCAACAGCCGTATGCAACAATTTTCGGGGAAAGCCTATAGAAATCTATAGTGCCTTTGGAATCTATAGTGCCTCTGGAGTCTCTGAAACCTATAGTGCCTATAGAACCCTATAGCGCCCCGCTAAAAAATCATCCCGGTTCCCCCAGGACGTCGAAGCTGGCGACTGCTTGAGCCGGGGTGATTTTTTTGCCTTTTCAGGTGAGGCCGAGGGTGCGGTGCTTATCCATCAGGCCGGGCACGTAGCTGAGCTCGCGCATAAACCAAAGGCGGACGCCGCGGTTGCTGGTGGGGCGGCCGTAGAAGAGCTGAGCCAGTTCCGATCGGCCGTAAACTCGGAGTAGGGGGGAGGAAGGTTTTTCGTTTTTCATGGTTGTTTGGTATTTGGGTTGATGACTCTTTGTGGTTTCGAGGCTGGGTATAGGTGACTTTGCCAGTTTTTGTATCATTCTTCGTCGGTAAAGCGAAGGAAGAGCGAAGCAGCAACGAAGAACGAACGAATATAGAACGAACAATAAACGAACAAACATATAGTACTGTGCTAATATTTAGGGATTAACGAA
>JAGHRY010000085.1 GCA_018066145.1 Candidatus Colimorpha merdihippi | reverse complement strand
GGGCGCAATGCGGTGCATTGTAACCGAATGAAAATATGAAAGATGCCGTCTAGAATCAAAAAGCGTAAAAAAGTATTCTTAATTCAAAATATCTTTCATACGTCGAATTTTTAGAAGTCACCTAAATTCATTATTTGCGATTTTGATTGGATTCTTTTGTCTAATCGGTGAATTTTTAGAACTCACCTTAATATGCTTTTCGATACCTACATCTTCTCCATTTCTTTCTCCTTTGGGAGAAACAGATTGAGGATTACTGCCAGCAGGAATACTACTGCCACGCAGTTTTCGGCAAATATTGTTTGAATAATCTTGGGGAAGATGCCAAACAGGCCGGTGGCTTGTGTAAAGCCTAAACCGATGCTCAGCGAAAGGCTGACGATGACCATGTTGCGTTGCGAGAATCCAGCCTTGGCCATCATTCCAAAACCGGCAAACAATATGCTGCCGAACATCATGATTGTGCATCCCCCCAATACGGGCTGGGGAATGGTGGTAAGAATGGTGCCTACCGCAGGAAAGAGTCCGCCTAGAATCATGATGATGGCTCCGGTAGCAATGGCCGAACGGTTCACCACCTTAGACATCGATGCCAGTCCCACATTCTGCGAGAACGAGGTGATAGGCGTGCAGCCAAAGATACCTGAAAGGGTACTTACAAAACCGTCGCAGGCCACGGCGCCACCCATCTCTTTGGGGGTGATATTCCGGTTGAGGGCACCCGAACACAATGCCGAGGAATCGCCTATGGTTTCGGTTGCCGAAACCAGATAGATGCATACGATGGCCAGAATGGGTCCGAGATGGAATTCGGGGGTGAAGGGCAGCACCTTGGGAAGCGACACCAGGCCAATGCCATTGAGGGCGCTAAAGTCAACCATACCCATGCAGATGGCTACAATATAGCCCAACACCAATCCCACCAGTACCGAAAGCGAGCGCAGCAGGCCCCGGCCGAATACCTGCGTGAGCAGGCATGCCAATAGGGTGACCAGTCCCACAATCCAATTTTGCTGGCTGCCGAAATCGGCGGCACCCATGCCGCCGGCAAAGCTGTTGGCCCCAATGGGAAGGAGCGAAAATCCGATAGCCGTTACTACGGTGGCGGCCACTACGGGAGCAATAATCTTGGTCCAGTATTTGGCAAAGAGCCCGAGAACACCCTCCACCAAACCGCCTATAATCACAGCACCCATCAGTGTGCCCATGCCTTGCGAAGCAGCAATGCCTATGGATGCCGATAAAAATGTAAAGCTGATTCCCATTACGATAGGAAGGCGCGAACCCACTTTCCATAGAGGGTACAGCTGCACCAATGTGCCTATACCAGCAATAATCATGCAATTCTGGATGAGCACGGCGCCCAAACCGGAGTCGATTCCAGCCGCCCCGGCCAGAATAATGATAGGGGTGATGTTTGAAACAAACATTGCCAACACATGCTGCAATCCAAATGGAACAGCCTTGAGCAACGGCACTCGGCCGTCAAGTTCGTAAATACTACCTGTTGCTTTCATAATTAATATTGCTTTAGTAGGGTTCTATAAATTCATTTCTTGCGATTTTGATTGGATTCTTTTGTCTAATCGGTGAATTTTTAGAACTCACCTTTAATATTAGTGTTAGTAATAGGTTTTTCGGGTTGGCTGCGAAATTTGATGGTTTGGTTTTCCCAATCCATCGACTCTATGATGGCTATTGATTCCAATCGATAGCCCTCGGCACGCAGCATAGCGCCTCCCTTTTGTTGTCCTTTCTCAATGGCAATGCCAATACCGGCCACCTCGCCTCCAGCCTGTTTCACTATGTCGATAAGGGCATGGGCTGCCTGCCCATCGGCCAAAAAGTCATCAACAATCAGCACCCGTTCGCCGGCCGACAAATAGGGGCGCGATACAAACACATTATTCTGTTTCTTGTGGGTGAAGGAGTATGCCCCTGACATATACTTGTCGTCGGTGCTGTTGGCAGTTTGGCTCTTTTTGGCAAACACTACCGGCACATCATACAGGTCGCCCAGCAGGGTGGCAATGGCTATGCCGCTGGCTTCGATGGTTAGCACTTTGTCTACCTCGACACCCCGGAATCGGCGCTTGAATTCGTATGCCATCTGCCGCATGATGTCGATGTCGATTTGGTGATTCAAAAAACTGTCTACCTTGAGGATATTGCCCTCTTTGATAACTCCGTCGGTAAGTATTTTTTCTTCCAGAAAGTTCATATCTGTGTCAGTTTGCTGTTATTCAAATGATTGTATTTCCCGAAAATATAATTTTGCAACTGCAAAGGTACATAATTCAATTGAAATTTCCAAATTTTATTTAATCTGTTCCAATATACAATACCCTCCTCTTTTTTCATTCGACTCATTCGACTGCGCCTTCTATCACCAGTATTATGCCAGCCTGTGATAGCGAAGCATCCGCCGCTGCTGGCGTAGACCATCTACCATCGATTGCTGATTACCAGCTAATAACCAACAAGGCATTGCCCTTTAATAACGCTTTCAATAAGTTTCAAAACGTCCCCTGAAGAGTTCAGCATCCAGTCGAATGAAAGTCGAATGGAGTCGAATGATTCGACTGCCAGTCCCGCACCTAATGCCGCTGGCTTTTGCCTCCGGGCTCCTTCCGGAATACGACTGCAATATATTCATATCCATGCTGTTAATATCACCCAATTCCCCCTTTTGGGTCATTAACACTCTGGCGGAATTAACATAATATTATGCACCCAATCGAATATGCCCCATTTTTTGACCCTACTCCGGCCCCCGTAGCCCTTGATGTTGCCATCCTTGCAATGCCCTTCCTTCGCCCTACTTTCGTCCTTCCTACGGGGATCTTACGGGGATCCTACGGGGTTGATTCGCTTATACCCCGTAGCATTACCGTAGAATCAACGCATCATCTACAAAGCAAGAGCCTATGCAGGGCTTTCTCTGCCCGCCGTAGGCTCTATGAAAACCCGCCCTCTGGGGCGGTGGTAAAAAGCACCAAAAAGGCGGCAGCCGTGGTGGCCGCCGCCTGAATGTTTCATTGTTGGATTATGACTTCCGAATTAACATTTGCACATGTTTTTGGGGCGACTTCTTAGGGGGTGGGCTATATGGCTGAAATACTGCGTGATACAAGTGATATTTATTTATCGTTAAACTGCTTTGAATGTGGTGTTTCGGGCTGTTGCGGCCTGCACATTATGTAATCGGGGTTGGCATTGTGAGACGATTTTTTATCGTTTTTTTCGAATAATTATGTATTTTTGCAATTGGAAATTATTGATGAATTTTGCTTATGAAGAAGGGTCTCTTATGTATGCTCATTGTGATTGCTTTGCCCATGGCGTTGTGGGGGCAGGCGTCGGCAACCGACTATTCGGCTGCTCGCCCTTGGGTGCGCTGGTGGTGGAATGGGAATAAGGTGGATACGGTAGAGCTTAGGCGCGAATTGCGGCTGCTGCATGATGCCGGTGTGGGTGGAGTGGAAATCAATGCCATTGAGTTTCCGGCAAAGCGTTGCGATTCGCTGGGGATAAAGTCATTGACTTGGATGAGTGATGAGTGGTTGGATGCTTTGGAGGTGTCGCTTAGGGAAGCAAAGGATTTGGGCATGGGCTGCGATTTGCTGGTGGGTAGCGGCTGGCCTTTCGGCAAGGAGACTTTGGAAATGGGGGAGCGCGCCCAGGTGATGCTTACCTATGCTCGCGAGGTGAAGGAGGGCGACAGCATATTGATAGACAGTATTTTTACGGCGGTAGACCCCCAAGTGACTGAGAAGAATGCCGACCGCACTTTCGAGTTGGTGTCGGCGAAGCTTACGCCTATGACCATTCGTAGTATAGCCGAGGTGAAGGATTTGGCTTTGGGCGCGAAGGCGATTGTGGTGCCTGAGGATGGGATGCTGTATGCTTTGGTTCGGTGCAGGTCGTTTGCCAGCGTTATCAATGGCGCGCCGGGAGCCAGCGGCCCTATACTGGACCACATGAATGCTTTGGCCGTGAGGCGGTATTTGGAGTGGATGTCGAATACGCTTGAAGGGAGGTTCGGCCCGATGAAGAATTGGCTGCGTGCCTATTTTGTTGACAGTATGGAGCTGGAGGGTGCCAACTGGACCGATGATATGGCAGAGGAGTTTCGCCGCCGCCGGGGGTATGATTTGATGGAGTGGCTGCCTTTTACGATGTTTAGGGTAGGGCGTTTGGGCAATGTTGAGAAATATGAATACGGGGCTGTGCAATCGCCGGAATTTAAGGAGCAGGTGCGCCGGGTGCGCTATGATTTTGAATTGACCAAGGCCGAGCTGCTGGACGAAAGGTACACCCAGACTTTCCTTGACTGGTGTCACCGGCAGGGGGTGAAGGCTCGTGCCCAAGCCTATGGCCGAGGTTTTTTCCCACTGGAGAGTTCGCTGGGGTATGATATTCCTGAGGGCGAGAGCTGGACCACCAACTATCTGCGCCACCGCATAGGGGAGGAGATGGGCGATGAGGATTACCGCCGCGGCCGCGCTTATACGATGATAAACAAGTATGTGTCGTCGGCTGCCCACCTTTCGGGCCGCCGCATCGTCAGTGCCGAAGAGATGACCAACACCTACCGCCTGTTTGAGACCAACCTCGAGCTGCTCAAGCTGGGTAGCGATATGAGTGCTTTCAGCGGCACCACCCATTCGGTGTGGCACGGCTTCAACTATAGTCCTCGCGAAGCGGGATTTCCCGGTTGGGTCCAGTACGGCAGCTATTACAACGAGCAGAATTCGTGGTGGCCTTATTTCCACCTGCTGAATGAATATCGAGCCCGCATGTGCTATTGGCTGCAGCATGCCGACATGCAGACCGATATGGCTATTGTGGTGCCTATCGACGACCTTTGGGCCGACTATGGTGTGCAGACCGAGCCTTTTCCAAATTATCCAAAGGGAAGTGTATACGAAAAAGTGCAGCTGCTATGGGAGGCGGTGCATAAGAATGGCGGCAACTGCGACTTAATTACGCCTCAGATGTTGAAGCAAGCCAAAGAAGCAGCTGATGGTTTTCATATTGGCAACAAAGTGTACAAGGTTTGTTTGCAACTGAATGAAACTGGTGTGATGATCGTCAAGCCCTATGTTCCGGAATCTTTCGTGGTGCAGTATCCCTCCAATAATGATTTTGTTACTTTTTATTCCGGACTGCAGAAAACTTACCAGCTGCCCCATTCGCTTACTATCAAAAAACCTTGGCCCTATCTATTGCAAAATCATTATCGCAACGACAAGGGCGAGGATATCTACCTCCTTGTCAACTGCAATCTTGATACCGCCTATATGGGGCAGATAGCTTTCCCTAAGGAGGTGTGGAACAACAGGCATGCTGTTGTTTATGACTGCAATACCGGACATGAATCGCTGATGGAACTTCAAGAAGGCATCCAAGAATATTTTTTCCTGGGTCCTGCCGAGAGCATGCTCATTATTTTTCGCGAGGGTGCCTCCAGTCAAGAAAAGGGACTTCCCATCTGGTATCCTGCCTACAACGAAGGGACCGACCAATCCCTCTCGCCTGAAATTGCTTGGCACGTCCACTTGCAGCATGCCCTCCTCGATTGGCAGTCCGATACCGTTATGACCGAGTTGCGCGACCTCCGCGCGACTTCATTCCGGGATTTTTCCGGCACCATCACCTATTCGGCTCATGTGCAGCTCGTTGCCCATCAGGCACATCTCACCCATCTCGACCTCGGCCCCCAGCACGATATCTGCCAGGTCGTCATCAATGGCACCGACCTCGGTATCAAATGGTTCGGCAGACGTGAATATTATTTCCCCGAAGGACTCCTCCACGAGGGCGACAACACCATTGAAATACGCATCACCACCACCCTCAACAACTACGTCCACACCCTCACTGACGACAAAGTAATCCAGCATTTCGTCCTCAAGCGCAACGTTCCCACTTCGCCCATCGGCTTGATCGGCCACGAAGGGGACGTGCTGTTCGATTAAGGGGGTAACTCCGTAGAATAAACGTAGAAGATACGTATTGCAATACGTTTATTCTACGTTTATACTACGTATTTTCTTTGTTTTGTCTTTTCCTGAAATCGCTTGTAGGATTTTCCCTGGATAAACTTAAAAACTTGTCATGAATGAATATTGGGTTTCATCACTTTCAAATGAGGAATTTATTGAATTCACTTATAATCAATATGGAGCGATTATTTTGTTGCTTTTTTTTGCAAAAACAAAAAATATTTGTATCTTTGCGATATAGATGCCAGCGAGGTTTGGTATCATAATTAATTGAGAAAGCGCATTATACGCTTTATTCCTAATCAGTAAAACTGGACATTTTACGCGAAACATGGGAATAAAGTCAATGATGGAGCTCGCTTTGTTTGTATTCGTATTTCACTGCGATACACTCATCGTGGGGCATTTCATTAGACCTTATTTTATGTTTCCGGGAGTCCAGCCCTACTGATTGAAATATGGTCGGTAATGGGAGGCTCCACTTTCTTTTTGTATGTTCCTCAACCTCGAGCCGGATTGAGTATCAATAGTTGCTCCCGACACGGATTTAGGGATAACATTATGCAAAATGTTACTTGTAGTAAATGCGGCCACACTTTTTATTCTTCGTATGATGGTCAACCTTGCCCAAAGTGTGGAACTAGTGTTTGGTATGCTGGCAATGGACTGATTGGTATTATCAACTTAATTGGTAAACTATTTGGTAAATAACCACAAGTTGGGTTGAGAAAAAATGAATAATCATTATGGCAGATTACAAAAATGTTGACACCAGTAAATATGGTAGTAACTATGATGAGAGCTCTTTTTGGAGCAAAATCGCAAAATTTGCAGGGAAAGCCGGAAAAGCTGTCATCTTCAACGCACTTAAACTCTACTATGCAATGAAGATGGGCAAATTAAATGCAGCGCAGATTGCAATTGTTGTTGGAGCTTTAGGCTATTTTATCTCCCCAGTTGATTTGATTAGTGACCTTATTCCCGTTGTTGGTTTCACAGATGATGCTGGCGTACTTGCAGCTGCAGTTGCAGCAATCTCTGCATGTTCTGATTCAGAAGTTGTAAAAGCTGCTCAAGACAAACTTGACGAATGGTTTTAATCAGTCATCAACGGAAGTTCTCAGTTCCACCGGATGTTCTAACCGCTTTTCAGCCCCTGGGGATGTTCCACCGATTGCTGTTGTGTCGGATTTGCAATCCGACACATTGTACTATAAGGATTTGCAATCCGCATCAACTTCCTATTCTAATAAGGATTTATGAGTAGACGGATTGCAAATCCTAATAGTAAGAGGCATCGGATTGCAAATCCGATGCAACATAAGCGTATTCAATACATGCGCATTTTGGCGGCAGTCCTAGTGTCGGAGACACTATTCCACCGACCCCGAGTCGGTGCGAAACCCCACAGAGGTTTTTCCAAAAACCTCTGTGGGGTATAAGTCTCAGTAGCAGAGTGTGCCGGAGGCACACCTGAATGGCAACTTAACTCTATTCAAGTCCCCCTCCGGGGAACATCCGCCTACCACTTTTATCCCCCCACACATGAGAATGTTGCGACCTTCGGTCTGCACATTTCTCATGTGTGAGGTTTCGCACAGGCTTAGGCCTTTGGAGTCGTGTCTCCGACACTTGGCTGCCGCCTGGAGACAGCACGAGATGTAGGCCTAGTCCTTCAGCCAGTATTCCTCTCGGATACTGACACCATATTCTGAAAGGAATTGCCGGTATTCCTGCTCGAAGGACACTTTTTTATGGTGTTCTTTCTGTCCTCTTATGTAGTTTACTATCATGTCTTTCTCACGTAGGCTATAGCTTAGTGCGGCATACTCCTTGGCCCATCCACGGAAATGCGGGAAGGCGGGATTAGCACTTAGCCATTTGCTAGACACGGTTTTGATATGTTGCACAAAGGAGGATATTGCCAGCGTGGATGGTAGGTCGACCAGCATGTGGATATGGTCAGGCATTCCACCAATTCGATAAACATGAACATTCTGATTTTGGGCTACAGTGAACAAGTAGGCATATAAGTCGCGTTCAAAGCGCTCATCTATTGTGCGTTCACTAGCGTAGGTGCGAAACACGACATGGTATAATGACTGGACATAACTCATGCTGTAATAACGAGAATCGACAATTATTATTGCGTACTTTCAAGTCCCCCTCCGGGGAACATCCATCTACCACTTTCATCCCCCACACATGCGAATGTTGCGACCTTCGGTCTGCACAGTTCTCATGTGTGGGGTTTCGCGCAGGCACGAGGCCTGTGGAGTCGTGTCTCCGACACTTGGCTGCCGCAACCGGCTAATGACCAGTTAAAGATAAAGCCAAACTAGGTGGTTGGCAAATTATTTTTGTTCGTTCCAAAAATCAATACTTCGGAACTTTTTAGTTCAACAATTTGATTATTAATATTTTAATTAGATATTTTTAACTTTAAAAATTTGGTCAAGTGGCTGAAAATGAGTATCTTTGTAAATGATTTCCGATAAGCACAAAGACACCACATTTTCGAGCCCTCTTAACCATTATCAGTATGCCTGCAGAAAGGCT
>JAGHRY010000306.1 GCA_018066145.1 Candidatus Colimorpha merdihippi | reverse complement strand
AGCCTTTCTGCAGGCATACTGATAATGGTTAAGAGGGCTCGAAAATGTGGTGTCTTTGTGCTTATCGGAAATCATTTACAAAGATACTCATTTTCAGCCACTTGACCAAATTTTTAAAGTTAAAAATGGTTAATTAAAATATTAATAATCAAATTGTTGAACTAAAAAGTTCCGAAGTATTGTAATAATCAAACCGATGAAAAGAATTGTTTTGCTTGGGGTGATATTGCTTAACTGCCTGGCGGCGATGTCGCAAGTGAATGTATGGGTTTCCGATAAAGATTCAATAACCAATGTGCGCAACGCCCCCAAAGGGAAAGTGGTGGGGCACCTGGAGACTGACGATATGATAACGGTGGACAGCTGCGTGAACGGGTGGTTTCGTATTGCTAATAATTATTACCAAGGGGCCAACAGCGAGGGAAAGATATCTGAAACCAGCAACAATCTGTGGATACACTCATCGGTGATTACAGCCGACTGGATTTGGGATGGCAACCACGAGATTGTCATCTACCAAGGGGCCTCAGCCAAGTCGAAAATACTGTGGAAAGGAAAGGGGCTGAACCATTCTATCGAAGCCATTCTCGACGTGCGCGGCAATTGGACCAAAGTAAGGACAAAATCGGGTATTTCGGGCTGGGTAGAATCGCGTCTGATTTGCGGCAACCCCTATACCGTTTGCTGCTGACTCCAGTGCCCGAAGAGAGCATATAAAATAGTGTCAATCAGAGCCTTTTCATCGTTGTTAAAAAATATTAATGACAAAGATGAAAAATAATGTTGCTAATTAAAAAATAAAGAGTATCTTTGCGGTTGCAAAGCAAATGGTGATAAACATGCGGAAAGCATTGTTTGTCACATTTATAGCGCACTTTTGCGAACGAAAGAATTAACACTAAACTGACGCAATTTTATAATATAAATCATAAAACACAAAATAAATGACTATCAACAAAGCATTCGCCGGCACCCTCGAGTCTGGCGACATTATGATTCAGATTGAGCCCTCTGAGGAGGGAAAGCTGAACATCGAGCTTGACAGCACTGTTGCCTACCAGTTCGGTGAACAGATCAAAAAGGTCATTGCCGACACCTTGAAGGAGTTGGAAATCACCAGTGCCAATGTGAAGGCTACCGACAAGGGCGCCCTCGATTGCACCATTAAGGCCCGTGTAACCTGCGCTGCTGTTCGTGCAACAGGCAAAGATGTTTGGAACGCTTAAATTGGAGGAACTATGAAAGATCGTCTTAGAAGAACAATGATGTTTGTGCCGGGCAACAACCCCAGCATGATGACTGATGCTTACCTGTATGGTCCCGACTCGATTATGCTCGACCTCGAGGACTCTGTAACCATGGCTGAGAAGGACGCTGCCCGCCTTTTGGTGCACAACGCTCTGAAGACCATCGACTACGGCAACACCGAAATGGTGGTACGTATCAACCCCCTCAACACCCCTTACGGCAAGAAGGACGTGGAGGCCGTTGTTAGCGCCGGCGTAAACGTAATCCGTATGCCCAAGACCGAAACCGCTGAAGAAGTGAAGGAACTTGAGGCCGAAATCATCAAGGTGGAAGAGCGCCTGGGCTGCGTAGGCCGCACCCAGATTATGGCTGCTATCGAAAGCGCCCTCGGCGTTATCAACGCTTACGAGATTGCTACCGCTTCCAAGCGCATGATGGGTATCGCCCTCGGCGCCGAAGACTATACCGCATCACTGAAGACCCCCCGCACCGACGAGGGTACCGAGCTGCTGATGGCCCGCCAGACCATCGTTGTGGCCAGCCGCGCTGCCGGCATCAACTGCTTCGACACCGTATACTCCAACCTCAACGACATGGATGCTTTCCGCCGCGAGGTAGAGGCTATCAAGGCCCTCGGTTTCGATGGCAAGTCCATCATCAACCCCCGTCAGATCGAGGTGGTGAACGAGGTATTCGCTCCCAAGCAGAAAGATATCGAAAAGGCTCTCCGCATCAAGGCTGCCATCAAGGAAGCTGCTGCCAAAGGTAGCGGCGTTATCAGCCTCAATGGCAAGATGGTTGACAAGCCCGTGGTTATCCGCGCTGAGCACACCATCGAACTCGCAATTGCATCTGGTATTTTAAGAGAGGAGGATTTGTAAAATGAACGCAACAAAAGATAGAGAAAACATGATCTTGGCCGAGGCCAAGAAAATGAATAAAGAGGTTTTCAACGAGAAAAACCTTATCAAAGACGGTACCGAGAAACAGGAAGCCCTGAAGAAGAGCCCCAAGATCGTTACCCTCGAAGAGGCCATCAAGAAATCTGGCCTTAAGGATGGTATGACCATCAGTTTCCACCACCATTTCCGTGGTGGTGACAAGGTGGTGAACATGGTTGTTGACAAGCTGGCCGAGATGGGATTCAAAAACCTCAGCCTCGCCGCTTCCTCGCTCCAGGATGTTCACGAGCCTCTGATCGAACACATCAAGAACGGCGTCATCACCAGCATCAGCACCAGCGGTCTGCGCGGCAAATTGGCCGACGAAATCAGCCGCGGTTTGATGGACACCCCCGTTGTTTTCCGCTCTCACGGCGGCCGCGGTAGCGCTATTGCTACTGGCGAGCTCCACATCGATGTTGCCTTCATCGGCGCTTCTTCCTGCGACCCCATGGGCAACGCTTGCGGTTTCAGCCGTAGCGAAAACGCCAAGAGCATCTGCGGTTCGCTCGGCTATGCCCTGCCCGACGCACAGTATGCCGACAAGGTGGTTATCCTCACCGACGACCTGGTGGCTTACCCCAACACCCCCAACTCGATTTCCGAGCGCAACGTTGACTTCGTTGTAGAGGTAGAGAGCGTTGGCGACAGCAGCAAGATTGCCAGCGGCGCCATCCGCGATACCAAGAACCCCCGCGACATCCTCCTTGCTCAGACTGCAGCTAAGGTTATCGTCAACAGCGGTTACTTTAAAGAGGGATTCTCCATCCAGACCGGTTCCGGCGGTGCTTCTTTGGCAGCTGTTAAATACATCCGCCAGAGCATGATCGACCAGAACATCCACGCCAGCTTCGCATTGGGCGGCATCACCGCTCACATGGTGAAACTGCACGAGGAAGGTTTGATCGACCGCCTGATCGACGTACAGAGCTTCGACCGCGTGGCTGCTGAAAGCATCATGAACGATCCCAAGCACAAAGAGGCTTCTGCTAACGAGTATGCATCGGCTGACGAACCCGGTTCGGCCACCCATGCACTTGACATCGTTATCCTCTCCGCTCTTGAGGTCGACACCGACTTCAACGTGAACGTTTTGGTTGGTTCCGACGGTATCATCCGCGGCGCCATCGGCGGTCACCAGGATACCGCTGCCGACAGCGCATTGAGCATCATCGTATGCCCCTTGCTCCGAGGCCGCATCCCCTGTGTGGTTGACAAGGTTACCACCCTTATCACTCCCGGTAAGAGCGTCGACGTGGTTGTTACCGAGTACGGTATCGCCGTCAACCCCAACCGTCCCGAAATTGCAGAGCGTCTGAAGGCTGCCGGTCTCAACCTCGTTGACATCAACTGGCTGAAAGAACGCGCACTCAAGGTTATCGGCACTCCCGCTCCCCTGCCCTTCGGCGACAAGGTTGTGGGCGTAGTGATGAACCGCGACGGTTCCGTTTTGGACGTTATCAAGAACATCAACGCATAATGCAATTATAACTGATTTATGAATTATGAGTAAGGCTGCCGCCATACGAAAGCCTACTCATAATTCACAAATCAAAAAGAGAAATAACATGGAAGTTACTCTTGACGAACTGCTGCAGAGCCGCGACAACCGCCATCAGCGTCACTTAGAATTGCTAGCGCAATATCCTCAAGGGACGTTGGTATCGGTAACTATGGTCATGCCCGGACCCGTCAAGAGCAACTTCATTTCTCTTTCTTTGGCAGACAAGGCAGAAGCCTTTCTGCAGCAAAACCAGTTCCTGCAGATTACATACCTGGAACGCCGCGACCTGCATACCGGGTCGGAGATATATTTTGTCAGCCGCTTGCCTTTATTAGAAACCAAGCGGTTGTGTTGTCTTATCGAGGACGGCTACCCTCTTGGGCGATTGTGGGATTTCGACGTTATTAAAAATGACTCTACCCCGCTGTCGCGCACCGAGATAGGGCTTCAGCCACGCAAGTGCATCATTTGCGAAAACGAACCCTCGATCAACTGCATTCGGGCTCGCCGACACAGCAAACCCGACCTCTACGCGCGCGTAGAAGAATTGTTTAATCAATATAAAGATACCCCCGTAGAATATGATCTCGGAATTTGAAATACGCCAGCTGAACCTGAGCTACCGCCCCGTACGCGAGCAGGTGGAGAGATTCCTCGCCACTAATGCATTGCGCTTGGACGAAGTGGAGCGGTACTACGGCATCTTCCGGTTCGAAGAGGACGAGATATTGGCCGGGGGCGGCATCTACCACGACATTATCAAATGCGTGGCTGTGCGCGAAGACATGCGCGAGGAGCGCCTGTTCAACATGCTGGTATCGCACCTGATGAGCGTAGCTCGTGAGGAGGGGCATTTCTCCTGCAAGGTGTTTACCAAACCTACCAACCTAACCATCTTCCGCTCGCTGGGATTCGAAACCATCGGACAGTCGCCCAAAGCGCTATTCATGGAGAATTCGCTCACCGAGTTGAAGAAATATAAGAACTACCTGCAGAACCACGCTTTGGCTACAGCCCCAAAGCGGGGGTTGATTGTAATGAATGCTAATCCCTTTACCCGCGGCCACCGCTACCTTGTGGAACAAGCTGCGGCACAAGTGGATCAATTATATATAATCGTAGTCAAGGAGAACAAATCGCTCTTCGACTACCGCTACCGCCTGGCCATGGTGCAGCAAGGATGCATCGATATTGCCAACACCAAAGTGCTGGAAGGCAGCGACTATCAGATTTCGTCGGCCACATTCCCCACCTACTTCCTTAAGCAGGTGACCGATGCCACCGATGAGCACATACGCCTGGATTTGGATGTGTGCCTGCGCCATATCGTTCCCACACTGGGCATCACCCACCGCTTTGTGGGCAGCGAACCCACCGATGCCCTTACCGCCAGATACAACGAACTAATGCACGAGGTACTCTCCCTCCAGGGTGTTGAAGTGGTAGAAATAGAACGGCTGAAACAGAACGGCCAAGTAATTAGCGCAAGCACTTTGCGCAAACAGGGTTTGCTATCGATGGCCTACCCCACCAGCATCCCCTATGTGCTCGGCGTAATGGCAGCAGAAGCCATGCGTAATGAGCTAAACCTTGAGGGCAAACCCGGACTCATCGGTCCCCACGATAATGGCGCGCACAGCGACATGAGCTATGACGTGATGAGTCGCAGTATCGATGCCATCGAGCCCCATTTGGTAAAACTGGCCGAGATGTGCTACTGCCAAAACCTTCCCGAAGTGAAGGACATTACCACCTGCGGGCTGCAGGCCGAACAGGCCATGCTTGAAGCCACAGGAGGAGTGAATACACACAAAGGCGCTATCTTTGCCATGGGCATGATGATTGCCAGTATGGCGCACACAATGTATGTCGACCACCAGTTAGACCTCAAGCGCACAAAAGCCATCATCGCCGATATGGCGCAACAGATGCAAGCCACCACCGACACCCATGGCGCCGAGGTGCGCAAGAAGCACAAGGTGAAGGGTGCCTTAGACTTAGCCCGCGAAGGGTATGCCCAGCTATGGGACGATTGGGTACCCTATTACAAAGGCATTGCCGACCGCCAAGAAGGCAAACTGCGACTGCTGCTGCATATTGTTTCCACCTTGGACGACAACAACCTTTATCATCGCGGAGGCGCCGAGCTGACCAAGGAAGCCCAACAGCGATGTGCAGAGGTGGCTGATAGCTTTACTACCCAAGCCGCCGCCGAATTGAACCAATGGATGAAGGTGCACAACCTTTCGCCAGGAGGTTCGGCCGACATGCTGGCCCTAACGCTATTCACGGCCAACATTTGTTAGCCACAAAGAAATACAGAGAAGAAAAGTTGAAAAACAAAATAAACAAACTAATAATAATTTAACAAACAAAAAACATGGTAGAATTATTCAATCAAGGAGTTTACCTGCTGAATGGCAAGGAAATCAAGATGGATGCCGCTGGCATGCCCTCTGCTGATGAAGCTCGCGAAAACACTATCGCTTACAGAATCCTTCGTGCTCACGACGTTGACGGTTCTAAAGGCAATAAAATGCGCATCCGTTTTGATGCAATGGTTTCTCACGATATCACCTACGTTGGTATCATCCAGACCGCTCGCGCCAGCGGCCTCGAGAAATTCCCCCTGCCCTACGCTCTTACCAACTGCCACAACTCGCTTTGCGCAGTAGGCGGCACCATCAATGAGGATGACCATATCTTCGGTCTCTCCGCTGCTAAGAAATATGGTGGTATCTACGTTCCCGCTAACCAGGCCGTTATCCACCAGTATGCTCGCGAGGCTCTCGCCCAGTGCGGCAACATGATCCTCGGTTCCGACTCTCACACCCGTTACGGTTCGCTCGGTAACATGGGTGTTGGTGAAGGTGGTGGTGAGCTTGCTAAGCAGCTCCTCAAGAACACCTGGGACATCAACGCTCCCGAAGTTGTTCTCGTATGGCTGGATGGCAAACCCCGCAAGGGTGTTGGCCCCCACGACGTGGCTATCAGCCTCGTAAAAGCTACTTTCGAAAATGGTTTCGTCAACAACAAGATCCTCGAATTCGCAGGTCCTGGCGTTGCTGAACTCGACACTGACTTCCGTAACGGTATCGACGTTATGACCACTGAGACCACCTGCCTCAGCTCTATCTGGATTACCGACGAGAAAGTTGAAGAATACTACAAGATGCACGGCCGTCCCGAGGCTTACAAACAGCTCATGCCCGGCGATGTGGCTTACTACGACCGCATGATCAAGATCGACCTCTCCACTCAGGAGTGTATGATCGCTCTGCCTTACCACCCCTCCAACGCTTACACCATCCACGAGCTGCAGGAGAATCCCGAGGCTATCCTCCGCGCTGTTGAAGAAGACACCCGCAAACGTTACGGCAACAAGGTTGAGATCGACCTCGTTAGCAAAATCCGCAACGGCAAGGTTTGCGCCGACCAGGCACTTATCGCTGGTTGCTCCGGTGGTACCTACGACAACCTCGCTGAGGCTGCTGCCATCATGAAAGGCAAAACCATTGGTAACGACTACTTCACTATGAGCGCTTATCCTCAGTCGAGCCCCGTTTACCTGGCTGCTACCCGCAGCGGTATCACCGAGGAACTCATCGAGGCTGGCGTAGTGATCAAGCCCGCATTCTGCGGTCCTTGCTTCGGTGCTGGTGACGTTCCCGCTAACAACGGCTTCTCCATCCGCCACACCACCCGTAACTTCCCCAACCGCGAAGGTTCCAAACCCAGCGACGGTCAGATTTCCCTCGTATCCCTCATGGATGCTCGCTCCATCGCAGCTACCGCAGCTAACGGCGGCGTAATCACCGCTGCTACCGACGTTGAATACACCAACGAGCACAAGAGCTACGAGTACGACGGCGCTCTGTACAAGACCCGCATCTACGACGGTTATGGCAAGGCTGACGCTAACGAGGCTCTCCGTTATGGCCCCAACATCAAGGACTGGCCCAAGATGTACGCTATGCAGGAGAACATGCTCGTTGAACTCGCAGCAGTTATCCACGATCCTGTGACCACCACCGACGAACTTATCCCCTCTGGTGAGACCAGCTCTTACCGCTCCAACCCCCTGAAGCTCTCCGAATTCGCCCTCAGCCGTCGCTGCCCCGAGTACGTTGGCCTGAGCAAGCGCATCCAGAGCGAAGACCTCGAGCGTCGCGCCGGCAAGACCCCCGCAAACATTGCTGAGGCATTGGCTAAGGTTGGTGCTACCGCTGAGACTACCAGCTTTGGTTCCTGCGTATTCGCAAATCGTCCTGGCGACGGTTCCGCACGTGAGCAGGCTGCTAGCTGCCAGAAAGTTCTGGGTGGCGACGCCAACATCTGCTACGAGTACGCTACCAAGCGCTATCGCAGCAACTGCATCAACTGGGGTATCATGCCCTTCACCATCGCTAAGGATACTCCCTTCGAGTACGAAGTTGGCGACATGGTATTCATCCCCGGTATCCGCCAGGCCGTTCTCGACGGTAAGGAAGAGATCGATGCTAAGGTTATCTCCAAGAACGGTGTTAAGGACATCCACCTGTTCTTCCAGAACCTTACCAAGAACGAGCGTACTATCCTCACCGATGGTTGCTTGATGAACTTCTACGCTAGTCAGAAT
>JAGHRY010000168.1 GCA_018066145.1 Candidatus Colimorpha merdihippi | reverse complement strand
CAATAAATATCATGAAAAGATTTAACCTTTTGTTGGTACTTATCGCTCTTTCATCAGCCCTTTCGGCTGCCCCTCTTTTCGGTACCAACGCAATGCTTTCGCAAATGCCGCCCCTGCCTACAGTAGGCTCGCCGCTGCATTACGTGTGTAATTTCGAAAATCCCACCGAGAACGCCCTTTGGCAGCTCGCCAATGGCTCACAAAACAACCAGTGGGTTATCGATTCCGCAGCCCATGCCGATGGCCTCATGGCTCTTTACATCAGCAACGACAGCGGCGCCACCAACACCTATTCTTCGGGCAATACATTCGTCTATGCATCCCGTTCTTTCGGTGCTCTCGTCGGCGGTACATACCGTATCTCCTACGACTGGCGTGCCTCTGGCGAATCGAACTACGACTTTCTGCGTGTGTTCCTCGTCCCCGACACCACCACCCTTACCCCGGGTCTCAGCCCCTCTGGCTCCAGCTCCTCGTATAGCTTCGGCACGGCTGTCCCCAATGGATGGATTAGTCTCGACAACCGCACCCGCCTCAACGGCCAATCCTCCTGGACCCATTTCACCCAGCTGGTAGATGTTCCTGCCGACGGCCAGTGGAAACTTGTCGTTATGTGGTGCAACGATGCCTCTGTCAACAATAGTCCTGCTGGTGGTATCGACAATATCGCCTTCGGCCTTTTCGAGTGCTATCAGCCCATTTCGCCCATTGCTTCCTCCACCCGCAATTCCATTTCGGTTTCCTGGACCGAGCAAGGCACCGCCTCAGCTTGGGTTGTCGAGCTTGTAGCCCCCAACCAAACCCTTGGCCATGGCACCCGCGTCACCACCACCAGCACCGCTTACACTTTCACCGACTTGAATGAATCTACCGAGTATCATATCTATATTGCAGCTTCCTGCGGTGCCGGCGACACCAGCTCCTGGACCGAAATAGTACAACACACCGCTTGCCCCCTGATGAATGCCCTTCCTTTCTATGAGACTTTCACCAATATCCCCGACGGTTCTATCGCTTCCAATCAGTTTATTCCTTGTTGGACACGCATCAGCAACGGCAACCCCAATTTGCATATCCCCTACGTAACCACTAGCACCGAACTGTATCTCGATGAGAGTCCCAACAAACTCCTCGTCTGGAACAACCAGTTCGACACCAATAGCCTTCTCGACTACCATGGTATCGTCCTTCCCGGCATCGACAACGATGTGTACCCCATCAACCAATGGATCATGTCTTTCTGGATTACTGCCACCGATTCGGTTTATCACCCCGAATTTATCATCGGAGTCATGACCGATCCCAATAATATGGCCACCTTCCAGCCCGTCGACACCTTGTCGATCAATGCCGACGGCGCTTGGTATTCCCTTATCCCCAATTTCTGGACTTTTAACGGCAATGGCAGCCACATCGCCATCCTGTCGCGTCGCAGCTCCGGTCCTTGGACCGCCTACATCGACAATTTCAGTCTGTCTGGATACTCGGCTTGCCCCACATCTGTCAACCTCGCTGCCAACAGTGTGGGAGCCACCAGCGCCTACCTCACTTGGAATCTTAGCGACGAAAGCAGCTATGTCGACCAATATATAATGTTTATCCAGAAAGAGGGCGAACTCACTACCGACACCCTCATGGTTTGGGAAAATCGTTATATGCTCTCGGGCCTCGATCCCAATACCAGCTATACCGTTACCGTACAGGCCTACTGCAGCGATGAACTCTCCGGCGTGGCCGCCACCACCCAGTTCGTCACCAACAGTCTCCCCTGCATCCAGGCCGACGATAGCACCAACAGCTCTTTCTTCACCATTCTCGACGGCACAGCACAGGTCTCCAATATCCCCGTCAACACTTCTTGGGGCAACACCATGTGCCAGAGCATCTACACTGCCGAAGAACTCGCTGCTGCCGGTGTCAACCCCGGTATGATTGCTGGCCTTTCCTATTATTTTACCAACAACGCCAACTGGCCCAAGAGCTTCAGCATCTATATCAGCACCACCGAGATGGATGTTTATTCCTCAGGCAACGATCAGATTAGCCCTGCCACACAGACCCTCGTCTACGGTCCTGCTGCTCATCCTACCGGCACTTCCGGCTGGCAGGACTACACTTTCACCGAGCCTTTCTACTGGGATGGTGCAAGCAATCTCGTCATCACCACTTTCATGAACCAGCCCGCGGGTGCCAGCCACTCTTCCAGCGGTTTCTATGGCTATAGCACCAATACCCATGTCAACCGTAGTGCTGTCCGCTATATGGACAACACCGCTTTCACTCCCGACAACTACACCACCCGTTCCTGCTTCCTCAACACTTCGGTGCCATCCATCAAGGTAATCGAGTACGAATGCTCTCAATACGCTTCCTGCGCAGCTCCTCTGGTGGTAGTCGAAAATATCGGCGCCAATGAGGCCACCGCTGTTTGGGCTCCCGGCCTCGACGAAACTTCCTGGATGGTCGAATATCGTCCCCGCGGCGGCGAATGGGTAGTGCTCGATTCGGTTGTTTACGACACCCGCTACGAACATTACGACTTCCTCCCCGGTCATCATTACCAGTTCCGCATCACCGCCCTCTGCTCCGACACCACCAACGTTTCTTCTGTGGTTGAGTTCGTTACCGATTGCGGCATGTTCATTACTCCTTTCCGCGAAGATTTCGAGGATTGGACCACCAATACCTACCTCCCCGACTGCTGGCAGCGCTATTCCAACATCGGCCCCAACTACCCCGCTGCTTCTAACGTCTACAGCTATGGCGGCAACTACTCCCTCATGCTCTACAGCACCGACACCACCTATTCTGCCATCGTACTGCCGCAGATGCTCAGCTGGGCCAACGAAAACCAGATTTCGTTCAACATGTACAAGCCCAACGCCAACGCTGCCCACCGTCTCGTTGTGGGCGTGTGCGAGGATCCTAGCGATATCACCACTTTCTATCCTATCGACACCGTCCAGTGCACCGCTGTGGGCCAATGGCAGCAGTTCGATATCCCCCTCGATAGCTACGACGGCTATGGCGATTTCATCACCCTCATGAGTCCCCTTGGCGAAACCAGCTATCCTTATATCGATAATATCGCTGTCGACCTCATTCCCCTCTGCCGCGTTCCCGCCGGTTTCCAAGTCGAAGCTGCTGGCAATTCCTGGCTCGACCTCAGCTGGCAGATGCAGGACGATGTCACCTACATCATCGAGTACGACACCCTCCCCATCCCCGAATCTGAGTATGGCCGCGGCCTCCATCCTTTCATCACCGATTCTTCTTCGGCCACCCGTCTCACCAACCTCGATCCCAATACCACTTATTACCTCTACCTCTTTGCCAGCTGCGGCGAGGGAATGCTCAGCATGCCTTATTGCACCACCGCTCAAACCCTCTTCTCGGCACCGGCTTCCATGCCTTTCATCTGCACCTTCGAGGGTTCCGAGGCCGACGAATGGCAGCTCCTGAACGATGGCCAAACCAACCAGTGGTTCATCGGCGGCGCCACCCACAATGGAGGCAACTACAGCTTGTATGTCTCCAACAATTTCGGCCTTGCCAACGAATATAACAATGCCTCTACTTCTTCTGTTTTCGCCGTACGCAGCCTTGCTATTACCGACACCGGCGAGTATGCCTATAGCTTCGATTGGAAGACCAGTGGCGAAAGCTGCTGCGACTACATGAATGTGGCCATCATGCCCTTGGGCTTGCCCCTGGCTGCAGGATTGGCTTCCGAGTTCACCGCCACCGCCGTCCCCGGCCAGGCTGTACGCCTGTTCGATTCCGGCACCATGAATGGTCACGAGTTCTGGACCACCCAGTCGGGCACTTTCTCCATTTCCACCCCCGGCACCTATCAGCTCGTTTTCTATTGGCACAACGATGGTTCCATCGGCAACAATCCTCCTGCCGCTGTCGACAATATCGTTATCCACTCCAATATATGCACTTCTCCCGCCAACCTCATGGCTTCCAACGTAGGTAGCAGCGATGTCACCCTCGAATGGACTCCCGGTGGCTTCGAGAACAGCTGGCTCGTTTCTTGCGCTGGCCGCAATTTCATCGCTACCGACACCACATACACTCTCACGGGTCTCCATCCCGCCGCTCGCTATATTATTAATGTATATAGCCTCTGCGACAATGGCGATACCAGCCTCGCCACCTCCATCACCGTCAATACCGCTTGCGGCAATTTCGGCGTGCTGCCCCTCACCGAGGATTTCAATACCTATGCCAATGGCCAAATTCCCAATTGTTGGAACATCATTCCCAATGGCAACTATCCTTATGTCACTTCCGACCATGGCACCAGCATCAAGTTCGGCGGCTCCGCTGCCGTTATCACTCCCCGCATCCCTGCGGCTGCCAACAGCCTGTATGTCTCCTTCGATCTCCGCAAGGAGGGCTCCCTCTCCGGCACCATGCAGCTCGGCTACACTACCGATGCCGCCCATGCCGATTCTACCATGACCCTCATCGCCACCTATAGCCCCGAAACTACCGGTCAGTACTACCACTACGAAATCGACCTCTCTTCCCTCTCTTGCACCGATAGCGTTTACCTTATGTGGCGCCAAAGTGGCAACAGCTCTTGGTACTACTGGCTCGACAATGTCGTGGTCGAACGCAGCAGTTCCTGCCCCATGATCAACGATTTTGCCGTCCGTTCCTACACCCACCGCGAGGTTACGCTCAACTGGTCCGACAACGAAAACAATATCGGCACCCGTCTCTATCTGGCCGATATCAACGATCGCACCCAGGCTATCGACAGCGCATACGTTCCTGCCGGCACCAACTCCCATACCTTCTACAATCTCAATGGCAGTACCCATTACTACGCTTGGGCTCTGGCCACCTGCGCTTCTCAGGATAGCCGCGCTCAGGCCGTACAGTTCACCACCCTCCCCGACTGCGCTCCTGTAGTCAACCTCACTGCTTCCCATGTCGATTACTATGGCTTTGCCCTCGCTTGGCAGACGCCTACCGATGGCGAACCCGTCAACGATTTTATCGTTTCTTACAAGCCCGCCGCTACCGACACCTGGACCAACGATACCGTCAGCCAAACATACTACTATGTGGTCGGCCTCGACACCAACCAAACCTACGATTACCGCGTCGGCACCCTCTGCGATGCTGCTTCCGGCTCTTTCGTTTCGGGTTCTGTCACCACCAAGTCCTGCAGCCTCACCATCGGCAATGGCGGCACCTCCAATAGCTATATCCCCGCTTATCCTTACTACGACTATAGCTATTCGCAGCAGATCCATCTCAGCAGCGAACTCGGCGATATCGATACCATCAGCGCCATTTCGTTCTATATCAATGGCACCCTCTCTACCCGCAACCTCTCGCTCTATCTGGGCAACACCAGCCAGAGCTCGTTCAGCAGCACCAGCGATTATATCGATTCCACTCAGCTTACCCAGGTATTCTCTGGTACCGTTTCACGTTCCGGTGCCGGTTGGGTGACTATCAATCTCGACAACAATTTTGTTCGCAATGCTGGCGACAACCTGGTGATTGCTGTCGACGACAACACAGGTTCCTGGGTCACCAGTCCCCAGTGGGCTACCAACGAAACCGAGAATGCCCGCGCCATCTATTTCTATCAGGACAATAACAATATCTCCTACGCTACTCCCACTTCTTCCTATTCGGGCACCCTCAACCGCACCAACCAGATTCGCGTAAGCGGTCCCACCTGCAATATTCCCGAGTGCCCCGGCCCCAACCCCATCATCACCGAACTCACCCACTATGCCGTCACCTTCACCTGGTACCAAATCTCCGATACCTCCGAATATCACATCTGGTACAAACTTTCTAGCACCAGCCGATGGATTCTCGTCGATGGCAACAATACCGAAGGCTATATCTTCTTCGATGGTTTCGAACCCAACACCGGTTATGATTTCCGCATCGACAACTACTGCGGCAACGAAATCGTCTCCACGGTCTTCTCTTTCGTCACCTTGCCTCTCCCCTGTCCCAGCCTCGCGTCCGACACTACCGTCACCGCCTGCGACAGCTTCAACTGGCATGGTACCACCTACGACCACAGCACGGTATATCCCACCCATACCTATGTCAACGAGCAGGGCTGCGACTCTGTCGTAACGCTCCACCTCACCATTCTCCATAGCAACAGCAGCACCCTGCCTGTCACCGCCTGCGATTCTTACGCTTGGCACGACTCCACCTACACTGCTTCTACCACTGCCACCTATACCACCACCAATGCTGCTGGTTGCGATAGCACCGTCACCCTCAACCTCACCCTCCACGCCTCTACTGCCAGCACCATGGCTGCCACTGCTTGCGACACCTACACCTGGAATGGCACCACCTACACCGCTTCTACTGCTGCCAACTACGTCACCCTCAATGCCGACGGCTGCGACAGCACCGTCACCCTCAACCTCACCATCCTCAACAGCACCGCCAGCACCGACATACAGTCTGCTTGCGACAGCCTCCTCTGGCATGGCACCACCTACACCGCATCCACCACTACTCCCACCTACACTACCTCCAATGCTGCCGGCTGCGATAGTATCGTCACCCTCCAGCTCACCATCAACAACAGCACATCCAGCACCGATGTACAGTCTGCTTGCGACAGCCTCCTCTGGCATGGCACCCTCTACACCGCTTCTACCGCTACTCCCACCTACACTACCACCAACGCTGCCGGCTGCGACAGCATCGTAACCCTCCAGCTCACCATCAACAACAGCACCACTGGCATCGATGTTCAGTCTGCTCTCGACAGCCTCCTCTGGCATGGCAACACCTACACCGCCTCCACCGCTACTCCCACCTACACTACCACCAACGCTGCTGGTTGCGATAGCATCGTCACACTCCAGCTCACCATCCACAACAGCACTTCCAGCACCGAGACCATCTCCGCCTGCGACTCCCTCGTATGGAATGGCAACACCCACCTCGTAAGCGGCACCGACACCTATACCGGCACCAATGCCCAGGGCTGCGACAGCACCGTCACCCTCCAGCTCACCATCCACAACTCCAGCACCACGCGCGACTCCATCGTCACCTGCGACAGTCTCTACTGGAATGGCAACACCTACTACGCCAGCACCCACGATCTCATCATTCTCACCGATGCTAATGGTTGCGACAGCACCCGTATCCTCGACCTCACCATCCATTACAGCAGCCACGCCACCATCCAAGATAGTGCTGTAGGTAGCTACACCTGGAATGGCGAGACCTACACCGAGAGTGGCGAATACCTCTTCGAGGGCACCACTGCCGAAGGTTGCGACAGCACCATCACCCTCATCCTCACCATTATCGAAAACGAGGGCATCCAGGTAGCCGATGGCATCTCTGTACTCCTCTACCCCAACCCCACCTCGGGACTTGTCACCGTTGAGGCCGACGAGCTCCAGCGCATCGACATCTACGACTACGCTGGCCGACTCATCGAGCGTACCACCAACAGCCGCATCGACCTTACCGCCCGTCCTGCCGGCACCTACCTCCTCCGCATCACCACCGCACGCGGCACCACCCTCCGCCGCGTAGTGAAGAAATGATAGCACCCTATAACACAAAAAAAGCCGTGGTCCCCCACGGCTTTTTTTATGTACCATAGCACATCAGTTTACAGACTACATATCACTCATATTTATATTATCCGCGAAAAGCGCCAAATTCGCGAAAACAATTTGCCTGACCAAATTATAGGAAAGAATCATAATGCGCCAGCCCCCAGTTTTGCCTGCAAAACTGCCTTTTCGCGTTTTTCGAAGGCCTTTTAGGCCAGCAGAAACAAATGTTGAAGACAAAAAATTTTCGCGCCTTTCGCGCTTTTCGCGGTTGAACCATTACCCTCACCACGAAAAAGAAAACAATCTAGCCCGCCAAATTATTGGAACGCCCCATAACGCAGCAGCCCAAGTTTTGCCCGCAAAACTTCCTTTTCGCGTCTTGAGAATGCCTTTTGGGCCAGCAGATACAAAAGTTGTAGAAAAATAATATTTCGCGCCTTTCGCGCTTTTCGCGGTTGAATTATATTACCTCCGGCACGAACTCGTTTACCTTACGAAAGCCCCATCATTCCCACAGTTCTCGTCTCCTCGTCTTTCATTTATCAACTCTATACAATACTATCCGAATCTATATTGAAATCTTCATAGAACTGATTTCTCTTAGCATTCAGCTCAATTATCGATTGACAAAGGAAGTAACATTGAAAATCATACTTCGGCTTATTCGCTCCCAACACTGCAGATTGCTCAAACATTAAACGTTCTTTGTAATAATTAACCAACTCCCCATCAGCCGAAGCATCAGCAGCAAAAAGATATACATATTGGCAACCTGCGATTTTCTGAACAGAATCCAACATATCCACAATTTTATGCCAGAACACGCATTCGCCTAACTTTCTTTTGATACCAAGTTCCTTCCATATCTTGCGGCCATTATCATTAGCACAAAACTCCTGAAGTTCAATTGCCGGATAAGTCTTTAGTACTCTCTGCATCTCAGTATTTAACTCCTTCCTCAAATCAGCAGACAGGCCCTCTTTTTTCTCCAGATACTTATCAATGTCGGGCAGAATCTGCTTTATTTCAGTAATATTTTGGTTGATAAAAACTTCTGCACGATTGTACACATCGTTCGAATACTGTTCCTTGTGCTGCAGCACATTTACAGCATCCTTGACACGATAAGCCAAATCCAACTTAAATTGATCAAGTTTTTCAAACAACTCACCACACTTAAGTGAAAAATACAAAAGCAACTCACCAGTGGGTGCCTTCACAACATAATACGCAACGGTACCTTCAGAATCTCTATCAAAGGAGACTTTTGTCCGTATTATTCTCTCTAAAACAGGATTCTTTTTATTGGAAAATGAATTCACCAAAGTAGCATTCTCCGATCTATGATCGCGAAGACGCTCTACTACTAACGAATCCAACACAGACTTTTGTTCCTCTGTAATTCTCATATCGTTGCCTGTTGAATTCTATCTAGAAGATAGCGTCTCATTGAAATCCTTTCCGCATCCTTGCGTATATCCTCCAGTTTCAAAGGCTCATCGCCATTCTGCTCTGGCAACAAATCTTTTCTTGCATTCTTCCAGGAGATCTCAGCATGTGACAAATAGCTCAAACTCCATGCATCTTTAGGTGCATATTGTTGAAATACATAGTCAAATATATCCTTGTTTTTCTCCACAAACGCATCTGAAGGCATGTCGTTAAGCATGTCATTAGCATAAGAGCTTCTAATCTGAACCATCACGGGCCCATATCTCCAAGCAAGGAATTGCTCCTCAAACATAGGTTCATCCTTACGGATCAGAGATTCTCTCTGAGTAAAATAAAGCAGCTTATGCAACTTCATTTCACCAATCCGCTCACCGAAATCCTTAAGATAACGGTCAGCAATGTAAGAAGCAACTTTGATAACACCTACCATATCATTTCGGTTTTAAAGAGTTAGACAATTAGTTATTCAATAATACCTAGATTTTTGCAAATGCAAAAATACAGTTTTTTCTCAACATATACAAATTTTGAGCCAAAATTACTTGTTTTTTTCCGATCAAAAACTAACAAAAGTCATATTTTGATTTATTATCGTCCTCGCATTTTTATTATCGTCTCATATCCAAAATAATCCTCAATCGAGTTTTACGAATAGCCCTCCCAATAGCATATTTTCTCCCCCAAGGATTACCTATTACAGAAATGAGGATGACAATCTTCTGAAAAAAAAGTTGTGATGAAAGATAAAAATATCTAGGGGTCGCTCTCACAAGTAGAATTATTGCATTCTAAAACCTAGGCTACAAAGAAACCTCATCTTTTGATATTTCTTTAAACCTATCAATCTCCACACCATCTTTCTTTGTTTTACCAAAGAACATTTCATAAGGTCTAACCCATACTTTCATCTCACCATATAAGGCCTGGTAGATGACGACCTTCTCCAAAGTCTCACTATCCTGACCAATCGCCAAGACCTTGTATCTGCCACCCTTGAAATGACGATAGTATTTCACTTGATCATTCATGTCAGTATACAATTTACTTACGTTAATAACGCCATACCATTACTTTTATTTTGCGAAGTGAATAATTTCCCCAGTCGCAAATGTTAGACACATTATGAAACATTTAACCCGTTGACGGAATTGACTTGTATTTTCATGTCCCGAATTAGTGAAAGACAAGAGCCAATATCGGCGCCGAACACTTAGAAATACACGATTTCTGCTGACGCAACAGAAGGATGGCGACAACTCTTATGATTCTAATCATTCCTGTCGCATTTGCGACATTTATTCAAACAGATGACAACCAATTCTTCATTTCTCAAATTACTCGCTATAATATTATTTGATATAGTGGTGCTCGTGACCACAGTTCGTGATAAGAACAATTCATCCAACGAGTTAAATATTATATGTGAGAGCGGAACTAGCTTATTGTTCAAATTAAAATAACACTTATCTCTTCAAAGTTATCGTCTATATTAAATGTGGCAATATTTTTAAACTCACTATATAGTATAGGAGCCATTTTATCATTTTTAAACTTTTTCTCCTCCCATTCTATTTTAGAACAGAACTTTTCGCGTTTTTTCGAAACTATGACCTTAGTTTGGTCATCTGCAGATACGCGTAATGTTAATGTATATGTTACTACATCTGCAATTGAAGTATATTTGACTTCGAGTATTCTATTGAAAGAAAAATTTCTACTTGATGTATCCAAGCCATCTCTAAACAGATTTCTGTAATTTACGCATTGTCTTTTAAAAGCACTTATTACAATTCTCAAAGCATCCACATCTGAGACAGAATGGTCATCAGAGAAGGTGCAACAATATGGTTCATTTTCCAACTCTAATTTTATAGAGTTAAAATTGTATTCGTGATCTTTAGGAATATATAATTCTTTAATTCCTTTTCTTCCCCAATCCTGTGCATCATCACATAATATGAGTAGAAACGAGAATCTCAAAACATCATTTTGATAAATATCTGCACAAGTATGAGAAGCAATAGCCCTCAGTATCTCTCTTCTTATATAATACTGTCGTGTATCTTCCCGATCAAACATATAATCCTCATTAATACTATAATCAGATTCGAGAAAATACAATAAAGTCTTATATAT
>JAGHRY010000190.1 GCA_018066145.1 Candidatus Colimorpha merdihippi | reverse complement strand
TCTTAGATGAATCCGAAGCTACATTGATGAATCGTCGTTTGCCTCAATTCACGCAGGAATTGGGCCGCGAAATTCGTGTATTCATGCCTCGGTTCGAAGATGTAAACGAGCGCAAACACCAGCTCCACGAGGTTATTCGCCTTTCTGGCATGAATCTCATTGTGAACAACTGTGATCACCAGCTGATTATTAAGGTGGGCTCTATTCCAACAGCCCGACTCCAGGTATATTTTATCGACAATGAGGAATATTTCAATCGCTATGGCAGCACTTTTGATGAGAAAGGCATACTGAAACCTACCAACGACGAGCGCATTCTTTTCTTTGGACGTGGTGCGCTGGAAGCTGTTCGCAAACTTGCATGGCAGCCCCACCTGATTCATTTCTCGGGCTGGTTCAGCGGCATGGTGCCATTTTATCTGCGCCGAATCAATAAGGAGAATGCTTTCTTCAGCGGCACCCGCACGGTTCTCTCTCTTCAGGATGATGCTTTTAATGGTATGTTCCTTGAAGAAATGGAGCGCAAGATGCGCTATGATGGGGCTACAGCCAAAGACCTCAGGCTATATCAGAATCTGGATTATCTGACTTTGATGAAAGCAGCCATCACTTATGCCAATGGTGTTGTTATCGCATCCCCAAATGTGAATCCGGAATTGGTGGCTTTTGCTAAAGAAAATAAGCGGCATGTATTGGATTATATGCCCGACAATACTGAGTTCTTCCAAAAGATTAACCGCATGTACGAGGTTCTCTGTGGAAGTGCTTTGAATAACTAAAGATTTCTGCAACCATATCGATTACAATAATGTTAATTAAAAAATTATTTCTGCCTTTGGCACTTTTCCTACTTCTCTTGCCATGTGCATGCACTGAGAACGAATCAAGCCTAGGCCTCGAGCTGCAAGACCCTTTTACTTTCTATCACGGCACTCGCGATACTGCCTATATGACTGCTTGCACTATTTTTGATGACTCTTTGTCTACTTCGGGATACACAGCTGCTGTTTTAGGCGATTACCAGGATCCAATTTTCGGTTCTATGAAAGCGATTGTATATTCCCAGTTTGGTGCACCTACCAGCGGCGTGAATATTACCGATGATGTTATTTTCGACTCGGTGGTAATGACCTTGGTGATTGATACTGTTTACCCGATACTACCTGATTCCACTCCAAGAACAATGCATATTATTGTACGGCAGCTTGCTGAGGCGCTTGTTTCTGACAGCCTGTATCTGTCAACCAATAGCCTTCCTCAAAGTGATGTTGTCCTGTTCGACGATGAGGTTACCTATTATGCCGACAGCATCCGTGTGCGTTTCAACGAGAATATCTATCCTATCCTTCGTCAAACTTGCACTCAGGCTCAATTCCTGAATATCTCTAAGGGTTTGGCCATCCAGTTGGCAGATCATTCCCAGATGGCTTTGTCTGTGAATTTTGCTGCAACAAATACCCGAATCACGATGTTCTATCATACTGCCGAGATGGATAGTGCAGCAGCTGCTCAAGGTTCTACGCGAACCCCAATGACTTATCAGTTCTCGATCAATTCCGAGGCTGCTCATGCGATGTACTATCAACACAATTATGCCAATTCGGAATTGTCGGCCTTTGCTAATAATCGCAATGCAACTATTGATGGCTCCCAGAAGCTGTTTTTGGAACCGCTTGGAGGTACCCGCATTCGCCTGAATATGCAGCCTTTTGTTGAACAGTTCCGTAGAGAACATCCTACTGCTGTCATTCATTATGCCGAGTTATTATTGCCTGTACATGAGTCGGCCGATACTTCCACCCCTGTGCGTATTCTTGCCCTTAGAAATATGGCCGATGGCACATCCTCTTATGTTACTGATGCCAATGTGCTGACCAATTCATATACGTTTAGTGGTTTCGATGGATATTATCATCGCGATAAACACCAGTACCGCCTCCGCGTTACCAGACATCTGCAAGAGCTGCTCCGTACAGGAATAGATTATGGTACCGAGTTGTTCATCGATGGCCGCCGTTCTGCAGCTTTCCGTACTGTAATTAATGGCACCGAAAGTTCCAACCCTATTCGTGTCGAATTCATTTATTCAGAATAATAAAGTTCAATATTTCATATGAAAAAGAGTCTCCTTTTCGCCTTTTCATGCTTGCTGGCAATGTCGGTAAGCGCTCAAATCCATTATGAAGAATCCTATGCTACTCATCCTGACCAAATGTACGTTTCCGGTACTTTGAATGAGGATAGCGTCCATATCGGCAATTGGACATGGTGGCACCCCAACGGACAAGTGTTCCGCCAGGGCCGTTATGATAATAATGGCCATAAGGTAGGTGTTTGGAGAACTTTCTACAACGATGGCACCAAGCATGAAGAGCTGGTTATGTCAGGTAGTGGAGTCAGCAAAACCTGGTACGCTAATGGCGCTAAACAGAGTGAGGTTCAGGTTGTAGACGGTAAGAAACAAGGCAATTTCGTATCGTGGTATTCCAATGGCCAGCAGAAGGACGAAGTTCCTTACGAAGATGGCGTGCGTGAGGGTAAGACTCGTGAATGGCATCAGAATGGACAACTCAAGTTCGAAGGTACCTATGTCGATGATGAGTTGGAAGGTATGGCTACTTGGTGGACACCTAATGGAAAGAAGGACCAAGAAGGTCGTCTTGTGCAAGGTGAGCAAGAGGGAGAATGGATTTTCTATTGGCGTACTAATGGCAATGTGGGAATTCGTGGTAATTATGTTAACGGTAGCGAAACCGGCACTTGGACCTATTATTACGAAACTGGTGAAAAGTGGCGTGAGGGACAGTATAGCAAGGGGTTTAAACAAGGTTTGTGGACTACTTGGTATGAAACTGGAGAAAAACTCCACGAAGGCAATTATGTGAATGATAAAGAAGAAGGCACTTGGACTGCTTGGTATGAAAACGGCAAGCTCGACTATACCGGTTCTTTCCATAATGGATTGAAAGAAGGCCTTTGGCGTGGCGTTTTCGACGATGGCAGCGTTCGTTACGAGATGAGCTACCACAACGATCTGCAACATGGTAAAACCGTTAGGTATCATGCCAATGGTAAAGTTGAGATTGCTGAGACCTATGTTAATGGCGAACGCAACGGCAAGTACGAGCGTTATAACGAAGCCGGATATCCTGAAGAAACTGGCAATTTCGTTAATGGTAAAAAGGATGG
The DNA here is from genome assembly GCA_018066145.1 of Candidatus Colimorpha merdihippi. GTDB lineage: Bacteria > Bacteroidota > Bacteroidia > Bacteroidales > P3 > Colimorpha > Colimorpha merdihippi. The sequence continues at coordinate 3,151 of JAGHRY010000190.1, read as the reverse complement.
CAAGTGGATCTGGTACGACAAGTATGGTCGAGAAGGCGTTGTTGCCCAATTTAAAGATGGTCAGATGACCTCTATGCAAGATAATACCGCTACCAAGCAAGACGCTAAGAGAAGATAATGCAGCTATTATTGGCTTCGAAATCGCCCCGTCGACGCGAGTTGTTGGGGCAGATAGGAATTCCATTTTCTATTGTAGACATCGATGTCGATGAGCATCTGACGACTCCGGTACCTGCTTCCCAGGTAGCGGAGTCGCTGGCTGTGCTTAAGGCTGAAGGTTATACGCAGCAACTGGGTTGCGGCCAAGTTTTGGTGACGGCCGATACAGTCGTGGTATGTGGCAGTCGGGTGTTGGGCAAGCCGGTTACACGTGAGGATGCTATTGCCATGCTCGATTCTTTATCCGGACGGACTCACCAGGTGTATACTGGGGTGTGCCTTCGTACCTGTGACAGAATTTCCCATTTCTCTGAATGTACCCAAGTGCGTTTTCGTTCGATGGATTCGGCAGAACTGGTATATTATGTAGACAAGTATAAGCCTTACGATAAAGCTGGTGCCTATGGTATCCAGGAATGGATAGGCATGGTGGGTATCGAAGCTATTGAAGGCTGTTATTATAATGTAATGGGATTGCCAGTAGCCCGATTATACAAAGAATTGAAGTTGCTTGTTGATGCCGACGAGGCCTTCGTCCACCAATTGTCGTAATTCTTCTCGGCAGCGTGACTCGTCGATATGAGCTATCTCGCTCAATAATTCATTACTATTCATTGGTTTCTTTTTGAGTAAGCCCAGTATTTCGTTCCTCAATTCTTGCGTTGGTGTCTGTTTCTTGTTTACGATGCAGTGGTCGCATTGTTGGCAAGGATCTGATTGTTGCTCTCCAAAATACGCTAGCAACATTTCGCTCCTGCACAATTGTGTATTTACCACATAATTACGTATTGCATCTTTCTTGATGATAGCGTTTTCTTTCAAATTTCGATAATTGCTATCTGTAAGGCAGATGTCCTTGGCATCTATTCGTGGAACAGGAAAGATAATCTGCTTTTTTTTCTTTTGGGGTTGGTATTTGACAATCTTAAGGGCGTCCAGATGCAGCAGCATATTGCGTATCTGGTCGGGGTTCATGTACATTTGTCTGGCGAGTAATTTCTCAGATATAGGAACAAAGCTGGTGAATAGTCCGCCGTAGAGTCGTAATATCATTACCAAAAGGTCGCTGTATCTGGGCTGGTCTATTTGAAAGCGGTATAAGGTCTCCCGATCAATGGGTATGTACAGTTTCGATTCGGCATCTTCTCTATCGGGTAGCACAACAAGTCCCTCTTTCTCCAAAAAACGAGCAGCATTGTAAAATTCCACCACATTAAAATGGTAGGTATTGCAGATGCCTTCGAGGTCGAAGTCGAACTGGCAATCTTCTCCAGCCCCAATAGGTATCTGATAGTAATTGCAGATGGCTCTGTATGTATTCGAAATGATTTGCCGTGAGGGGTAGCTTGCCTCTATGTTGGCATCTAGCACCCCGAGGTCATCCTGATTGTATAATAGCACGGCATAGGCTTTCTTGCCATCCCGTCCGGCTCGTCCGGCTTCTTGGAAATAGGCCTCGATAGATGAAGGAATGTCCATGTGAACTACGTAGCGTACATTGGGCTTGTCAATACCCATGCCAAACGCGTTTGTTGCCACAATTACATCCACCTCGCCTTTCATCCATCGCAGTTGGGCCAAATCGCGTTCCTTTGCCTCTAATCCTGCATGGTAGTATGTGGCCGAAATGCCGTGTTGAATAAGCATGTCGGCTATGGCTCGGGTGCGTCTGCGGTTTCGAACATACACAATTCCGCTACCGCCTACTTTATTAATGATACGAATCAGCCTGCCGTCTTTGTTCTCTTCGGCAAAGACCATATAGGCCAGATTGTTCCGCGTAAAACTGCTTTGGTAGACACGCTTCCCGTTACGGAATAGCAACTGTTTCTGTATGTCTACCACCACTTCTTGTGTGGCAGTGGCTGTCAGTGCCATTATGGGTGCTGAAGGATGGTAGTCGCGAATGCGTGCAATCCCGAGGTATGCGGGGCGGAAGTCATATCCCCATTGTGATATGCAATGTGCCTCATCAACAGCAATCATCGACACTTTCATCTGGCGGAAATGTTGTATGAACACCTGTTGAGTTAGTCGCTCGGGCGATACGTACAGTATCTTTGTCTTACCAAAGATGCAGTTGTTGAATATCACTTCTTGCTCTAGGCTGTTGGTGCCAGCCACCAGGCATGCTGCCTTTATCCCCTTGTTGCTCAGGTTCTGCACCTGGTCCTTCATAAGCGATATCAGAGGCGATACTACCAGGCACAATCCCTCCATGGCCAATGCGGGAACCTGATAGCATATCGACTTTCCTCCACCAGTAGGAAATAGCACCAAGGTATCATTACCCTGCATAATGGAGTCGATAACCTCCTCTTGCATGGGCCTGAAAGAGTCGTATCCCCAATATTTCTGTAATATTTCTTTAGGTGAATGAGCCAAGTGAGTGGTAGTAATTTATAAAAGGGCGGTAGCCTATGTAGCTTCCCGCCCTTTTGGATGAATAATTGATACTATAGTTTATCGAACCAAGGAAATCACACCCTTCTGGGTAACGATGTCCTCGGTACCGGGACGACGGTAGCGTACAATCCATGCGTAAGACCCCTGGGGGCATTTCAGCCCGTCGGGGGTGGTGCCGTCCCAACGGAAGTCGAGGTCGTTGGAACTGTACACCAGTCGGCCGTTGCGGTCATAGATGTATACCGAGAAGAATTCCTGACGGTTGGCCGTGTAGATGCGGAACTTGTTGTTGTCAGGACGTTCGGGAGTGAACACGTTGGGCGCATAGAAGGTAAACTGGGTCACAGGCAGTCTGAACACCAAGGTATCGGAACAGCTGAGGTCGTTGTAAGCTACCAGGGTCACCTCAACAGAGTCGGACGAAACCTCGCCGAAATTGTGGCTGTTGGGTGAGGCATATTCCTCGGCAACACCTTCGTTGAAATACCAAACACGGCTGACGCTGTAGGGCGAAACGTCGGTAAGGGTAACTACGGGATTATCGGAGTCGACGAAATCGGGATAAGCTTCCACCTGTGCCTCGGGA
>JAGHRY010000011.1 GCA_018066145.1 Candidatus Colimorpha merdihippi | reverse complement strand
ATATATTATGGGAATATGAAATAATTTTGTATTTTTGCAGATTGGTTGCAAAATACAAATAAGAGTAAAAACAATTGATACAGTTGCTGTTGCAGCCGATGCAGCGGCAGCCCATCAAAGCTTATATTTCGACAGCATTATGAATATCCACATTGTTCAACACGACATCGTTACCAACAATCCCGAAGAGAACCTCAATTGGATTCTGCAAGAGTTAGACTCCCCCGAAAGCCGCGAAGCCCTCCTTACCGTTTTTCCGGCCTGCACCCTTTGCGGTTCGCCGCTCTTCGGTTCGGTAGCCTATACCGACCTCCAGAAACGCGCCCAGGCTGTGCTGCAGGAACTGATTCAAAAATCCGAGCACCGTGCTTTCCTCATCGGCATGCCGCTCCAGATTCAGGACAAGGGGCTCTGCAACGCCATCGTGTTTGTGCAAAACTGCGCCATCCGTGGCATCATCACCAAGAAATATCTTGCCCCCGACGAGCAGAAATATTTTGTCCGCGGCGAGGGTGTGCAAATCATCCAATACCAGGAGCAGTCTATTGCCATCGGTTTTTATGAGGACCTCAAAGAGCTTTCCAAATCCCACATCGAGCAGCCCGACATGGTTATCTGCTGCGGCTGCAATGTGTTCGACTACAACAAGCCCTACCGCATCCGCTACCGCATGCATAAGATTGTAGAAAACCTCAACGCTTCGCTAGTGTTTGTCAACCGCATCGGCGGCGAAGGCAGTTTCCTCTTTGCCGGCGGCAGCATGGCCCTCAACGCGGCCGGACAGGTGCTCTGCCAATTCCCCTATTTCGAACAGCATGTGCAGAGCGTCGACCTGCAGCTGATGGAGGAATGCCACGACGAGAAGCCCGAGGCCGTAGAACTTGTATACAAAGCCCTCATCATGGGCATTCGCGACTATTTCCGCAAAAACGGCATGACGCGCTGCGTGATAGGCCTGAGCGGCGGCATGGACAGCGCCATGGTTTGCGCCCTGGCTGCCCAAGCCCTCGGCGCCGAGAATGTGCATGGCATCCTCATGCCCTCGCAGTATTCCACCGACCATTCGGTCAAAGACGCCGTCGACCTGGCCAACAACCTGGGCGTGGAGTACGACATCGTCCCCATCAAACCCATGTTCGACACCATGCGCGAATGCCTCAAACCCATGTTTGGCGACAGGCCCGAAGATGTAACCGAGGAGAATCTCCAGGCGCGCATCCGCGGCACCATCGTTATGGCCTATGCCAACAAATTCGGCGCCCTGATGCTCAACACCTCCAACAAGTCGGAGGCCGCCATGGGCTACGGCACCCTTTACGGCGACTGCAATGGCGGCATCAGCGTTATCGGCGACCTTTATAAAACCGAGGTTTACGAGCTGGCCGAATACATCAACCGCGAGCGCGAAATCATCCCCATCAACACCATTCAGAAACCGCCTTCGGCCGAGCTGCGTCCCGGCCAGAAAGATTCCGACTCGCTGCCCGAATACGACGTGCTCGACGCCATCCTCAACCTCCATATCGAAGAGCAGCTCTGCTACGACGAGATTGTGGCCGAGGGCTACGACCCCGACACCGTGGCCTTTGTGCTGCGCCGCGTTAAGCAGAACGAATGGAAGCGCATGCAGTGCCCGCCACAGCTCAAGGTGTCGCCCATGACCTTTGGTCTGGACCGCCGCGTTCCCGTCAGCTAATACCAACCCGATGGGGCCAGGAGCCCACCGCTACACTTCTGGCCCCATCTTCCATTGGCTTTTCGCCCCACCAGCTTCCTATTCATACTTTACCCCCGCTGCAATAACCAACTATCAATACATAACCTATCAATCATGAAAAAAATAGCGCTGATTCTTTTCGCCACAATCATTCTCTTTGCCAGCCATGCGCAAAAGCATGCTCCGGCATACAAAACCTTATCGTTCAACATCAACGGGTGCCGCATCGATATGGTGTATGTGCAAGGGGGCGAATTTACCATGGGCTGTGATGAGGGGCTGGAGCGCCAAGGCAAAATCGACGAAATTCCGTTCCATCCCGTAGTCGTGGGCAGTTTCTATATGGGTCGCTACGAGGTCACCCAGCGCCTGTGGAAGGCGATAATGGGATACAACCCCTCCAATTTCCCCGACGACGACAGACCCGTAGAGCAGGTGAGCTATGAAGAAGTGCATACCTTTATACAACGCCTCAACACCCTCTCCGGCAAGCATTTCAGGCTTCCCACCGAGGCCGAATGGGAATATGCCGCCCGCGGGGGCGTCTATGCCCAGGGCAACAGTTATGCCGGCAGCGACGACCCGATGAAATCCGGCTGGGGACAGCAGAACTCGGGCGATACGACCCATGCCGTTGGAGGCCTCATCCCCAACGAGCTGGGGCTTTACGACATGACCGGCAACGTGTGGGAGTGGTGCCAAGACTGGTACTATGAATATGAATACGGCTGGCGCAACCGCAGATACCTGGAAGTCCCACCCCAGGCTGGAGTTACTACCCGAGAAGAGTTCAGCCAATGGCTCGATAATCCTATGAGCAATAAGCGTTTCGGCAATTACCCCAAGAGTTATATTCTTAGAATAGCCACCCCCGTTGCCATTGACAATCCCAAGGGGCCTGCCACTGGCGACACCCGCGTGGGGCGCGGAGGCAGCTGGTGCGACACCCCAGAAAATCTCCGCACCAGCTACCGCAATTGCTGGCCGCCCAATTCCAAGCTCAGCAACCTCGGATTCCGCCTGGTGATGATCCTCGACAACATTGATACCGCGCTAGGGTGGATGCCCGGGCAGCAGGTGCTCGATTCCATCGTCGACGGCCAGGCCTACTACTCGCGCGGCATGGAGCGCCTCCAACGTCGCGAACAAGGGGTGCTCGAAGGACTTTTCAGTGTTTCCCCCGACATGCAGGTTCGTTTCTCCAAAGGCAACCTCCAATACAATTCCGGTGCCCACCAATGGCGCTTTGCCGACAGCCAGACCGACTACATAGGAGATGCCAACCTCAAGGCTAAGAAAGGCTATCCCGGATGGATCGACCTCTTTGGCTGGGGCACCAGCGGCTACCACGACAAATTTCCTTCGCAAAACGTATCCAACCCCGCCATGCTGGGCAATGGCGAAGATAATAATATCGAAGGCACCAGCTACGACTGGGGCGTTTACAACAGCATTGCCAACGGCGGCCAGCGCCCCGGACTGTGGCGCACCCTCACCGTATACGAGTGGAATTACCTCTTTACCGGTCGCCCCAATGCCCACCTCCTGCACTCGCAAGCCAGCATCGTTCTTGACACCAACAAGCGCGGCCGCTGCGTAGAAGGCATCATACTCCTCCCCGACAACTGGTTCCAGCGCGGTTTCGACACCATCATTTCCCACCACATCTACCGGCTAACCCTGCCCGAATGGAATATCCTCGAGTATGCCGGCGCCGTTTTCCTGCCCGCGGCAGGCACCTGCTACCTCAGCAGCTACTACCAGGGAATGGTCAACCTGCAGATGATTGCCAAAATGGGCGGGGTCGAAGGGGTAGACATCAGCTACGGCAACACCATTCCCATGGTGCTTGTTCCTGCTAGCGAGAAAACAACCGACATAGGCCCCGGCTTCATGCACGAAAAGCGGTATATGGAAAAAGTGGCTTATTCCTACAGCCGACCTAACGAGCTCGAGGGCGACGAGCATATCGGCTACTACTGGAGCACCGTTCACTACGACAAGAAAAATGCCATGGCCCTCACCTTTGCCATTGGCCGACATTCGGTAATCCAGCCCCTCGAACGACTTACCCGCTGCTCGGTGCGCCTGGTTCAGGATGTTGCCCCCGACCAACCGAAGTCGAAAAACAAGAAAAAACGCAGATAACCACCCATTATCACCCCATGGAACGCAACCCCCAGATCGAACTCGCCGAGAAATATGTTATGGAAACCGGTGTTTCCGTTTTCCTTACCGGCAAAGCCGGCACCGGCAAAACTACCCTCCTGCACCATATTGTGGCCAATTGCAATAAGCGCCATGTGGTGCTTGCCCCCACCGGTGTGGCTGCCGTCAATTGCGGCGGCGTTACCATCCACAGCTTCTTCCAGCTTCCTTTCTGCCCTTTCCTACCCGATGTCAAGGAACTTGTGACCGAATACCAAATGCCTGAGCAGCAGCGACAGCTGCGCAAGTCGAAGCTGGACATCATACGCACTCTGGAACTGCTCATCATCGACGAAATCAGCATGGTGCGTGCCGACTTGCTGGATGCCATCGACGACTCCCTGCGCCGATTCCGCCGAAGCAGCAAGCCCTTTGGCGGTGTGCAGCTGCTCCTCATTGGCGATGTGCAGCAGCTTGCCCCCGTTGTCACCGAAGACGAACGCCCCTACATGGAGCGGGTGTATCCTTCCCCTTTCTTCTTCCACAGCAAAGCCCTCCAGCGCACCAATCTTATCACCATTCAGCTCACCAAAGTCTACCGGCAGCAGGACCCCACTTTCGTCAATCTGCTCAACAATATCCGCGACAACCATTTTGATCAAGCCACCCTCGACGCGCTCAATTCTCGCGTGATTCCAGCCAATCGGCAAATTACAAAATCTGCCAACCAACTCCAAGACCCAATCCTCCTTACTACCCACAACCACCAAGCCGACCGAGTGAACCAGCAGCGCCTGGCAGCCCTAGACACAACCCCATTCACCCTCACCGCCGATATCGAAGGCAATTTCCCCGAAGGGGCCTTTCCTACCGACTACGCTCTCACCCTCAAACCCGGAGCCCAGGTGATGTTTGTCAAAAACGATAGCAGCGGCGCCCGCAACTATTTTAATGGAAAACTCGCCACCGTAGAGGGGCTAGAGACTGCCACCGATGCCGATGGCATTCAAAAGCAGGTCATCGTCGTTCGCGACCAAGATGGACAAGCCATCAATGTGGGCACCGAGGTATGGGAGAACATCAAATACGAAATCGACCCCAAAAGCAACGAAATCAAGCAGGTGGTCGACGGCACCTTCACCCAGTATCCCCTCCGCACCGCTTGGGCGGTAACCATCCACAAGGCTCAAGGCCTCACTTTCGACCAGGTGCAGGTTGATGCTTCTGCTGCCTTCACCTACGGCCAGGTGTATGTGGCGCTCAGCCGCTGCCGCTCACTTGAAGGGCTCACGCTCCTTTCCCCCATCTCCCAGCACAACAGTTTCGACAGTTCAGACATCACCCATTTCAACACCACCCTCAATTCGCAAACCGAGGCCGAAGAACGCCTCGACAGCTACCGCACACAATACTACTATTCCACCATCTTCGAACTTTTCGATTTCAGTGCCTTAAGGCACAATATCGAGTCGCTCGAACGTCTTTTCCAAAACAACCTCAGGTCTACCTACCCCCAGCAATGCTCCACCCTCACCCTGCTGGCCACCAAGGATTTGGCAAACCTTACCGATGTAGCCGAACGCTTCCAGCGCCAGCTGATGGCCATCAGCCAGCAACCCGACAACCAGGCAATTCTCGCCGACCGCATTGCCAAGGCCACCGACTATTTCTTCACCCAGCTCAATAACATCACTTCCCGGGTCAACCCTATTCTGCAGGTGTCGGTTGATAACAAGGAGGTTGCCAAGCGCATCAAAGAGCTGTCCGACAACTTGCAGCAAGCTGCCGGCCTCAAGGCCAAACTCCTGAGCCACACTCACGAAAAAGGTTTCTCTATCGCCGATTATCTCAAGGCCAAAGCCGATTTCGTTTTAGAAAAACCTCAAAAAGCCAAAGCGACAAAAATCGAGGATGTGTACGCCGACTCCAAGAATCCCAAACTGGTCAAGCGTCTCACCCGCTGGCGCGCAAGCAAAGCCAAGGAGCTCTCCCTCCCCGCATATACCATCATCTCTCAAAAGGCCCTACTTGGAATCGCCGACGCCCTCCCCACTACCGGGAAATCGCTCCTCAAGGTTTCCGGCATGGGCACTACCACCGTTACCAAGTATGGTATGGAGATTGTTCAAATGGTTGAAGACTATATTGCCGAGGTGAAGCAAAAAGCCACCCCGGCATGGCAAACCGCAGCCCAGCTGTGTGCCGAGGGACTCTCTATCGACGATATTTCCGGACGCATGCTTCGCGCCGTCAGCACCGTGGAAGGATACCTGCTTACTGCCGTGGAAAACGGCAGCCTCGACCCCGATCTGGTGATGGATTACGACGAGCAGGAAATCATCGTCAAATACATGCTCGACCACCCCGAGACAAAAACTCTAAAAGAGGTGTTCGACCATTTCAACGGCGAGTACAGCTACCTCAAGCTCCGCATCGCCCGCTTTCTCACCCGAGAGTTGTAATACCAACATTACTTCAAGATGATTGTTATTATCGCACCCGAAAGTCCCATTTTCACTTCCGTAGTCACCGATAGCAATACCACCTGCACTCTTTATTGGGAGAAAGATAGCACAGGCTTAAGTAGCGGCCGATTCGGCTATGTCAACGTCTACATCCAAGCCCCTCGCCATGTTGACGTAAAGATAAAACTCGATGCCAAACGCGATAAGAGCGGCAACGTCAACCTCAACTGGAAATACGACTACCAAGGCGACGATCCCCACTGGGGCGTCATCTATCGCTCGGTTGACGGTGGCGACTACCAGGCCATAGCCTCATTCAAAGAGGGCGATAAAACCTATACCGACAATACACCTCCTGCCAAAGCCAAAGCTGAATATTACATCTTGTTGCAGCTAGGCCACGGCAGCACATCCTCCCCCTCCAACACCGCCGCCATCAAATAGCACAACCGCTAATAAAAGATACATTCGAGTGATTTAATTGTCCGGAGTTTCCGGAAATTCCGGAAACTCCGGACAATCCGGGGAATCCGGACAATCCGGAAAAAAACGCCCACACGGCCTCCCTCACCCCGCTATTGGCGGAGCGAACGCAAGACCTCTTTATGCTCGGGGCTCACACGATAGCTTTCAATGGCTTTTTGAATAGACTTATTATGGGTCCATTTTTCAAGGGTGCGGCTTTCGATAATGGCAAGTGCAGCATCCCACTGTTTGGCCAGCGCGGTGGCAAAATACCAAGCCACCCCCATTCGCACATAATAATGATCCATACGCTCGGCTGCAACCCATTGCAGCTGAGCGGGATCGAAATCAGCGTCTAAAAAGTGGTTCATCAGCTGCAGAATGCCAAAACGCTTAATATAAGGCAACGGGCTTTCCATCCAACGAGGAATGTCGGAAAGGAGTCGTTCACGATGTACCTTGAGCTTAAAGGATCGGGGCGAAAGCAGGTCGCACTCAGCCCAATTGCTGACAAAAGGCAGATACCGCTCCAGCAGGTGAAGGGTAAAATCATAGTCCTTCTGCGCACTTATGAGCAGGCCGTGTATGATATTTTGTTCGTAATATTGATGCGGCAGGTCGTCCAGGAAGGGAGCTAGCGCTTCAATCGGCATGGAGGCATAAGATTTAGCCAGTTGGCGCAGCTGCGGCATGCGCACCCCTATCACTTTAGATCGGTCGAGACCGGGAGTGAGCTTGCAGATGAAATCGCCATACCCCTCGTCGCGCCGGGCAAACAAGTCTTCGAGCATCTGGGCACTAACGGCAGACTGTTCCATTACTGTACCCCCTCTATTGCACGTTGAAGAAAGCGGTTGAGAGGAACGCTGGCGGTCCACACTTTGATAACCTCATCGAAGAGCTGATCGGTAAGAATAAGCTGTTGAGGCATGGTATACATGGTGCAATAGTCGTTCCACTTGAGCAGTTCCACATCGGGCCAATCGGCGCTATAGCCCTTTGGCGGCCGGGTGAGATGCTTGGACGTGTAGAACGTGCTGCCGAAATATTTCTTGTAGCCCGGGGATGCCATAATGGCTTTAAACTCGTCGGTACAATAGAAAATCTCTTGTCGAATGGCTGCCAGCTGTTTGGATGAAGGCATGAAGAAACCGCCTCCCAGAGAACAACCGCCCGTGAGGCCGTAATCCTCCTGCCCCATCTGCAGATAATATCCCGGGCTGGCCTGTGTGCGGTCGCCTCCGGAATAGAGGAAGCATGCAATATGGGTTTTATAAGGGCGCTTGTCGTGCGAGAAACGAACATCGCGATAGATGCGATACACACACCTCTTGGCTTCCAGATTGCGCAAACCGGGGTCCAAAGGCATCATGGCATCAATTAGTGCCTGAGTAAACTCAATAAACTGGGATTGGATTTCGATCCAGCGCGACTTGTGCTCGTTAAACCAGTCGCGGTTGTTATTCTGGTGCAATTCGTTGAAGAACTGCAGCGTGTCGGGATGGATAGTGTTCATGCTAAAAAAAGCCGCCCACAGGGAGCGGCAATATTTTATTTATAATACTATACTACTAAAAATACTTGATGTCGCGCTCGACAATATACACCGGAATCTTGCGGTCGTTCTCGAGCTGATATTCATAACGGGTAACCCAGTTGCCCTCTTCGTCGTAGCGATACTCGTATAGGGTAATGGTGAGCTCAGGCTCGTTGGGGTCCTCGTAATAGTCGTAAAGGGTGGCGCTAGTACGCTCGTTGTGCTCGTCATACTCATAGCGGATTTCCTGCACCTTTTGGCCTTTGCCGTTGAAAACAACAGTCTTGTAAATATTGTCATTCTCGCCATAGATATACATCTCGCGGCGGAAAACATTGTTTACATGATCGTTAAAGCTGGTCTGGCTAAGACGGCCCTGGGCATCGTACTTATAAAGTACGCGGCTCTCAATCTGGCGTTCCTCGTCCTCGACATAGACCTCGGTAAGGATAAGGTCGGCATCGTAGAGATAATATGTGCGGCCGATGACATTCTCCTCGGGGTCGAGGATATGCTCGAGGGTAACCAAACCGAAATCGTCGTGTTTGTATTTGGTGCGGAAAATCATATCCTCCTCATTGCTGAGGTATGACTGGCTGCGGCGCTGACCTTTCTGGTTGTATACAGTCTTGAGGCGTTCCATGATGCTGCCGCGACGGGCGGTAGTGGCATGCTCGTCGGCCTCGTACATTACCGACAACACATTCTGAACCTCGCCGTGGAAACCGTCGCGCTGACAATCGGACATACGGTCGGGCATCATCTGATTGGTCTTCTGCGGGGCATTGGGGCGACGCTGAACGGCTTGGGTGGGACGATCGTTGATTCTTCCACGCAAATTGTCGTTGTTTTGTGCCGACAATGAGCCTGCCAAAATCAAAAATAAGGCTGCAAACAGAATCTTCTTATTACTCATAACTATCGTTATACTAATATTTTGTACTTACTTTTCGTATTTTTTAAACACTATTTTGAGTGTTCAAAGTTACAAAAAAAAACGGATATGGAAAAAAATTAGTATTTTTGCAATTGAAAAAATATATAAAAGATTCAATTGGAAACGATAATTCTTAGCTGTTTTGCAGCCTACACGCTGCTGCTTTTTTTGGTCATGTGGCTGTCGTCGCGCAAAGGTGCCGACAACGATTCTTTCTTTCGCGGGCAACGCAAATCGCCTTGGCCCGTGGTGGCATACGGAATGATTGGCGCATCGCTATCGGGCGTCACCTTCATGTCGGTGCCCGGGGGAGTGTATTACGGGCAGTTCACCTACATGCCCCTGGTGTTTGGCTACGTGCTTGGCTACGTGGTGATAGCCTTGGTGCTGCTGCCGCTATACTACCGGCTCAACCTCACCAGCATCTACAGTTATCTGGAACAGCGTTTCGGCGTAGCCTCGGAAAAAACCGGTGCGCTGTTCTTCATAATCTCCCGCCTGCTCGGGTCGGCGCTGCGCATGTACCTGGTAGTGTTTATCCTATACGAGTTTGTATTCAAAGAGTGGGGGCTCCCCTTCTGGGTGCCGGCGCTGATATTCATCGCCATTATCCTATTATACACTTTCCGCGGAGGATTGAAAACTGTGGTGTGGACCGACACGCTGCAAACCACCTTCCTGCTGCTGGCGGCAGCGGTAACCGTGGTGGTGATACTCAAGCAACTAGGCATCACCTATCCCCAATTGCTGCAACGCTCGGCCGAACAAGGCTTTACGCGAATCTGGGAAACCGACCCCACCGCAGCCAAATATTACTGGAAGCAGATTCTCAGCGGCATGTTCATCACCATCACCATGACGGGACTGGACCAAGACATGATGCAGAAGAACCTCACCTGCAAAAACCTTCGTTCGGCTCAGAAAAACGTGCTCACCAGCAGCCTGCTGTTTATCGTAGTCAACATCTTATTCCTCAGCCTGGGCGCCGCCTTGATAGCATACGCACAAACCACCGGCTTTTTGCTTCCCACGAACGAAGCCGGCATGGTGGTGGGCGACAAGATATTCCCCTCCATCGCCTTCCACCTGAACACCTTCACGGCCGTTGTATTTGTGCTGGGCATGGTGGCAGCCGGCTATTCGAGTGCCGACGGCACCCTCACCGCACTCACCACCACCTTCTGCTACGATTTTCTCCAGTTCGGCAAGAAGGAACGCCGCAACGAACTGCGCACCCGCAGAATGGTGCATATTGCCTTTGCGATGCTATACCTGGTGGTAATCATTGCCTTCCAGCCCTTCCACAACCAATCGTTGATAGGCACCCTTTTCGATGTTGCCGGCTTCACCTATGGCCCCCTCTTGGGCATGTACACCTTCGGACTTTTCACCCGGCTGCAAGTGCGCGACCGCTGGGTACCCGCAATAGCCGTAGCATCCCCCATCATATGCTATATCCTAAAGATATACATGCCCGTATGGACCGGCTACCATTTTGGATTCGAGATACTCCTGCTCAACGGACTCATCACATTCCTCGGCCTGATGATGCTTCGCAAGAAATAACAACATACCCAATACCGAAAAGGCCCCGTAGGACTAATGCATTCCTACGGGCCTTTCTTTTTGTTCCCTCAGCCTTCATTATCCACTTAACCACGCTCCAACTCAACCCCTCCTAACTCCGCTGTAGCACCGGGGTGGCTCCGAGGTAGCTCCGACGCCTTGTCGGAGCTACCTCGGAGCTACCTCGGAGCTACTTCGGAGCTACATCGAAGCAACAAGGGTGCAACTGGCCAGTGTCAGATGCTCTTGGGGGTGATTCGGTCGGGCGACAAACCATATAGGTAGAAAAAATATTTTTTGTCATTTCGCTCGTTTTTTGTATCTTTGCATAATAGTTGCATATTATAGGCAGATTATGTAATATTTTGATTTTCATTACAAAACACACAAATATCCCTATCATATACACACTATATAAGTAAGAAATTTATAAACATATTAATCCATCCAACGAGTTGAAACACGTCAAATCAATCCTCATAGCCTGTCTAGCGCTGATGACCAGCTGCTATTCGGTCACCCCTGTTACCAACAACGCACCCCAAACAGCCACGGGAGGATTATACTACGCCTTGCCGATGACCCAAATATGCGTAGATGTCACCTACCAGTACTACGACCTTACCGATGCCGTTTTCAGCGATTTCGCATCGGAAATGCTGGCGTTGGACAATTTCGATGTAGACAAGCCCTACCGAATCAAGAATATAGCAACCTCCTACAACGTTACTGCCGACCCCAGCAACTACTATCTGATATCGCCCAACGGCATAGCCGTGCAGGTCGACAGCCGCCACCTGCTGCGTTCGGTAGGCATGACGCCCGACGAAACAGCCCTGCAAACGGGCACCGCCATGCAAACACCCGTTGCCAATGAGGACGATGCCAAACTGGTGCTGCATAATGCCACCGCCGACAAGATGCTGCCCACCTACAACCTCTACGACCGCACCGATACATTTTATGTAAAAGGCGATCGCCCAGGCAATCCCACTGGCACCTCTACCAAGAAAGCTCCGCGCTCGCTGCGCCAGCGGGCACAGGCTGCCGCTGCCGAAATAGCCGAGCTGGAGGACACCCGTGCCGACATTACCGTGAGCGACCGCTATACCCCAGAAGGCAAAGCCCAGGTGCTGAAACAGATTGAGGAAAAAGAATCGCAGCTGATGGCCCAGTTTATTGGCAAGCCTGTGGTGGAAACGGTACATTTCTTTATCGAGCCCAAACCCACCGCCAGCGAGGCCGACACAATGCAGCAGTACGTGCTGTTCTACTTCAGCCGTGCCGAAGGCATCTGCGAGGAAGACGACTACGACGCCCTGCCGGTAACCGTGACCCTGATTCCCGACAAATCGCTGCAGCAAGTGCGCAATTTCAGCCGCAACCAAAAGAAATCGCTGCTGAATTTCCACCGCAACTTCCAATACCGCATGCCTTCGCAAGCCAAACTGCTGCTCCATTGCGAGCTATTCGACTATCAGGTAACCCTTCCCGTTGCGCAATACGGCCCCGTCATCAGTCTGCCCCACAAGCAATTCAAGGCCTTGTTCGACCCCAATACCGGAGCCATCATTTATTACGCCAACTAGTGAATTTCTACACCACCATACTAGGCTCGGGAGCCGCATTGCCCACTATTGCCCGCCATTGCAGCGGGCAAGTGGTGAACATCAACGGTTTTCGCATGCTCTTCGATTGCGGCGAAAACACCCAAACCCAGGTGCGCGTGTATCACCAAAAGATGCAGGCCCTGGCCACCATCTTCATCACCCACCTCCACGGCGACCATTTTTTCGGGCTGCCGGGCCTCATCAGCAGCATGCACCTATGCGGCCGAAAAGACCCCATTGATGTATTCGCTCCCAAAGGCATCAGGCAAGCCTTGGAAACCATGATAGCAGTATCGGGCAGCCATATCGATTTTGAGATACGCTACCACGAACTCACCCACACCGAGGGGTGCGAAACCATATTCGAAAACCTACGCTGCCGCGTGAAAGCGTTCCCGCTGCTCCACTCGGTGCCTACCTACGGATACCTGATTGAAGAAAAACCCCGCGGACAAAATCCGGCGCGCCGCTATGCCTACTGTTCCGACACGGGATACACCGAATCGTTCCTGCCCTATATCCAGGGAGTGAACCTGTTATGCCTCGAAAGCACCTTCAACCATGCCTTCGAGAGCGTGGCCATCGAAAAACTGCATTGCACCACCAAGCAAGCCGCCACCTTGGCATTAAAAGCCAATGCCAAACAACTGATACTCACTCATATCAGCGCTCGATTCAAGGAGCCCGAAAAACTACTGGCAGAAGCCACTCCCATATTCCCTAACACCCAGATAGCTGCCGACGGCAGCCAATATGAGGTGCACTATTGATTCTTTTGGGAAGAGCCACTCGAAAAATCAACTATTTTGCCGACTTCCATAAATGATAGCCATAGGCACAATTGATGGTCCAAAAGATATATTGCACCATCAAGCAATAGTCTTCAGCAATGGCCCACAAGGCGATGGAGGCCACATTAATAATAGCCCAAAAGAGCCAATTCTCGCGGTAGCGCAGCATCAGCAATATCTGGGCCACAAAAGCGGGAACGGTGGTTAACGAGTCCATGAAAGGCTGCGAATCGTTGGTAATGCGAAGCACCATATACAACCCGCCGATAATGATTGCCGTAGCAGCCAAAATGGCGTAGAACCAGGGCTTTGAGAGTTCGAGGGTTTCCACCTCCGACGTTTCGGTAGTGCTTTTATAATGGCGCAGCCACACAAACATGCCGCCAAACATCGTCACAAAATAAAACACATTTTCCACCACCTCGCCCCACAGATGCTGCTGCCAGGCAAGATAAACATAGAGAAACAGTTGGCCGAAAGAAAAAACATAAGCCGACATCTTCTTCTGGCTATACAGCACCACGCCAATGATGCCCAGCATGCCGCAAACGAGCGACAGGGCAGACGAATCGGTAAGCAAATAAGAGGCCACCTGGGTGGCCAATCCGGCAGCTATAAACAGCAGGCCGAACCAGCCGTCGCCCACCAGCTCTATTTTCAATTTATTGAGCCAAGAGTTCATTGACATAAGATTTTAGCATTTCGAAATTTTCCAGATAACGTCCTCCCTGCATAAATGTGACCCGACTGGAGAGTCCAAATTCCTCCAACAGCGACATCAGCATCTGGTGGTTGCTTGTACGCTCTTCCATTGAGGATTGGCCCATATATCGGAATCCATCGTCGACATATTCGCCCCCGGGAATCATTACAAAGATGCGCTCCCACCGGAACTGGTGGCGCAACGACCATGCTAGCGGCTTGAGCACCTGCTGATAATCCTGCTCCGACAGGGCGATATTTGTATCCTTCACATAAGCCAAAGCATACATGAGCGTTACTAGGTTGTCGGTATCGGATATGGTGATGCCGCGAGATGCTTTGGCCACAGCTTCTTGATAAAGATGCAGCTGGCCGGTAATAAATTCCACAAAATCGGAAACATCAAGGTCTTCGTCGGCCAAAGCGTGCTGCTCCATATATACCCTACCCCATTCTTCGGCACGAGGAATATTGAAATAGGCGGCAATATCATTCACCAGGGTTGTTTTGCCCTCTGAGGCGGTGCCGATAACCAGTATATTCTTGGTCATGAAGGGCTGAAACGTGCGGGATATCTGATTCCAGTATCGAAGGGGATGTTCACGTACCTGAGCCTCGGTATATGGCAAATCCGGTTTCACATAATAGGTGCGCACGCCCATTGCCAAAAGATTGGCCTCGACAGCTTGATCGGACACATACACCACCAACTCATCAGTCGAAAGACACATACGATTGCGCAATTCGGCAAACCAATCTTTCCAAAAAGGCGAACGGTATTCGGCATCCGGCGCGGCTCCCCGATTCTCGATGCCTAAAACCGACACATGCGAATCGTTCATAAACAGCTCGCGCACCAGCTGAGTGCGACGCCTCAACCCCAAGTCAAAATCGGTTTCGACTTGCGAACCGGCGTAATTGCAAACCGCCACCAAGCAACGCGAATTATCCTTCTTCGCAAGCATAATAAGGTCGAGGTGACCTTGGTGCAATGGGGCGAACTCGCCAATACACAATCCAATAGACATATTTCGAAACTGTTGTTGTTCGATGCAAAGATACAACTTTTTTCGTATGTGGGTTTTATTATCATTTTTTTTCGTACTTTTGCAATCTTTTCAACACCTCACATTGTGGTTAAAAAACTCAATATTACAAAATCTTACAAGCAATGGCTACCTACTCGTACACGATCATTATCCCCCATCGCAATACGCCCGAACTGTTGCAACGCCTGTTGGAAACGATTCCGCAGCGCGACGATGTGCAAACCATCATCGTTGACGACCACAGCAACAAGGACATTGTAGATTTTGCTCACTTCCCCGGCTGCAGCAGGGCGCACACCGAGGTATATTTCAGCCGCAAACGCAAAGGAGCCGGTCACGCCCGCAATATCGGCCTCGACCACGCCCAAGGCAAATGGCTGATTTTTGCCGATGCCGACGACCTTTTTCCTCCCCACTTCGGCAATTTCCTAGACCGATATGCCGACGCTGATGCCGACACCATCCTCTTCAATGCCCAGGATGCCCTTTCATCCAACCTCAGCCAGCCCGGCCGCCGCTGCCGGTATATCCAGAAGGCATTCGATCGATATGCCCAATCGGGCAATCTCTCTGAGCTTCGTTATGTAAAACTCTCGCCATGGGGCCAGTTCTTTCGTCGCGAACAAGTATCAAGGCTACACCTGCGCTTTTCCGAAACCCACTATTGCAACGATATATTATTCGTGGCATCCGCCAACATTTATGCTCGCAAATTTCTGGTTGTAAACGAAGTGGCATATATCGCCACCGAACATGAAAAATCTATCAGCGCCTCACTCTACAGCAACAAAAAAACAACGCTGCTCGAATGCCACAACCGGTTTGGACAGCACACCAAGGTGCACCTGCTGTTTGAAAAAAATGCCATACCTCCCGACCAGCACAACTACAAAACCCACATCCGACGCTACATCGACCACTACCCCTTATGCTTTGCCGGCGAGGTGGCGCTGCTAATGGTGCTGCACCCAAAAACAGGCATATTTGTGGCTAAATATTACCTCCGACGGCTACGGTCGCACCAAGGGAATCCTCCCTCGCAGCAGATATAATAATAATTTTTTTCGTGAATATAAAAAAAGGTGTATCTTTGCAGACTTGGAATGGC
Organism: Candidatus Colimorpha merdihippi; assembly: GCA_018066145.1. Taxonomy (GTDB): domain Bacteria; phylum Bacteroidota; class Bacteroidia; order Bacteroidales; family P3; genus Colimorpha; species Colimorpha merdihippi. The sequence goes on along the minus strand of JAGHRY010000011.1, from coordinate 33,342 downwards.
ATCAGCCATCCCGTACAACTTCATGTATATTAGATAATAATAATAAAAAAGCAATACTAAACAATGGCAAATTTCCTGTCCAAACTCTTTGGCACCAAAGCCGACCGCGACCTCAAAGAGGTTCAGCCCTTGCTCAACGCAACGCTGAAAATCTATCCCGAGATCCAAAAACTCTCCAACGACGAGCTTCGCGCCAAAACAATCGAATTTAAAGAACGCATCAACAAAGAAGTAGCCTCCGAAGAGGAAGAGCTCAACACCCTCCGCATCCGCATCGAGGAAGAATACGATATGCCCATCGATGAAAAGGAGGAGATATACAAACGCATCGACAAACTGGAAAAAGAGTCGTACGACAAAACCCAGCAGGTGCTCAACGACATCCTCCCCGAAGCTTTTGCCGTCGTAAAGGAGACCGCACGCCGCTTTGCCACTAATAGCGAAGTGGTGGTCACCGCCACCGAACGCGACCGCGAGCTGGCCGTGCACCGCGAGAATATTCGTATCGAAGGTGATAATGCCATCTACGGCAATTCCTGGACAGCTGGCGGCAATACCATCACCTGGGATATGGTCCACTACGATGTGCAGCTTATCGGCGGTTCTGTTCTCCATAGCGGTAAGATTGCCGAGATGGCTACTGGTGAGGGTAAAACCCTCGTAGCCACCCTCCCCGTTTACCTTAACGCCCTGCCCGGCAAGGGTGTGCACGTGGTCACCGTTAACGACTATCTGGCCAAGCGCGACTCCGAATGGATGGGCATGCTGTATGAATTCCACGGACTCAAGGTCGACTGCATCGACAAGCACGAGCCCCACAGCGAGGAGCGCAAAGCAGCATACCGCGCCGATATCACTTTCGGTACCAACAACGAATTCGGTTTCGACTATCTCCGCGACAACATGAGCCGCAATCCCGAGGAGCTGGTGCAGCGTGGCCACAACTATGCTATCGTCGACGAGGTCGACTCGGTTTTGATTGACGATGCCCGTACCCCCCTCATCATTTCCGGTCCCACCGGCAAAGGCGATGAAGATCAGGAGTTCGACCGTTTCAAACCTGTCATCGAGAAACTCTACAACGCCCAGCGCGTGATGATCACCAAGGTGCTGGCCGAAGCCAAAACTGCCTTGGCCTCTCACCCCGACCCCAAGCCCGAAGAGGAAGCTGCCAAACTGTTGCTCCGCGCTTACCGCGGATTGCCCAAGAATAAAGCCCTCATCAAGTTCCTGTCCGAAACCGGCATGCGCGCCATCCTTCAGCGCACCGAGAATTTCTACATGCAGGAGCAGAACAAGTATATGCACATCATCGACGATGAGCTCTATTTCACCATCGATGAGAAGAATCGCCAGGTAGAGCTCACCGATAAAGGTATGGATTTCCTCACCGACCTTGGCGAAGATCGCAATTTCTACCAGCTGCCAGATGTTGGCGGCATGATTGCCGAAGTAGAACAGAGCGACCTCTCTCCCGAAGAAAAAACTGCACGCAAGGAAAAAATCTATAGCGACTACGCCATCCAGAGCGATCGCGTTCATACTGTCGACCAGCTGCTGAAAGCTTATACCCTTTTCGAAAAGGATGTCGACTATATCGTTGACGAAAACCACCAGGTGAAGATCGTCGATGAGCAAACAGGTCGTATTATGGAAGGCCGCCGATGGAGCGATGGTCTGCACCAGGCTGTCGAAGCCAAGGAAAACGCCAAGGTGGAAGCCGCCACACAAACCTACGCTACCATCACCCTCCAGAACTACTTCCGCATGTACAAGAAACTCGCCGGTATGACCGGTACTGCTGAAACCGAAGCTGGCGAGCTGTGGGATATCTACAAACTCGATGTAGTTGTAATCCCCACCAACCGTCCCATTGCCCGCGAGGACATGGACGATATGATTTACAAAACCAAACGCGAGAAGTATACCGCCGTCATCAACGAGGTTGAACGACTCATCGGCATCGGCCGCCCCGTTCTTGTGGGTACCACCAATGTCGAAACTTCCGAATTGCTGAGCAAAATGCTCAAGATGCGCCATATCGAACACTCTGTCTTGAATGCCAAACTGCACCAGCGCGAGGCCGACATCGTTGCACATGCCGGCGAACCCGGCCACGTTACCATTGCCACCAATATGGCCGGACGTGGTACCGATATCAAGCTCAAGGGCGATGTGAAAGAGAAAGGCGGCTTGGCCATCATCGGCACCGAACGTCACGAGTCGCGCCGTGTCGACCGCCAGCTCCGCGGTCGTGCCGGACGTCAAGGCGACCCCGGTAGCAGCCTCTTCTTCGTCTCGCTCGAAGATGATCTCATGCGTATCTTCGGCTCCGAACGTATTGCCGCTATCATGGACCGCATGGGTCTCCAGGAAGGCGAGGTTATCCAGCACAGCATGATTACCAAGCAAATCGAGAAAGCTCAGAAAAAGGTTGAAGAAAACAACTTTGGCATGCGTAAGCGCTTGCTTGAATACGACGATGTGATGAACAATCAGCGCACCGTCATCTACAACAAACGCCGCAACGCACTCTATGGCGATCGCTTGAGCATCGATATCTCCAACATGTTCTACGACACCTGCGCTCTCATCTACGACGATGCCATCCAGGCCCACGATTGGGAGGGTTTCAAACTCGAAATGATTCGCGTTTTCGCCCTTGAGGTGCCTTTCTCCGAGAAAGAGCTCTTCAATACCCGCCGCAACGATGCTGTACAGAAACTCTACGATATCGTTTTCTCCACATACAAAGAGCGCATGCAGCATATCAGCGATTTGGCTTTCCCCTTCATCCAGCGCATTTACGAAAACACCCGCTATATCAATGTGGCATTCCCCATCACCGATGGCAAAAAGACCCTCAACGTAGTTACCCCTGTCAAAAAGTCATACGAAAACAAGGGCCGTGAGGTTCAGCTCTCCATCGAAAAAGGCATCACCCTCGCCATTATCGACGATTTGTGGAAAGAGCATCTTCGCGAATTGGACGAACTGAAGACTTCCGTCCAGAATGCCACCTACGAGCAGAAAGACCCCTTGCTGATTTACAAATTCGAGAGTTTCAACCTCTTCGAGAAAATGCTTCTTGAAATCAACCGCGAGATTAGTTCGTTCCTCATCCGCGCCAGCCTGCCCGTCAAGGAGGACAATGATATGCACGAAGCACGCCAGCAGAAGAACGACAACCGTGGCATCCGCGAAAGCCGCGAGAGCAGCACCGCTACCGACACCCAACGCGCCATGGACCGCGCCGCCCAAAATGCCGGTGGCGAACGTCCCAAAAACATGCCTATCCGCCGCACCGAAAAGAAGATCGGTCCCAACGATCCTTGCCCCTGCGGCAGCGGCAAGAAATACAAAAAATGCTGTGGCGCAAACCTCGACTAACAAGTAATATCATTACAATAGCAAAAGGGGCATATACTTTATTGCCCCTTTTGCATATCAATTATTTTTGAATCACATTAGTTACTTACAACAAACCTCATAAAAACATTCTATACCATGAAAAAACTCACTACACTCCTCGCCCTTGCCGCTCTTATTGCCGGCGCTAACGCATTGCATGCACAAGCCCGCATTCATGTGGGGGCTGCACAACAAAACATTCCCACCTCCACTACCATTCTCAACCACACCATCCACGACACCGTTTCTCGCTTAGGATTCTATGGCGGACTCAGCTACACCATCGATCTCAACCACCACTTTGAGCTCACTTTGGGTGCTAACGCTAACTATTTCTACGAGCACGATACCGTCAACATTCTTGGCATGGCCGGCGTCACCTCCAATTTTACCGAGGTCGACCTCAGCATCCCCATCCATTTGGGTTATGCAATCCATTTCGGCGATAAGATTAGATTAGGAATTTACGTGGGCCCCACTCTGAATTTTGGACTTGTCAACCACACCCAATATCAAGGCACATTCATGGGTGTCTCAAAAGGTTGGACTACAGACTGGTTTGAGAACAACAATGCCGAAGACCAAGACTACTATTACGAGCGATTTGGTTGGTCTCTCACCGCAGGCGCCCGACTGACCATTGGTAAAATCGGCATCGAAGCTGGCTACACCTACGGTATGTCCGACAACTACCGTTCGGCCAATCTCGTCGGCCGTTGCGACTTCATCACCGGCGGCATCAGCTATGCACTCTAAGCCAGGGAAGCAATAAAAAATAAAAAATCCAGAGATTTCCTATAACCGGAGCCCTCTGGATTTTTTGTATACAATTCCTGTTTAGAAGCAGATCATATGGCTACCCGGGAAATGCATACCGGCAACCACCAGATGCTGTTTTTCGGCACATTCGAGTATCTGCCTACGCGATATCACAGCCTGTTCGTGATTATAGTCGAAACGTGCGCAAAATTCGGGATGTTCCAGCTGTAGCGACACGGCGTGCATTATGTCGCCTGCCACTAGTATTTTGTCCACTCTGTATAGCGTATGGCCCGGAGTATGGCCCGGGGCTGCTATAGTGTGTATATCTTCCAGTATGGTATCACCCTGGGCAAAGAGGTTCAAGCGGTCTTTATATGCATTCACCACAGCCAACACCATACCATTGTCGGTGCTCAGTTCACCGGTGGTATAGGCCTCATACTCCACTTGAGACGCATGCAGGCGGGCATTGGCAAAAACAGCATTTCCCTGGTCGTCGGTCAATCCGCCAATATGGTCGAAATGGAAATGGGTGATGCAGATATCCGTCACGTCACTAGGATTGACACCTAGCGAATCTAGGTGTGCGAGCAGTTGGCCGCCACGCGAAGCGCCCAATCCCGCATCAAACAGAATAACACGGCCTTTGCCACGAAGGAGGAAAGTGTTAATCGAAGCCTCAGCCTGTCCGTCTGGGAGCAGTTGATCCAGCAATTCGTCGTTCTGGCCTTTAAACAGGTCGGCAGGCATCGTCTGCGGCACATCCTGCAAAGCGCAGAAAGAATCATAGCCAGCGGGACACAGATTATTGTCGGCCATTGTTGAATCGTTCATGTCCGAGTTGCCATTGCCATTGCATGCCATCAGGGCAGCTGCGGCAAATGTGATCATAAGATGTGAAATGTGTTTCATTATATTATGTATTAAAAAGTTATATTTCCACTATATTTCTGTAACGACAATCGATGCGATTATTTTTCAAAATGCAAAGATACGAAAAAACATGGATTTACAATTTTTTTCTAACAAAATATCATTTTTGCAATAATTGGAAAAAAAGTCGTATCTTTGCATTCGCTTTAGGCAACTCCTATCTTTTGCTATTTTTGGATTGAAAAAAAAGACAACGAACACCCATGAAAGATTTTGCCGCCATCGACTTTGAAACTGCCAATAACGAACCCACCAGCGTATGCTCTGTTGGCATTGTTTTTGTACATGATTGTCAGATAGTCGACTCTTTCTATTCGCTCATCAAACCTGAGCCAGAATACTACAACTACTGGTGCACACAGGTACATGGACTCAATGAGGCCGACACCCACAATGCACCTCTATTCCCTGAAGTTTGGGCCCAGGTAGCGCCCAAACTCCAAGGGCTCCCACTAATTGCCCATAATAAGGCTTTTGATGAGAACTGCCTCAAAGCTGTTTTTCGGTGTTACCAAATGGACTACCCCAACTACCCATTTTATTGCACACTACTGAAGTCTCGCCGCGTGTGGCCGTGCGGCCGCCACAATCTCGATATTATTGCCGATCGATGCGGCTACAGCCTTACTAACCACCACCACGCCCTTGCCGATGCCGAAGCGTGCGCCGCCATCGCCATTAAGCTGTTTAATCCCGCAGACGACCCTTATTTTATGGAACCCAGCGATATTGTTCTGCAAAAACTGAAATGTAAGTCCGAGCCTCTCAAATGCGTCCAGCTTTCCGAACTGCTTGGCATGGATCGCAAAAATGTCGACCTCGCAATAAGGCGCCTCAAGGCCGAAGGCAAGGTATCCTCGCCCAAGCGGGGTTTTTGGCAAGCTAACGAATACTAATTGCTGCTATTAATTGGTTGCACCACTTTGCGCAAGTTCTCTATATCCAGCATCTGGTATTGCAGGTTGTCAGATGACGTAAAAAGCTTTTTATTCGCATTGTAGTTATCTTGGTCGTACTCTGTGGCCTTTACGAAAATCGTATGGGATATGGCTCGTTTGAATTCCTCAAAGCTAAGCTTTCCTTCTTCCCATTTCTTCAAATCGGCAGCACTTAGGTATTTGCCATATCTTGTATTCATGGTTTTGGATATCCGGTCGGCACCTTGGGCATCGGGGTGGGCGGCCATGGTTTCCTGATAGTCTTTCGTAAGGGTTGGGAAATCGGTCCAAGATGTCATGGTTGTTTCTAGCAGTTTCACGTTCTTTCTGCGACTGTCGGTATAGTAACCCAAATAGGCATGGCATGGTTCTACAAAAATCACCGGTTTCAACCCTATCTTGCGCATAATCGATGCAAAAAACACACATGCATCTATACAGTTGGCCTGGCGCGAATTGTACACTTCGTCAAAAAATCGAATATGCTGAACATTTGTACGCGTAGTGGGGGTCGAAGTGCATGATATCGAGGCATAGGTGATGCCCCGTTCCAATGCGTAATACCAAATAGCTTCCACTTGCGAAACCACCGAGGCGGCATTCTTCTGATACCCGGTAATGGTATTCACCACGCCCTGCCGAGTGATGGCCGCCACTATGCTGTCTATATAAGGATGTTCTTCGTTGACATAGGCAGCGAACATCCATCGGAAATCGTGGTTGTGTCCCTTGGGGTCACGAACGCTCAACAAGCATTCGTTAGCTGACCGGTAGTTGATTCTCACATTCTTCACGTCCACTTCTTCGTCATTGATGTAACAGGTAAAGGTCAGGTCGGCAGTACCGCGCTGGCGGGTGCGGTATAGCTTATCATATTTCCACTTTACCGTGGGGTAAAATGTATATCTAACGCCTTTTACCGGAAGCACCTCTTGGAAAATGGTAACATAATTCAGGTTGGTGCTGTCGATGGTAACGCGCAACACCGAGTTGCTCGCAGGTGCGACCAACGATATCGAAAACAGCGCATTGGTATCGTTCAAACTATACGACTCGTCACGAAGGCTGGCCGCACCCATCACCAATGAGGGATAGAACTGATTTTCCAAAAAGCTATTATACGATGCTTCAAATGCCACTTGAGCAGGGTCATACACCCGCGGTTTCAGATGTTTGCAACCCGCGGCTAGCAGCAGCGGTACCATCAGCAATAAGATTCTGCGCATATTACATCAAAATTCCGGAAATAATTACCACCATTAGGGCCAACGGGGCAACAAAACGTGCCAATATCCTGAATAGCGGATAGTATCCCGTTTTCAGCGTCCCATGGTTCGAAAGCTCGTCTTTGATCAGGTCTTCCTTCATCACCCATCCAAAGAAGATGATAGTGCCCAAAGCCGTCAGCGGTGGGAGATAGATGCTGTTCAGCCTGTCTACAAAGTCAAACAACGTCAATCCAATTACTTTCACACCCGACATCGGTCCTACCGAGAGAGAAAATAGTATGCCAAAGGCCGTTGATAAGAGAAAGAATATCACAGCCGACGTTTTGCGCCCTACTCTAGTATGCTCTGCAAACCAAGCAGTAAGGGTCTCTAGAAGCGAAATGGCGCTAGTAAGTGCCGCCACAGCTAGCAGCAAGAAGAAGATGAATGAGAACACCGTGCCTGCCGACCCCATGGTATTGAACACATTGGGCAATACGCAGTACACCAGTCCGGGTCCTCCAGCAGGGTCAAAACCGCAGCTAAAAACAGCTGGGAATATGGCCAGTCCTGCCAAAATAGCTATCAGGGTATCGCTGGCCGTAATCCACATAGCGGTTTTAAATAGATTATCGTTCAAGGGGATATATGAACCGTACACAATCATAGTGCCCATGCCTACGCTCAGCGAGAACAAGGCCTGACCCAGCGCCGCCAGAATACCCTCGGCCGTCAGTTTCGAGAAATCGGGCGAAAACAGATATTCCACACCCTTGCCGGCCCCTGGGAGAGTAAGGCTTCGCACGCAAAGCACCAGCACCAGCAGTACCAGAAATGGCATCAGTATCTTAGAAACATTTTCTATTCCTTTCTGTACGCCGCCCAGAATTACCACCAGCACTATTGCCGAAAATATCACCAGCATCAGCACCGGCATCCATGTGCCTGTAGAAAATTGGGCAAAATAGGACGAGATAGCCCCCGCATCGGTGCCTAGGCTCGCCACAGTGCCGTTTACCGAATCCCATACATATTCCGTGGTCCATCCGGCCAGCACCAAGTATTGCGACAAGATGAAGAATACCGTCACTATGCTCAAGGCTCCCACCAGCATCCAGCCTTTTTTAGGCGAAAGCGAGGCAAAGGCCTTCATCGGAGTATGCTGGCTTCGGCGCCCAATTACAAACTCAGACATCATCAGCACCGATCCCAATAGGAACACAAACAGCAAATATACAATCAAAAATGCGCCCCCGCCATATTTGCCGCAAATATACGGGAAACGCCAAATGTTGCCCAACCCTACAGCCGAGCCTACGGCAGCCATAATGGCACCTATACTTGATGAAAACGACTTCTGTTCTTTCATGTTTGTTTGCTGATTAGTATTTTGTGAATTTGAAAATTGTGATTAGTTATTGATGATTTGTGATTAGTGAATTGACATTTTCAAGCATTATTCGCTTATGAGGTCGGGATTGTTTTTTACAAAATCGCCCCATTGTTGCTTTTTGCTTTTCGTCGTCCGCTTGGGTTTCAGTTGCTGACGCAAGTCGCCCAAAGGGTCAGTCTGCTCCAAATGACAAGTATAGGCAACCGCCAGAGCGTCAGAAGCGTCCATGTACCTCGGCATGTCCGAAAAACCGAAAATGCTCTGCAGCATCATTGCCACCTGTTCTTTGGCAGCATTTCCGTTGCCCGTCACACGCTGTTTGATGGCTGCAGGCTGATACTCCGTGTAGCTCAGGTCGCGGCTCATGGCTGCCCCTATTGCCACCCCCTGAGCCTTGCCCAATTTTAGCATCGATTGCACATTTTTCCCTGCAAACGGGGCCTCTATGGCCAGGTGGTCGGGATGGTAGGAATCTATTATTCTCTGTGTGGTGTCAAAAATTTTTCGAATACGCAGATTAAAGTCGTCAATTTGGCGCAAATACAGCACATCCATCACCACCATTTGGGGCTTTGGTCCATCCGTATCAAGCAAGCTATAGCCTAATATTCGTGTGCCTGGGTCGATTCCTAGAATGAGCATCAATGCAAAAATTTTTGCAAAGGTACAAAAAAAATCGTATCTTTGCATTTTTAATTATAATAGTCAATAATAATTTAATTACTACAATACCATGGATAAACTGATTATCACCGCTGCCATCTGTGGCGCAGAAGTTACCAAAGAGCAGAATCCCGCTGTTCCTTACACCGTTGAAGAGATCGTTCGCGAAGCCAAATCCGCTGTCGACGCCGGCGCTGCCATCGTTCACCTCCACGTCCGCCACGACGACGGCACTCCCACCCAAAGCCGTGACCGTTTCCAAGAGTGCGAAGAAGCCATCTACAAGGCCTGCCCCAACGTCATCCTCATCCCCTCTACCGGTGGTGCTGTCGGCATGACCCCCGATGAGCGTCTCCAAAGCACCGACACCACTCCCCTCCCCGAAATGGCCACTCTCGACTGCGGCACCTGCAATTTCGGCGATGAGATTTTCGATAACACCATGCCCACCATGCGCGCTTTCGGCAAACGCATGCTTGAACGCGGCATCAAACCCGAATACGAATGCTTCGAAATGGGCCATCTCGATACCATCCTCACCATGGCACGCAAAGGTGAAGTGCCGGCTGCTCCCATGCAGTTCAACTTCGTTCTCGGCGTCCCTGGCTGCACCCCCGCCACCGTTGACAACCTCTGCTGGCTCGTCAACAAAATCCCCGCTGGCAGCACCTGGACCGCTACAGGCATCGGCCGTCATGCTTTCACCCTTGCCGCTCCCGCTATCGCTATGGGCGGCAATGTGCGCGTAGGCTTTGAAGACAACCTCTACCTCGAACGCGGCGTCCTTGCCAAGAGCAACGGCGAATTGGTCGACAAAGTAGTTCGCATGGCCAAACTGATGGGCCGCGGCATTGCCACCAGCGACGAAGCCCGCGAAATCCTCGGTCTCAAGAAAAGATAAGAATTCAATGTTGATTTGTTGATTTGATTAATTTGTGATCAGAAATTGACTTCTGCCCTCTCAAATTAGCAAATCAACAAATCAAATAGTCCAACATTTCAACAATCCTAAATGAAAAAAATACTTTTGAGCCTTGCGGCTCTTGTTATGACCTTTTGTGCCATGGCGCAAAATATTGACAACGACAGCCAGATGATGAAACAATGGCGCCAAATGAAACATAAGCGCGACATCACCGGCCTAGCTGCCAAAAGCAGCATTCCCCTCAGCACCACACCTGCTGTGGCTCCCAAAAGCTCACAATCTCTCCCCGACGACCGTGTTTGGTTCCCCGGCGAATGGGAAGAAGTGCAGGCCGTAGTAGTAACCCCTTTCTACAGCTATGTGCCCGACACCAATCTCGGCAACGGCAATTTCATGGCCGACCCCCTCGTTACCGGCTACGCTGATTACTATAAGTACACCGTCCGCGGTTGGCAATCTATGAATATCACTGGCCCTTATAAGGCTATCATGGATACCACCTCCACTTTTGGCAAAGTTTTCTTCTCCCTCATGGATGGCATTCAGCTCGGCCATGCCCAGGCTTGGGTACGCATCGAACATGCCGCCGATAGTGCCATCGTTCTTCGCACCCTCGCTCGCCTGAACCTGCGCCACGACAACGTACGATTCATCGTTGGACCAGGCAACTCTTTCTGGTATCGCGACTGCGGCCCCATCTGCTTCTATTATGGCAATCAAGATAGTGTCGCCATGCTGGACTTCGAGTACTATCCCGGTCGTGCACTCGACGATTCCCTCCCCTCTCTCATCACCCGCCAAACCGGTATCCCCAACTATATCAACACCATTGAATGGGAAGGTGGCAACTGCCTCGTCGACGGTGCAGGCCTCCTCTTCACCAGCGACCAGGTCTATTCCAACAACGCCGACCGCTATGGCCAGCTCACTTGGGACGGCCGCAACCCCAACACCATCAACTACAGCAGCAAAACCCCGCTCTCGCAAAGCCAGACCCGTCAGGCTCTCCACGACCTTCTTGGCCAGCGCGAAACCCATATCCTACCCACATACCAATATGATGGCGGCACCGGCCATATCGACCTCTACGCCGACATGTGCGAAGAAAACGGTTTCGTATTCTCTGTTATGCCCGACATATACAGTCGCTGGACCGACTATCAAACCGGTGTCCGCAACATGGACTCCCTCTGCTCATACACCTCCATCTTCGACCGCAACTATTACCGCACTTCTATTCCCTTCCCAGGCAAAGAGTATGGCGCTAGTTTTGCCAGCCAAAACGAATACAACGACTACTACACCCGCACCTATAGCAACCACACCTTCGTCAACGACGTTATCCTCCAGCCCTGTTTCTCCCCATTGGCTGCTAACGGCTTGCCCTCCCAGCCTTGGGATCGCCAAAATATCGAGGCTATCCAGGCCGCATATCCTGGCTACACCATTTATCCCATCAACGTAAGTGAATTCGACGGCTCTGGCGGAGCCATCCACTGCATTACCAAACAGATCCCCGCCGACAACCCCGTTCGTATCCTCCACAAAAGCATTGTTGGTTCTGCCAACGCTATGCGCGGACAGGACATTCCCGTTTCTGCCATCATCACCAACCGCAGCGGCATCGCCAACGCTGAATGCATTTACCGCATCAACGGCGGCGACTGGAATACCGTCTCCCTCAACCCCAATGGCAACAAGTTCTCTGCCACCCTCCCCACTGCTGGCATCAACGACCGATTCCTCGATACCACCTACCAGGCTATGAGCCGCGTCGACAGCACCCTCATCTCTATCGACACCATCCTTATCGATTCCGTGGCCAACTACATCTTCCACTATAGCTACGATACCATCCACTACACCGACACACTCATCACCCTCCTCGACACTACCGTCACTATCGAATACTACATCTCCGCCACTTCACAAAATGGCAAAACCATCACTAAGCCCATGACTGCCCACCAGGGTGGCTATTACAGCTTCTACTACAACGGCCAGCTCGAAAACCTCGATAGCACCCAATACGACTTCGGCACCACTCCCCGCCCCATGACCGACATCACCTTCGTTTTCGATGCCCGCCGCACCGAACTCGACACCAGCGTTGCTCCCGAACCCCTCGATATCCAAATGCCTATCGCCGAGAGCAACTTCGGCCAGTTCTACCCCAACCCAGCCACCTCCGACGCCAACATCCAGATCGACCTCGGCAATGGCGGCCGCTACCGTGTCGACATCATCGACAACATGGGCCGTACCGTCCACACCACCAGCCTTGAAACTGCCGGCAGTATCCGCTTCACCATCAACACCTCCAAACTCACCTCCGGTATCTACACCGTGTTATTCTCTTCCAACAACCACCACATCACTCGCCGCTTAGTTGTCAAATAGCACATTCATGTTGATTTGATGGCGTTAGCCTAATACACAATCAAAAGGCTTCCTGATTGGGAAGCCTTTTGATTTCAATACCGACACACCAACATTTTGAAACCCGGTTGGCTGTGGGAATAAAAAAAACATCTAGGAATCAATATAGAACATATTTGACGTATCCATTGGAACTACACGAAGAAAAATGATATATCACAATGACTCGTTGGAAGAATTCATGTATGGCAGTTACCAGCAATTCATTTATATGGGTTTTGCACCTTGTTTTTGGATTGATTCCCTTCTTTCCATCATTTGGAACAATAGTTCATCCCTGGAAAGAATCATGTAATCTATTGCAAATCAGCACTAACTTAGGGGTAACTCCGTAGTAACTCCGTCTTATGTCCGTTCTGGAACGGATAATCGACGGAGCCACTCCTGGGCTACCCCTGAGTTACTATGGTATTTGCTGACTTGGGAATAATGGTTGAAGGATTTTGTGAGGGGTTTCTCCCATACATCATCTATAATAATATATATTGGATGGATGTGATACAAAAAGCCTCCTAATACTGAATAGAGAGGGCTGAAACACATGGGCGGAAAATCTGCTTATTTCCGCGTTGAATGAATTCCTCCAACAGATTATTATGGATTCTATATAATGATTGATTTAGGCAAAATACACCCGCTAGGAATGAAAAAAAATAATATCTGTAAGATTTTGCATCCTGCTGCGACTACCAGACAAGAGAACAACAAATAATGAACACCACAGAGCAATTCAAACATATCATCCTGCAACACCAGCCAGCCATGCAACGCATGGCTGAGAGCCTGCTGCACAACGAGACTTCAGCCGAGGACGCTGTGCAGGACGCTATGGTTGACCTCTGGAAACAGCGCGACACACTGGTTGCCGCCCACAGCACCGAGGCCTTCTGCATCACCATGGTCAAGCGACGATGCATCGACATGCTTCGCCGTCAGCACCCCACCCAGGCCATTGATGAGCAAGCCCTCATGGCTGCCGCACCTCCGCCTGACGACACCGAAGAGCACTACCGCCAGGCCATGCAGATGGTAAAGAACCTGCCCGACCTGCAACGCCAAGTGGTGATGATGAAATACCACGACGACATGGACACCGCAGCCATCACGCAGCAGCTCCACATCAGCACCTCAAACCTTTACACTACGCTCTCACGAGCCCTTAGCAACCTAAGAAAAATGTTGAACAATGAAAGATAACAACCCCGACACCCAGCTAGAGCAACTGCTCGCATCGCTCGCCGCCCACGGCCGCAACCAGCGCCGACAGGAGCACCTCTTAGAGGAGATAGACCGCCTGGCCGCCGCCGAGAAACGCCGTCCGCTGTGGCCCTACTGGACCTCTGCCGTGGCTGCCAGCGTAGCCCTGGTGCTATTGCTCAAGCCTGCCGACACTGCCCAGGTGGCTCAAGTAGTGGATAGGGTTGACACCCCCGCCGCAGTAGTCGCTCCCACCGTGGTGGAGGCTGCCCCCTTGCCCTTGATGGCAAAGGTGCGCACTCCCAAGCCCCACAAGGTTTCCGCCGCCAAGGAAGTGGTGCCAGTGATAGAACAACAGTCCGCCGAAGAAATTATGACACCACAAATGGTTGAATATGAGTCCTCCGACTTGGCCGAAGCCATTCCCATCTTCGACATCGAGGATGCAAAAACCGACACCATCGTGCCCGAAATCCACATAATCCGCACCGATGCCCTGGTGGCCTACACCAACAAAAAAGTTTGCGACCGCCAGAAACCCGCCAAAGACCTCCTAGGCAACCCCATCGTAGAAAGCCAACCGCTTCTGGCGATGGCGTTTTAATAAAGTTGTTGATTTGTTGAATTGGTATTTGTTGAATTGATGGGCGGTGGCCAAGCCTCAAATCAACAAACCTTAAATCAACACATCAACAAACCTCAAATCAATTCATCAACAAACCTCAAATCAACATGAAATACCTCTTCTCACTCATTATCGCCCTGCTGATGCTCACCGCTACGGCAACAGCACAAAACACAGTCATCTATACCCAACCCATTGAAGGCAAGGTGGTAGGAATCTACATCAATCCTGGCTGGAAAGTAACCCTAGTGCCCCGCACCGACGATTCCACCCTGGTGTCGTTCGTCATGCCGCAACCAGCAACCTACAGCCAAATCCCCGACAGTATCTTCGACTACAATGCCAGGAAGCACGACCTGATCCTCAAGCGTGCCCCCCTTCACATGGAGGGGCAAGAGGTCATAATTCACTCAAATTTTGCCAAAAAGTACCTGACTCTCAACAATCGTGCCACCGCCTATGCCCAAAACCTCACAATAGGCGAAAAGACATTGGAACTCAATCAGGATGCAAGACTAGTAGTCGACACACTGCATGGTGAAGGCGAATGCGATGTAGCAATCAAAATGGCCGACTTGATTGTCAACACTCTGGAAGGAGACACTATCTCATTAGATTGCCGAGGGACTAGCCGAATCGATATCAAAAACTACATGCAGAAGGAACTCAACGTGACACTCTACTCAAACCATGGCGATTGCTACACCTTCCCCGACAGCACCCGAGTAGTACGCCTACGCCACAACGCTTTCTTATGTGATGCCGACACACTGCGCAAAATCTATGTGGACGACAGAGACAAGAATATTTGGGCCCGCCAATTACACTTCAGAATAACTTGGTACAATCGTTTCAACCACTCAAGTCTGCCGGGAGCAAGCCCATACAAATTATCAGATGATGCTCAGTATGGCTTGCGGTATGATCTTTCCACTCGATTCCTACTTGCACCCAAGTGGATGTTGTCCACGGGTTTAAGATACGATATGAGTATAAGCCCTCTGTTCAACCAAGTGACCGCGGATGAGAATGGACTCCTTCAGATAGCACCACCCTCCAACACCCCCTCGCGCATCGTGGAAAGCCGCCCCTATCTGGGCATCCCCGTTCAACTCTTTTGGACGATTGAATCATCAACCCAAACATCCCTGAGTCTCGACCTCTTTGCCGGAGTGAACTTAATAAAGGATTATGCAATAAAAGAATTCTATGCCGATCCCAATACGAGCCACCTAAGCCAAGAGCGACAAAAAAGCAACTACCGCAACCCCTTCAAACTTGAGGCAAGCTTCAGTATGAATTCCTTAGCCTTCGCCTTTCTTCGATCCATGCGCTTCTACTTCAACCTCCTGCCTGAGTATCGCCGCAGCACCGGCCTGCCCAAAGTCCACACATACGGAATGGAGTTTTCCTTCTAATACAACTTTGACCTTAACGTTAACAGGACCACCTCTCAGTTAACGTTAAGGTTTATGAGCATAAAAAGAGTTGATTAAGTCGATTCTTCATATACAATAAAAAGAGCTCTGCCTTATGGCAAAGCTCTTTTTCAATTATGTTGGACTCGAAACTATTATTGTTCGAGATGCCATTTAAGAGAAGCAGTATAGCGGGGATCGCGAGCGCTATCGAGGAGCAGGAGATATCCCATGATAGTGGTAGCGATGTGCTCGGTAAGTTTGCGGGCCATGTGGTCGAACAGGGGATCAGTGGTGCCATTAGCAGTAGCTTTGGCATGCAGAGCCTCATATTCGGCAGCACGAGCACGCAACTGTGCCAAGCATTCTGCCAATTCACCATCGAGGTTGAGCTCGGCAGCCTTGGCATCGTAGTCAGCAATAAGATTGACATAAGCGCCGCTGGCAATACCCTTGATGGCAGCTACAACCTGGAGCTGGCTGGTGCCCTCATAGATGGTGAGGATGCGAGCATCGCGATAGAGACGTTCGCAGGGATATTCCTTCATAAAACCGGACCCACCATGAACCTGAATACAATCGTAGGCACAACGATTGGCAAACTCCGAAGCGGTCATTTTCACAAGGGGAGTGAGAATGTCGGCAGTGCGGGCTGCCTGCTTGGAAGTACCAGCGAGGTCGACCCAGCGAGCAGTCTCATACATCAGGGTGCGGGCACCTTCAGTACGAGCGCGGATGGCTGAAATGAGGTCCTGAACTGCAACAAACTGTCCAATAGCGTGGCCGAACTGTTCGCGAGATTCGGCATAAACCTCGGCTTCGCGGAGAGCGGCTTCGCACAGACCGATGGACTGGGCACCTACACCGAGGCGAGCGCCGTTCATCAGCGACATCACATATTTAATCAAACCCATGCGGCGGTTACCTACCAGCTGGGCAGGAGCATTGCGGAACACGAGTTCTGCAGTGGGTGATCCCTTGATACCCATCTTGTTCTCGATACGACGAACGGTCATGCCGCCATCGGCTTTATCGAAAACGAAATAAGAGAGTCCGCGGCCGTCGGTAGTGCCTTCCTCACTGCGGGCAAGCACGAGGTGAATGTCAGCATCACCATTGGTGATGAAACGCTTTACACCATTCAAACGCCAGCAGTTGTTGGCCTCATCGAAAGTAGCCATCAAGCGAACACTCTGAAGGTCGGAACCAGCATCAGGCTCGGTAAGGTCCATAGAGCAGGTAGCGCCCTCATAGATGCGGGGGAGATATTTGTCCTTCAACTCCTCTGAAGCAAACTCCTGAATGGTGTCGGCGCAGTCTTGCAGACCCCAAATGGTAGCAAAGCCTACATCGGCGCGAGCAATCATCTCGGCAGCCATAACAGCCACCACGCGGGGCATGTTCATGCCGTTGTATTTGCGCTCGAGGGTCATTCCGAAAAGACCAGACTGGATAAGTGCGTCTAAGTTCTGACGGGTGCCGGGGGCATACTCGATGCGGCCGTCAACCAGGTGAGGACCCTGGATGTCCACTTCGGCAGCGTTGGGAGCGATCACATCGCCGCAGATATCGCCCAAAAGGTTGAGCACCATATCATACTGGCGGATAGCGGTTTCGGCATCAGCGGGGCCGCCTTCGGCGGTTTTGGTAAAACCTTGCTCACGAACATCGGCTACATGAGCCATGTCGGCGTGATGCAGATAGAAAGAAAGGCTGGGATTATCTGTGTAAAAATTCATAACTATTTCAGATTATTGGAATAACAATCCATCATCATGGGCAGTACAGCGCATACATCGCCAATGATGGTGTAGTCGGCGATAGCATTGATAGGTGCGTTGGGGTCGGTGTTGATGGAGATGATTTTTGACGACTGGTCCATACCGGCGCGGTGCTGAACTGCTCCAGAAATACCGCAGGCGATATACAGGCGGGGACGAACGGTAACGCCCGTTTGGCCAATCTGGCGTTCGGGTTCGCAGAATCCGGCATCCACAGCAGCGCGAGTTGCGCCTACTTCGCCGCCAATAAGGTGTGCGAGGTCGTGCAGCATCTTGAAATTCTCTTTACTGCCTACGCCATAGCCACCGGCAACGATGATGGAAGCGCCCTTGATGTTGATGCTCTTCTCAACGATTTCGCGACGAATGATGGTTACAGCCTTGTCAGCGGCATCCAGACAGCCAGCGATATCTACATTGGTAGCAGTACCTTTGTAATTGGCATCTAAAACCTCTTTGCGCATAACGCCCTCACGAACAGTAGCCATCTGGGGCTTGTGTTCGGGGGTGATGATGGTGGCTACGATGTTGCCGCCAAAAGCGGGACGAATCTGGTGGAGGATTCCTTTATATTCTTTACCGGTGAGAGTGTCGGTATGGTCACCCAGTTCCAAAGCTGTGCAGTCTGCAGTAAGACCGCAACGGAGGCGGGAAGAAACGCGGGGTGCAAGGTCACGACCCACGGTGGTGGCGCCAAACAGCATCACATCGGGTTGTTGCTCGTTAACCACTTTCAGTACTACCTCAAAGTGAGGGAGGGTACGATAAGGTGCGAGGCGGGTATCGTCGGCGATGAAAACCTCGTCAACGCCATAAGGATAGAGCTCAGCAGCGGCATGCTGGACATTGGAGCCTGCCACAACGGCTTGCAGGCGGCCATTCATCTCGGTAGCCAGCTGGCGACCTTTGGTGCAAAGTTCCAAGCTGATATCGGCGATGTGGTTGTTTTCAGTCAGTTCGCAATATACTAATACGTTGTTCATATAGTTTCTTTTTATTGGGAATCAATCATAACGGAGTGAACGTTAGAGTTGATTCTGAATACTGGTATGCTAGATGATGTGCTCTGCAATGAGGGTACCCATAAGTTCGCTCAAAGCTTCGGTGGTGGGAGCCACCTGCTGGCTTTCTTTGTGGGCAAGCACAACATTCTGGATTTTCTTTACTTTGGTGGGAGAACCTTTTTTACCGATGCGCTCGAGGTCGGGCTTGATGTCGTCGGCGTTGCGGGTAGCAACGGGGGCACCATCAAACTTGATCAGGCGATGGGCGTGAGGGTAGCGGCAGGGCTGAGCAGTGCCGGTAACTGTAACCACGCAGGGGAAGTTGGCGCGAACCTGCTCGATACCATCAGCCAAACGGCGGACAACTTCGATGCTCTTTTCATCTACATTCACCAAGGTCTCAGCGTAAGTAATCTGGGGGATATCCAGCTTTTCAGCCACCTGGGGACCTACCTGTGCAGTATCGCCATCAATAGCTTGGCGGCCGCCAAAAATGAGGTCGACATCGCCTACCATGTCAACAGCGCAAGACAGCGCATACGAAGTGGCAAGGGTATCGGCGCCACCCAGGCGGGGATCGCTCAGTACAAAGCCGTCATCAGCACCACGAGAGATAGAATCGGAGATGATAGTGGAAGCCTTGGGCAGACCCATGGTAACAACGGTGACGTGGGTGCCGGGAATGCGGTCTTTTACTTGGAGAGCCATCTCGAGAGCATTCAGGTCCTCGGGATTGAAGACGGTAGGAAGTGCGGCACGGTTAACGGTGCCGTCGGCGTTCATTGCGTTAGCACCGACATTGTGCGTGTCGGGAACCTGCTTAGCAAGAACAACAATTTTCAAACCTTTCATATATTATGTAATAAGGGTTTTGTTCACAATGAAGTTAATTACAGAGAGAGACCGCCATCGCAACGGAGCACCTGACCAGTGATATAGGTGGAGAGCTCAGAGGCAAGGTAAACGGCAGTACGTGCGATATCGTCGGGCTGGCCGGGACGACGCATGGGGATAGCTTTCAGCCACTCATTGAGGGCAGCCTCGCCAAGCTGTTTGGTCATGGGAGTCTCAATAAAACCGGGAGCGATAGCGTTTACGCGTACGCTGCGGGAGCCGAGCTCTTTTGCCAAAGAACGGGTGAAACCGATGATACCAGCTTTAGTGGAGCTGTAGTTGCACTGGCCGGCATTGCCGTTGATACCTACGATAGAGCTGATATTGATGATGGAACCGCTGCGTTGTTTGAGCATCATGGGAGTGAAAGCCTTGCAGTAGTTGAACACCGACTTGAGGTTGCAGTTGATAACCAAATCCCAATCAGCTTCCGACATGCGGAGCAGCAGGTTGTCGCGGGTAATACCTGCGTTGTTGATCAAAATATCGAGGCGACCATACTTCTCCTGAACGGTCTTGGCAATTTCCAAGGTGCGCTCGTGGTTGGAAGCGTCGGCGGCAAAGAACTCAGTGCGAACGCCCTTAGCGGTCAGCTCGGCTACGAGCGACTGGGAGTTCTCGTCTTCACGGAAATCGGTGAACAATACGTCAGCACCATTGTCAGCCAACATCAGGGCAGTGGCGCGACCGATGCCGCGGCTGGCACCGGTGATAAGAGCTATTTTGTTTTCTAAAAGTTTCATGATATAATATAAATATAATGAATCAATAATATATTATTTGTTCTTGGGAACGAGGGTGAACATCAGTTTTCCCTTGACGCAGAGCTGGCCTTCAACGGTGGCTTTTGCCTCGACGATATAGGTGCCCAAGCGGCTTTCAACAATCTTGCTGGTAATTTCAACCGTGTCGCCGGGACGCACTTGACGTTTGAAACGGGCGCCATCGATACCGCTGTAGAAGGGGGTAGTATCTTTGAGGGCGTCAATCAAAAGCACGCAGCTGGACTGGGCCATGATTTCGCACAAGATAACACCAGGCACAACAGGATATCCGGGATAGTGACCCTGCAGGAAAAACTCATCGCCTTTAACGTGATAGTGGGCAATGCCCATCTCGCCTTTCAGTTCCACATCGTCCACAAGCAGCATAGGCTCGCGGTGGGGGAGGAAAGTTTTAATTTCGTCTCTATTCATATTGTTAGTTCCTTTTTTGATTACAATTTGCGAAGGGCTACGCAGGCATTCTGTCCGCCGAAGCCGAACGAGTTGGAAATAGCCACCTCGGCATTGAAGTCGACGGCGGTATTGGGGGTGTAGTTCAGGTCGCAATCGGGGTCGGGTTCGCGATAGTTGATGGTGGGAGCTACAGCACCATGCTTGAGGGTGAGAGCCGATACCACCAGTTCTACTGCGCCGGCAGCGCCGAGCATGTGGCCCATCATCGACTTGGTGGAGCTGATGACAGCACGGCGGGCAGCTTCCTCGCCGAGGGCCTGCTTGATGGCCGAAGTCTCGCTCTTGTCGTTTAAAGGAGTGGAGGTACCGTGGGCGTTGATGTAGAGGTTTTCGCCCTGGTAGTTGGCACCCTGGAGAGCCAAACGCAAAGCCTGGGCTGCGCATTTGCCGTCAGGACGGGGTGCAGTATAGTGGTGAGCGTCGCAGGTATTGCCGTAGCCTACTACTTCGGCATAAATGTGAGCACCGCGTTTTTTGGCCATTTCGTATTCTTCCAGTACCAGCACGCCGGCACCTTCACCCATGACGAAACCGTGACGGCGGGCGTCGAAGGGGATAGATGCAGCCATGGGGTCGTCGGAAGTAGAGAGAGCCTTCATGTTGGCGAAACCGCCTACTGCAATCTCGGTGATGGCAGCCTCGGTGCCGCCGGTAATCATAGCGTCTGCCGAACCGTCCTTAATCATGCGGAAAGCTTCGCCTACCGAGTGTGTACCGGTGGCGCAAGCGGTAACCACAGGCAGGTTGGGACCCTGGCAGTTATAAACGATAGCCACCTGGGCAGAAGCGATGTTACCGATCATCATGGGGATGAACATAGGGCTAACGCGACGAACACCCTCGCTAAGGATGTTGGTCTGCTCTTTGACGAAAGTGTGGATGCCGCCAATACCAGAACCGATAGCGCAGCCGAAACGTTCGGGAGCCACGTCCTTCTCCACCTGCAGTCCACTGTCTTCCATAGCCTGTTTAGCAGCGATAAGGGCAAACTGGGCATAACGGTCGTTGCGGCGAACAGCGGTTTTGTCGAGACCTAAAGCAATGGGGTCGAAGTTGCGGACTTCAGCAGCCACTTTGATGGTCATTTCGGGGTTGACGATCGATATCTTATCGATTGCACAGGTACCTTTGAGGAGGTTGTCCCAAAGGGTGTTGATATCATTGCCGAGGGGGTTAACGCAACCCATACCGGTAATTACTACTCTTCTCATTGTGTAGGAATTGTTTTTGTTGGTTTCTAGTTGATAAATTGTTATTTAGTCCATTTGAGTACGGCAGCACCGGTGACAAAGCCTGCACCGAATGCACTCAGGGCAATCATGTCGCCCTTTTTGAGTTTTCCGCTGCTGTAGAGCTCATCGATGAGGATGGGGATGCTGGCAGAGGAAATGTTGCCTGTACGTTGAATATTAGTGGGGAACTTGTATTCGGGTTGACTCAGGTGTTCGCGAATCGAGTCGATGATGCGCAGGTTGGCCTGATGCAGAAGGTAAAGGTCGATTTTATCGGGAGTAAGTTTAGCCTCCTCGATTACGGCGCGAAGGTCGCGTTGGGAAGATTCTACAGCTAGGCGGAAAACTTCGCGACCATTCATCGACAAAGGTTCGGTAACATCCACGCCGGGGCCTTCGAAAGGCACGTCTTCCATGCGGCGACGGTAAACGATAGCATCGCGGTTGGGGGTTGTCGTAAGTTTGATAGCCTTCAGGTCGTTGCCCTTAGTTACGACAACAGCACCAGCGCCATCAGCAAAAAGGATACAGGTTTCGCGACGCTTCCAGTTGCAGAAGCGGGAAGGTTCTTCAGCGCAAACGATAAGGATGTTAGTTGCGCGATTGGTTTTGAGCAAAGCTTCGGCCACTTCCATAGCATCGAGGAAACCGGCACATGCACCATTCAAATCGAAGCAGGGTGCATGGCTACCGATGTTCTGCTGGATGATGCAGCTCATAGCCGGAGTGACATAGTTGTTGGCCACATTGGAAACAATGCAGAAATCAATTTCATCAGGGGTGAGGTTTGCAGACTCTAAAGCTGAACGTGCTGCGGATACGGATAAGTCAACTAATGTTTCTGTGCTGCGAAGACGACGGGCCTTGATACCGGTACGGCTGGCAATCCATTCGTCGTTAGTTTCAAGGAAGTCGGCAAGCATGTCGTTGGTGACAACCAAGCTGGGCAGTGCGCTTCCTGTTCCAATAATCTTCATATAGTTTATATTTGTATTTTTTTGTCGTTGCAAATACGGGCTTTGACCCCGACATTTTAACATTAATGTACGCGTATACGCGTATTTATTTCAAATTGCAAAGAAACTAAGTTTTTTTCTTGCGAACAACCAAAATATGATATTTAGTATAATAAATATGGCAAAATTGCGTTATTTTGGGCGAAAATCTGAATTATTTGGTGAAAATATAGAAATTAACAATGGATTTATTACGGAAAACCGAGCTTCACACCCCGCATTTTATGACAGAAAAGCGGAGTATTTTTCAATTTTTAATATTTGTTTGCATCTTTGCCACTTTTTTTGTTACTGTATATAAGCCTATCGGAATCATCCATACCGAAGACAGTTTGACCCGTTGGGGAATGCCGTTGTATGTCGCTATTTTGGTAGCCACGGGCATCGTCACATTGGTGTTGAGCCGAGTAATATTATATCAAGTACAGAAACACCGCGAAATCCCATTTTCAGCTTATGTGGTGTGGATTGGATCTGAAATAGTAGTATTCACCGCCATCCTTACCACCTTGGCTTATTTTATCAATGCCAACGAAGGAGTTACCTATTTTCATCTCCTGTGGCGTGTATTTGTCGACATTATAGCTATTCTTTTTCTTCCTTATGTCGTTACCATAATGATATTCCTTATTCGCGAGAAAAACCACGAAATCGAGGCTCTGCGCGCCATGCAATTGAGTAAGAATCTACCCGAACAGCGGGGGGAACAGTCGTTTAATTTCTACGACAAAGGGGGGAAACTGTCTTTTTCTACACGACGCAGCAATGTGCTGTATATCGAAGCGTCCGACAACTATACCAATATCCATTATGTCGTCGACGAAAAAGAAGACTGCTTCATACTGCATAGCTCTATGAAACAGGTTGAAGAGGCCTATGCCCAACAGGGAATCCTCCGCTGCCACCGCAAGTATCTGGTGAATGTCGACAATGTGAAGCTAATACGCAAAGACAAAGACGGATTGGTCATCGAACTGTCCAAAACCGATATGGTCATTCCTGTTTCGAAAACCTATATCGACCGCGTAGTTCATTTCTTCAGTATATAAGCAATTGTGATTATTTGAATTATGGTAACATCTAAAAATTGATTTAATGATTTTGAGGCTTGTTTTGAACTGACGTCATGAACTCAAAAATAATGAATAAAATAATGCGAATAGCAGATTGCTGTGCAGAGCCGAAGGCCAGCAACCATCGTGGAGCTAGCGAAGGAACGTAGCGGGAAATGTGAAGGGAAGTCCACTGGACTTTTCGATAGCGAAGCGGAGAACAAAGTGATAAACAGCAAAATGCCAAAAGAAGGCCCAAATTATTGAAAAGTATTTCTAACCCTTTGGCGGAATTAATCCAACTATAAAATCTAGAATCTGATTCTAGATTTTATAGCCAATCCAGCCATTGATGTGCACAAAATCAGTCTCGGTACATCCTAGGAAGATTTTGTGCTAAATATGTATGGTCTAGCTAATTAAACTAACAGGAATCAATGATGAAGCTTCTCGAAGATGCCCAAATCTAGAATCTAGTATTGATGTATCGCAGTGGATTATTTTCCGATGGTGATGACGATGCGGCGGTTGCGAGCGCGACCGTCGGCAGTGCTGTTGGTAGCAATAGGCTGGGTCTGGCCCTTGCCAATAGCGGTCACTCGGTCGGCAGCGATGCCCTTGGAAACAAGCATTTTCTTGATATTCTCGGCGCGACGTTTGGAGAGGTCGAGGTTGCTGGAAGCTTTACCCACGTTGTCGGTATGGCCGGTAACAGTTACCATGATTTCGGGATGACGATCCATAATGTCTTTGAGGTTATCCCAAGAATCTTCGTTCAGCTGGCCGAAAATGGGCATATCCTTGCCGGTCTCGAAGAAGGCTGTGTCGGTGAATCCGGCTACAAATGCTGCTTCTTCGCGTGCTTTCTGCTCTGCTTTAGCTTTGGCGCGGGCTTCTGCTTCTGCTTTGGCACGGGCCTCTGCTTCAGCTTTGGCGCGGGCTTCGGCCTCAGCTTTGGCGCGGGCTTCAGCCTCGGCTTTTTGTTTTGCGGCTTCGGCTTCGGCACGAGCCCTAGCGGCCTCTGCTTCAGCTTTCAATCGGGCAGCTTCGGCTTCTGATTTGGCTTTGGCAGCTTCGGCTTCGGCTTTCTGGCGGGCAGCTTCGGCTTCGGCCTTGGCTTTTGCTAATTCCGCAGCATGAACGGCAGCAAGCGAATCGGCTTGGGCCTTAGCGCGGGCTTCAGCTTCGGCACGAGCCTGAGCAACGGCCTCTTCGCGGGCACGTTCTTCGGCAGCCAGACGGGCGGCCTCGGCAGCTTCAGCAGCTGCAATAGAGTCGGCACGAGCCTGAGCAGCAGCGGCCAGTTCAGCGGCTTCGCGCTCGCGCCAGCCGAGCTCTTTGCCAACGCCAAAGCGGAGACCAATCTTGATACCGGCTTCGAGGGGGTAGACATTTTTCACGCGGTCGGAAGTCATCGTGCCCTGGTAGCTATAGTTGAGGGTTGAGGCGTCGTAGTCAAACAGGTCCACACTGGGGTTCTCTACCACATTGTATGGGGTGTAGTTGCCATATACGCCCAGATACAGTCCAGCACCCTTGGAAAGGTTGATTACGCATCCCATGTCGGCCAAGAGGCCTACCGATACATTGTTCATATTGAACGAACCTTCCTCATCGGGCTCGTAAGTGCCCAGCAAATGGCGGTCCATATCGGAATAGGTTACGTTGGTTTGGGGCATATAAGCATTGCGGATGTATGCGCCATCAACGGTTTCATAAGTGCTGCTAAGGGGATGGTCGATAGTTGCGCCAAGGCCAAACTGGAAGGCGTATTTAACGCTTACAGGGGCACGCAGAATCAGCTGCACGGGGACGCTGAGATTGATAACATTCTGGCGTTCGCGCCATTTGTAGAATCGTGTGAGGACGTCGGCGGGATACACAGCGCCGGGCAGCATCACATTCGTTCGGTGGATAGTGAAGTTGTATGTGGCAGAAGAAGCCAAGGTGCTGGCTTGCACGCCCAGGCCTACGCCCACATAACGGTTGAACATAAGTTGGTATTGGGCTTCGAGCAAACCGCCGAAACCAATGTGGTGATCGCCATCGCGAAGGTCGTACCTAAGGGTGTGGATGCCGCCGCCGAGGTTGAGCTGGATGTTGCTGGCATAGTCGGCCATCTGAGCCGATGCCGAAGAGGCTAGTGCGGCCAACAATAGGGTTGATATGATTTTTTTCATGTTATTTCAAAATTAGATTGTAGCGTGAAGAGCGGGTTTTCCGACTCTATTCACCACCTACAAATCAAGATTCACTAATTACAATTTGATGGTTTTGGCGGTGGTGCCGTCGACGCTGATCATGTAGGTGCCTTGCGGCATAGCATTCATGTCGAGGTTGAATACGCGGCCAGAGAAAGTGGTCTCGTAAACCTGTACGCCATAGCTGTTAAACATACGGAGGGTGTGGTCGTTTTCGTCGAAGCCTTGCAGCTTCACCTGCGTGTTGCTCACCACGGGAGAGGGGTAAACAAACACGGTCTTAGGCAGAACGGTGCTTACGCGCATGCTCTCGTTCCAGGGGCAGATGAGTGCCTCTGAAGCCATACCGGCATCAACACGTACGAAATATTCGCCGGTAAGGCCGCCCAACTCCTGGTGATAGGGGCGTGTTTCGCTGATTTTCTCACCATTGTGGTACCATTCGTAGGTAGAGAAACGGCTGACTTCGCCAGGCAGGCAGGTGTTGTCGACACTGAGCACATCGTCGAACACCTGCACGAGGTATTCCTTAGGCAGATTGATGGTGAAGTGGGCGGTATATCCTTCGGTGGAAACCTCGGCTTCGTTAATGAAGAAAATCTCAACATCGTATTTGCCCTGCTGGCAGTTGAGGGGGATGTCAATGGTGATGATAGAGTCGTTGGCGCTGCGGAGGCGCCAGCCGGTATTGATAAAGCCCTGAGCCTGAGCATTGGCATCGAAAGCAAGGCGGTACATCGAGGGCTCGCCCTGAGCAACATGATATTTCAAAACCACATGGCTGCCTTGGCAGAAACCTTGTTCCATAGCGGTAATGGCTTCACCGGTGGCAAGGTTGAGGGTGTCCAGTACGGTGGGCATGATGATGTGGCCCTGGGTGCTCACCAGCTCATCGGCGGGAGTGGTATAGTTGCTGCCGAATGTAGCGATGGCGTAGTGGGCGAAAACCTGCTTGCTGGTGCCGGCATTAGCATCGTCGAAATAGGCGGTGGTGATGAGCTCTACCTCATCGGTGCCAATCAAGTTGGTGGGGACTGCGGGGGTGATGACCTCGGCGGTATTGGTGCCGTCATATTCCTTTACAGGGTTAACCTCGGGCAAGGTTACGGTGAGGGGACGTGGGGTGATTTTGGCAAAGAGAGTGTCGGTGAGGTCGGTGATAGCATAGTTGCTATTGCTGCTCATGAACGACAGGATAATGGGGGTGGTAGGCAGAAGGTTGACATTGGCAGATCTGTAAGCTGCACTTATCGTATAGATTACATTGTCGCCGGGGAAGATGTCGGTGGTATCGAGGGTGCCGTTATTGGTGACTTGGCAATAGGTGGTGCCATCGTACACTTTGGAGGTAGCCACTTCCACCCCTGAAACGGTAAGGGTGCGGGGCTGAACTTGGGCATATATGGTGTCGTCAGTGGGAGCCTGATAGTTGGCTACTGCCGAGCCGTACAAAACGTAGTGAACAACCACGGGTACACGGTTGCCGGCATCCGGTGAGATGAGGCTGGCATACATGCTGTGGAACACATGGCCGCGGTCGGCAGGAAGCATGCCCGTGAGGGTGCCCAGGGAATCGAGCGAGATGGTAGTGGTATTGTCGAACGTTTTAGAGGCAGCCTGCACACCTTCAACGCTCAAGCGGCGACCGATGATGTCGGCATGCATGGTGTCGTCAGCGGGGGTAAGATACTTATGTGCATCGGGGCCGCTGATGGTATAATTGATGAAGACGGTTTTGCCGGTACCCACGCTGGGGTCGGTATAGTGGGCATAAGCGGCCAACACCACCTGATCGGAATCGGCAACGCCGATGAGGGTGCCGAGGGTGTTGACATGTGATAAATAATTGCCATCGTAAACCTTGTAAGAGTCAATGGCTGTGCCGGTAACATAAAGCTGGGTCAGTTGCGACCATGCAGGTGATACCGAAAAGCACAGAAGGAGGGACAAAATGAATGTCCTTTGGGCCCATTTGGAATTGGACAGAATGTGTTTTTGTGGCATAATAAGATGTTTTTGTTATTGTTGCAATAATTTTAGTACGAATTATAAAAATGCAAATATACAATTTTTTTCAAGGTGTTCAAAAAAAGGTGACTGCAACCACGTTTTTTTAGGTTAAAAAAAGACGACAGGGCCAACCTACACCGAGGGTCTAAGCAAGATGTGTCGCCTGTCTTTTACTGAAATAGATTGTCACTTTTGTCTTGGAAAAATAAAAAAACTGGTCATGCAACTGCGATATAAACCCGTTTTTTGCCTCTCCTATAGAGCGAAGCCGCCCCATTAGGAACAGTCCTAATCGATGTCAACGGGTATTAAATCCGGAATTATTGTATCGTTAGTTGTAAAAAAAGCATACAATAGGTGTAAAGAATCTTTACACTCTAGATTGTATTTTTTTCATCCAACGAATTGTATCTGAAACAAATGGCATTTTTAGCACGGAAATTGATATTGAATAAAGTAAAGAAAAAATAATTTAGAAATGAAAAGTGGATATATGAAAATTCCGATAGTCGTCATTTTAGTGAGCTTCGCACGTCTTTCTGATGCACAACAATGCCGTACGCAACCTCTGACGCTGAAAGACTGTATGGAGTATGCGGTAAATCATTCAGTAGAGATGCGCCTTCACGCCCTCTATCGCAGCGACGAGCAATGGGCTCGCCACCAATCCATTATGCAGGCATTCACGCCCATTGTGTCGGCTCAAAGCTATGCCTACAACCAATACGGGCGAAACCTAGATCCCGAATCCAACACCTACAATACCGTCACAACTTTCCACACCGGATTTGGTGTCAGCGGAGGCATCACCTTGTTTGATGGTTTCCAAGCTGTGAACAATATCAAGATGGCTCATACTGCCACCAAAATGGGCCTCAGCAAGGAGCAGAAGTCGCGCGATGCCATTTGCCTAGCCACAATGGAGGCATACTACAATGTGGTGTACCAGCGCATGTTGGAATCGACAATCGAAAACCAGGTAGCCACAGCAAAGTCGGCTAGAGACTTGGCCATCAGACAAGAAGAGCTGGGACAAAAGAGCCATGCCGACATGGTGCTGATGGAGTCGAAACTGGCTAAAAAGCAATACCTACTCACCACAACCCTCAATAAGGAGCAAGAGGCGCTTATGACCTTGAAAGATGTGATGTTTTGGCCGGCAGACAGCGTGCTGAGTATTGACGAGAATATGGAGGACTTACCCATCTTGTCAATGGGAGAAGGCATCCCCGCCGAGTCGGCCAAAGAGGCGCTGCCCGCTGCCGCAATCGCTCGAATGAGTGTTGAGAATGCCGCATTGGGCCTTAAGTATGCCCGGGGTGCATTCGCCCCACAGGTGACACTCTATGGAGGGTGGTCTACTACTTATTACACCTATCCAGGTTTGGAAGGCTATACCCCTCGCCCTTTCGTTGACTAGTTTCGAAATAATGGTGGCGAATATCTACAGTTGTCGGTTAGTTTTCCCCTCCTCGACCAGCCGCATCGGAGAACCGAGCTGAATCAAAAGAAGAATGCCCTTCGACGTGCCGAAGCCGAATACGACCAAACCATGCGCTTTATTGAGAATGAGGCGGCCCGAGCCTTGAACGATCGCCAAGGAGCACACGCCACATTCCTGCAGGCCGACCGCATGGCCCAGGTCGAGGAGGAAGCATTCAAGGTGAGTGCGAAACAATACGAGTTGGGACTCATTTCTACCATCGAGTACCAGACGGCATCGCAATCATACCTCAGTGCAGTGGCCGAACGTGCCAACGCCATGCTTACACTCCGCATAAAAGACGCAATTGTTCGTTATTACAATGGAGAACCATATATCACTCAGTAAACATTATATACTATGGACAAACAGATAGAAAAGAAGACCGGTTGGAGAACCCTGTTTACCCGAAAGGCGCTTCCTTGGTGGCTGGGCGGCGTGCTGGCGGCATTGGTCATCATCCTCATCGCCAAACCGCACCACAGCACCCTTCGCATCAGTAGCAGCACCCTTACCATCAGCCAAGTTAAGACTGGCGAGTTCAACGACTATATCCGCCTCAGCGGAACAGTCCAACCCTTGGTCGCCATCCAGATCAGTCCCATCGAAGGCGGCATTGTGGAAGAGATTCTTGCCGAGGAGGGAACCTCAGTACGCAAAGGCGACCCCATCATCCGACTCACCAACGACAACCTTGACCTGCAAATCCTCAACTCCGAGGCCGAGCTGGCCGAGAAAGAAAACCTTCTGCGCAACACCCAGATTCAGATGGAGCAGGACCGCCTCAGCGTCAAGCAGGCCAAGGCCGAATGCCAGCTGAACACAAAGCGGCTCAAACGCACCTACGAGCAGCATCAGAAACTCTATGCCGACAAGATGATCTCGAAGGAGGACTATCTCAAGGCCAAGGAGGACTACGAACTGTCACAAGAGAAACTGCGCATCATCCTCAGCAAAGAAGTGCAGGACAGCCTCTTCCGTTCTACCCAGGTGGGGCGCATGCCCGAGAGCCTGGAGAACATGCAGCTCAACATGCGCATGATCCGCAAGCGCAAGGACAACCTCACCATCAAGTCGCCCATCGACGGACAGCTGGGAGTGCTCGACGCCGTGCTGGGCGAGATCATCGGGGCCGGCACCAAGATAGGCCAGATCAGCGACATGTCAAGCTATAAGGTTGAGGCACAGATCGACGAGCACTATATCGACCGCGTCATGCCGGGACTCACCGCCACTTTTGAGCGCAATGGCAACACCTTCCAGGCCTCGCTTAGGAAGATATACCCCGAAGTACGCAACGGCAAGTTCAAGGCCGACTTCAAGTTTGAGGGCAAGGTGTAGGAGAATATCCGCAACGGTCAGACCTACTACCTTAATCTCCAGCTCGGCTCGCCAGAGGGAGCCGTGCTCATCCCTCGCGGAGCCTTCTTCCAGAAGACGGGTGGCAAGTGGATATACGTAGTGAGCAAGGACGGCAGCAAGGCTGTGAAGCGAGAAATCCGCATCGGCCGACAGAACCCACAGTACTACGAAGTACTCGAAGGTCTGGAGTCCGGCGAAAAAGTCATCACCTCCGGCTACGACAGCTTCGGCGACAATGAAGTTCTAATTTTGCAATAAAATGTTTTTTTCTAATATGGTGGGGTCTATAAATTCATTTCTTGCTCTTTTGAATGGATTGTCGAACAGATTGCTGTGCGAAGCGAGGGCGCATAGCGGGCTATGCAACCGAGTGACAAGCAGTGAGATGCCGACAAGACCTCAAAAGCGCAGAAAAGATTACTATTATCCATCATTATTGTTTATTTGTTTAATCGGTGAATTTGCAGAACTCACCATACCCCCGCCTCCTGCGAAGGCCGCGGCATGATGTAGTACACTAAACGCAAAAAGAGCACCCTTCAGAGGTGTTCTTCCCTTATTGTATCATTGTATCGCCAGTAGTCCTCCCCTCCAAATCCCCACTCAAATTTCCCTTTCTCCCATCCTTGATCTCTCGGCGATCCTTCGGTGATCTCTCGGTGATCCTTCGGTGAAATGCGGCCGATGTATTCCTGCACATTCGTTAGTGGTACGCCTTAAAGTCAAGTCACTAGTACAGCAGAAATAAACCTACTTTAATATTTTCCAATAACCACCTCTGTCACCTCCATGGTGAACGATAAATCGTTCTGGTGGTCATTTCGTCCTCCAAGTACATTGCTCATCCAAAGATTTCGCGCAGTTCCTGGTTTGAGAGTTTGCCAATCCAGTTCTCTCCTGTAGATACTGTGAGGTCGGCAAGATGTTTCTTTTCTTGTATCATGGCATCAATACGTTCCTCGAAGGTGTTTTGCGTTATGAAGCGATGCACCTGTACGTTCCTGTGCTGACCGATACGATATGCACGGTCGGTTGCCTGTGCTTCGACTGCAGGATTCCACCAAAGGTCGTAATGTATCACGTGGGTTGCTGCCGTGAGGTTGAGACCAGTACCAGCAGCCTTCAATGAAAGAATGAAGATGCGGTCGTTGCGGTTGTTCTGGAAACGGTCAACCATTTCCTGCCGCTGTTTCAATGAGCATCCGCCATGATAGAACATCGGTTCTTCATCAAGGGTGGTGCGGATGAAGTGCTGGAGCAAATCGCCCATCTCACGAAACTGCGTGAAGATAAGCACCTTCTCGTTGGCATCAATGATGCTACGAAGCATATCGAGCAACATTTCCGTCTTTCCCGATAGGGCTGCGTCCTTACGGTTGTCTTTGAGATACTGCGTCGGGTGATTGCAAATCTGCTTCAAGGCAAGCATCATCTGAAGGATAAGTCCCTGACGCTTGAAGAGTGTCTGGTTGTCCTCACCCTCCAAGCCTTCAATGAGAGCCATACATTTGTTGACGGTCTCTTGGTATAGAGCTGCCTGATCAGGAGTGAGCAATGCTAATTCGTTACGCTCTATCTTGTCGGGCAGATCGCTGATGATGCTCTTGTCCGTCTTCAGTCGACGCATCATGAAAGGAGCTGTCACCTTGCGGAAACGCTCTGCCACATGACTGTCGCCGTATTTCTGTATAGGCTTCGCGTATGAAGCAGAGAAGTCCTTTGCTGAACCAAGGTAACCCTTGTTTGTGAAGTCCATGATGCTCCAGAACTCCGACAGTCGATTCTCCACAGGTGTACCACTCATGGCAATGTGGCAATCGGCTGGGATGCTGTGTATCGCCTTACTTTGTGCCGTATCGCTGTTCTTGATGTTCTGAGCTTCGTCTATCACGAGCACCTGCCATTTCTGTTTCTTCAGTATGTCGGCATCAGAGCGCACTACGCCGTATGTCGAGAGAATGATGTCGGCATTCTTGCAATCATCGTCCTTCAGGTCGCGTGCTGTACCGTGATATACGCCAGTGGTCAGTTGAGGGGCAAAGCGTTTCACCTCCGACTGCCAGTTGTGCAGCAAACCTGTAGGCACTACCACAAGGGCTTTCTTCTTGTCCAAGGCACCTTCCTCCTTCATCTTCAGCAGCAGAGTAATGACCTGCA
>JAGHRY010000172.1 GCA_018066145.1 Candidatus Colimorpha merdihippi | reverse complement strand
AAAAAATCGAGCTTGCTGGCACAAGGGTTTCACCAGCCCTCCAGCGGAACGATGCAGCGGAAGTGAGATTGCTTCATGACTTGGTAACATTTGAATTTACTGGAACAATAGACCATCAAACACCCATTAGCAATGGGTATATCTTTGTGCCGAGCCATGCATCCTACTGTGTGGCGCAATCCTCCCCAAAAAACAAGGACCCCATACGCCAAAAACATGCAGAAACTTCCCAAACTCTCATACGTTCTGCTTTCCCACAACAGAGAAAAGTACATCCGCACCGCCATTGAAAGTGCCTTTGCACAAGATTACAAGGGTGAGCTTGAGTATATATTTTCCGACGACTGCTCCACAGACCGCACCTTTGAAATCATCAAAGAGTGCGTGTCCGCCTACAAGGGCGGCCGCCGCGTGGTGGTCACCCAGCCACCCACCAATCAGCACTTGGCCGGCAACACCAATCACGCCATCCAGTTCGTGGAGAGTGACTGGATAGTGCGCGCGGACGACGATGACCTCTCATCGGTGGACCGTTGCACCATCATAGGCAGAGCCATAGCCGAACACCCTGAGGCTCGCTTTGTGGCAACGGGTGTGAAAAACTTCACCGACGTTGAGGAAACCGCAATCTTGGAGGAGAGTTCCAGCCCTTGCGGCCTGCACGCGCGAGTGCGGGAGCTGGATATCCGCCGCCAAGGTTTTGAACACCCTGCCTTCAGCAGCAAAGAGTACTCTTTCAAGGCATGGCACATGGATTCTTTCCGCACGTTCGGCGACTTGGACAAACAGGCATACTACTGCGACGACTACACATGCTTCTTCCGATGCTGCATACTGGGTTCTGGGCTGTACATCGACAATGCTCCGATTGTTTTCGCGCGGAATGGAAGCGGTAACATGTGCCGCGGCGGGGATGACGGAGGAAGGGGATACCATGCCATCATGCGTCTGGAACGCTTCCACGACAAATACTACAATACGACCTATGCTCCCATGCTAGCGACACTGCGGCAACTAGAGGCGTATGTCGACAGGCACTTCTCAGAGATTGAAAAAAAGACATCTGCTCCTTTCATGAAAGAATTTGCCCTCAATATGGAAATCCGTGACCATATGCGCTCATACTGGCGCGGGGGAACGCTCAATCGGCTGAAAATTTGCCGGGAAATGCGCTACTCCACAGCATTCAGCTTGCTGTACAGCCTACCCATGCCCATCTACGCCAGACTGCTGGCTTTCATCAGGAAAATTAAAAATGGTTAGGAAGAAACCATGTATCAGACCCAGCCAATGCCCAAGTCAACATTGAGCATCCTGATGCCTGACTGCAACAAGGAAGCAGGGAGAAACGCACTGTTCCACAAGGAGCAGATAAAGTTTACCCACCCCAAAAAAACGAGTGCGCGGGCGCATGAATGCATGCTTCCCTCAGGCGAGTTCCTTATGTGGGGAACTTTACTTCGCGTCTTGGCCACAATTGATTTTGTGAATGAAATAGGCCATCAAACTCTCATTATCAATGGATGTACTGACCGAGTTGCAGTACTTCTTCATGCTGCATAACACAATTATGTCTCTTATCTCCATTATAGTTCCGTGTTACAACGAAGATGAGGTGCTTCTGCCTTTCGTGCAGGAGATTGCAAAGGTTGAGAGGGCATTACCTAGCGATTCATTTGAAGTAATCTTTGTTGACGATGGCAGCACTGACCACACATTGAAAATACTGCGCGAAATTTGCGCCGAGAGGTCGGAGACGCGTTATCTTTCTTTTTCCCGCAATTTTGGCAAGGAGGCCGCAATGCTTGCTGGCTTGAAAGAGGCTCAAGGCGATTATGCAGCTGTTATGGATGCCGATTTGCAGGATCCCCCCTCCTTGCTGCCGGAATTGCTACATGCAGTCAGGGAGGAAGGCTATGATTGCGCAGGCACACGACGCGTAACGCGAAAAGGAGAACCCGTGGTCCGTTCTCTGTTTGCAAAGATGTTTTATATATGCATCAACAAAATTTCCGACACTCAAATAGTAGACGGAGCGCGGGATTACAAATTGATGGGCAGACCTGTCATAGACGCTATCCTCTCCTTGAACGAATACAACCGCTTTTCAAAAGGACTCAACGAGTGGGTCGGCTTCCGCACAAAATGGGTTGAGTTTCAAAACGTGGAGCGTGTGGCAGGAGAAACGAAGTGGTCCTTTTGGAAGCTATTCAAATATTCCGCGGAGGGTTTGCTTGGGTTCTCAACTGCCCCCTTGTCGCTCGCATCGCTGTTGGGCCTGTTATTTGTTGTTCTTTCCTTTATTGCCATCGCGTTCCTTGTTCTCAGGCAACTCTTATGGCATCAGTCTGTTTCAGGATGGACATCGATGGTATGCATCCTGATTTTTTTCAGCGGCATCCAGCTGTTGTGCACGGGGATTATCGGTCAATATCTTGCCAAAACCTACACGGAAGTCAAGCGTCGGCCCCACTATATCATCAAAGAGTCAAAATCTGATTCATCACGATAGCCTGCATCAAGCCGTATTGCAACACGACGCCTAATCTCATGGATGAGTCTCCCAATAGCAACGCAGTGAATTGTTCCAAGTTTCAACGTTGGGCAACATGTGCGTCCATCGCATATATCCTTCTACCCAATCTCTTTTTCCTGTCAGGCTGGGTGGAGCCATGGATTTCCGTACCTCTGTGTGCCCTGCTAATTATATGCAGTTGGAAATTGTGGAAACAATCAAAGCCTATCTGTCCGCGAACGTGTCCCGACTTGAAATACCTGCTTTGCGCTCTCTTGATTGCCGCACTGTATGTCTACCGAATTGGATTTAACGGAGATGTTCCGCAACCTGGCGACTTTATCGTACGAACGCCGATCTACACTACGCTCATTCATTCCGATTGGCCGATATACAGTGAGAGAGGTGAATACTTTGTCTATTACCACGCATATGTCCTTCCGCCAGCCTGGATAGCCAGCATTTTAAGTTTTATACCTTCATGGCTGATATTGGCCACATGGGTTTATTTGGGGATTGCACTGGCGATTACCTGCATGTTTTTCAGATGCGGCAAGTCAACGGCAATTGTGTTTGCCCTCATCTTGTTCGTAGGCCCCCTTCAGTCGTTGTTCAGGTTCGACAACGTCTTTTTGGCCCGCCATTTCCCATTTGAGCCAATGGTGAGCTTCTATTGTGCCCACTTGCCGGTAGGGGTGATTTTCCCCGGTTTTTTCAACCAGTGTGCCGACACGTATAACCACGGCATCAATATTTTCCTCTTTTTCTCCCTGGCGTACGGCAAGCTTCTGACCGGTTACAGGCTTGCGCTTTTAAGCGCGTTGCTCGTTGTTACATCGCCGCTGGGTGCTGTTGCCGTATTGATTTATCTGCTATATCTCATGATAGCGCCTCGCCTCAGGAATGAGTTGTATACCCTTTTCAAACAGCCGATGCTGTATGTGGATATCCTGCTTATCGCTGTTCTCGGCTTGTATTTCTCATCGGGGAGCGGCGCGGTGATTGAACCCATCTGGAAGCACTTTGACACTCATGAGGCCTTACCCATATACCTTGTAACGATTTTCTGCATCCTCATCCCTCTCTTCGTCTTCGGTTGGCGGTACCGCCACACTACCGGTTTCCGTGCCTCTTTGACGATTGCATTGGTGACACCCATCGTGTGGGTGGGGCCGACCAATAATGAACTCCTCTTTAAGAGTTCCATCCTGACGGCGTTTTTCATACCCGTGTTTGCGTATAAAACATTTTGTTACGCAGGCATCCTCAAGCGCATTGCCATAGTCATTGTGTTCCTCTTCTGCTCCTATAACTTCGTGTATGAAACCTACCGCGCCGCAAGGGATTTCTCAACAAGCGACGAAGGCAGGGCAGCAAATATGCACAATGAGTGGCACGGAACCCTGAACCATCCGAACCATTACATGTATAAGCAATTTTGGGGAGAAAAAGTTCCCTTCTTGTATAAAGGTAAGAATTGAATTTGCCATGACACTTATTTCAATTATAGTCCCGTGTTACAACGAACACGACTCGTTATCTCCCCTTTGTAAAGGAGATAACGCGCGTATCCGAAGAAATTGTTGATGACGAAATAGAGTTGATTTTTGTTGATGACGGCAGCACAGATGGAACATTGGAGGTAATGCGTGAATTATGTGCTGGGCAAACAAGCATGCGTTACATTTCATTTTCCAGGAATTTCGGAAAAGAGGCGGCCATGTTGGCAGGGTTAAAGGCAAGCAACGGAGACTATGCGGCCGTGATGGATGCCGATTTGCAGGATCCTCCCTCACTGTTGCCAGAAATGCTTAAAGCCGTTAAAGAAGAAGGGTACGACTGTGTCGGCACCCGGAGAGTCACACGAAAAGGGGAACCACCGGTACGTTCGATATGCGCTCGCCTCTTTTACAAGTTTATCAATTCCATTTCCGACACCCAGATTGTCGATGGCGCACGCGATTTCAAGCTGATGCGCCGCTCGGTTGTTGATGCTTTGCTTTCCCTGCAGGAATACAACCGTTTTTCAAAAGGACTCAACGAGTGGGTCGGTTTCCGTACAAAGTGGCTTGAGTTCGAAAATGTAGAGCGCGTGGCAGGTGAAACCAAATGGTCTTTTTGGAAGCTCTTCAAATACTCCCTTGAGGGAATCGTGGGATTCACCACCGCCCCTTTGTCATTGGCATCGATGCTGGGCCTGGCATTTGTCATTCCCTTCTTCACTGCTATCGTTTTTTTGATGGTGCGGCAGCTTTTGTGGCACAATTCGGTTTCGGGCTGGACATCCATGGTTTGCATTATTGTCTTCTTTTGCGGGATACAGCTGCTTTGTCTCGGAATTATCGGGCAGTACCTGGCGAAAACCTACACGGAAGTCAAGCGTCGGCCCATCTACATAATAAAAGAAACATCTCATCAATAGAATCGTGACTATGAAAAAGCAATCCAGCAGACGGGACAATGGGCGACCGCTATTCATGAGCGTTGCTGTAGGCTTAGCATTCATAACATTTGTATGCATATCCTTCATGAATTCATTTGATTCGGAAGATTTGCACCACATGCAGGCGCATTCATTCAGGGAGGGAGCGATGTATGCCATCGAATCCTTTCGGGTATGGAATTCAAGGATTGGGGAATTAGTTGCATACGTTGCGATTCCCCATAATGGAATCGGGTCACTTTATCTGCAAATAGCGTACTATGTGGTAAATCCGCTATTTTGTATATGCGCCATATTGCTGTGTATGCGTTTGGGAACGGGGAAAAGGTCAACGAACGGGCAAAGCGGGATGATGGTGCTTCTGTTCGGAGCGCTTTGCTTCTTGGGAAGCAAGCAAGATTGGTTCTGGTTTATAGGAAACATGAATTGGCTGTATCCATGTGTTGCGGCTATGTTGCTCTTTGTGTTTTGGGAAGGCATCTTCAGTGGGGATTTCAAGGTCAAGGCGTGGAAGTTCCTGTTGAGCCTTCCACTTGCCGTGGTGGGGGGGATGTCCAACGAGAACACATCTATAATCTCGCTGCTGTTGTTTATGGGAAGCGGTGTGTATGCATGCATGAGACAAAGGAGGATCTGCGTGACATGGCAGTATGTGGTGGTGGCGGTTCTCCTGCTGGCGAGCGCGCTGGTGTTTTACACGGCGCCATGCCGCGCGGCACGCGCGGCAACGGCTGGGTGGGAGCTTTCCTTCCTCAACATCCTGTTCCACTCCTTGCTCAATCCCATCAATTGGGCGTACACGGCCATCTTCTACTGGCGCGAGGCCATGGTGCTCGGAGCTATGGTATATATCGGGCGCAGACGCGGCGTGAAGCTGATGGACAAGCGACTGGCATTCATGATACTGGTCATTCTGCTGCTGTGGGGAGTGCTTCTGGCAGCCCCCTGTTGGGGAGCACCGCGCGCCTACACTCCGCTGGACCTGATGCTCATCGCCATCATGGAGCGGTTGCTCTACAAGATTGTCAATCATAAAGAGGTTGGGGCAAGGGAAGTGGGACTGATACTCTCCCTGCGCGCAGTGCTGACACTGACGATACTGGTGCCGACGGTAGTGCTGGCGGTAGCGCAGTACGGGGTGCGTTGCCAGATAGCGAAACATGCGGAAGCGGCCTTCGCGCGCGGGGAAACACGCCTTGTTCTGCGCAAGGGGGACCTCGACACATCCCCAGTCATGCCCCGTTTCTTCCACATTCCCGGCTGCGTGGTGCCCCATGATTTGAAACCGCAGATTCCGCTTATCGGCATCCCCGCTGACAAATACGCGAACTCCCCGGACTTCACGCACCATGTCGTCTTCCCCTATCAGGGCAAGGAATTCGCCAGCTGCGGGGACGATGTGCTAAACCGCGGCGTAGCCAAACGCTTTGGTCTGGAGAGCAGCATCTATGTGAGGTGAGAATCGCACACCAAGTCCTATTTGGGGCGCGGAATACAGAGAGGGTACGCCGCAACCACCCGCCGAAAAAATTGTTGCAGCAGGCTTGCGTTTCGAGCGCGTGCGCGATTCCATACGCCGCATCGTTCTGGTTGCAAAACCAAAACAATTAAGCATGTAACAATTTTCAATGCATATGATGACCATGAAAGCATTGGCGGCGGCGGCGCTGCTGGGCGGGGATGATTTACTCAGTCTTGCCCTTATCCTCCTGTTCCTCCTTTTCCTCGATGTTCACGTTGATGCCACCGTTCTGCCCGGGGGTAATGTTGCCCACCTTCTCGCCATCCAGGGAAAAGATTTCAATTTCACCGGTCTGGGGATTGACGCCCGCTTTGCCCTCGAAGGAT
>JAGHRY010000141.1 GCA_018066145.1 Candidatus Colimorpha merdihippi | reverse complement strand
GGTCAAGGCGGCGGCTCGAAATTATTTAGGACAGGTATGCTATTTGACAGGGTTGGACTGGAGGCGGGAGATTGATATGAAACAGCAGTCGACAATAGTGTTGACGAGACATGCAAAATTCCCCGCCCAACTGGGAAGTCACCAACGAATCACATGATTGCAAGGAAAGCATCGGCATACGCCGGTGCTTCAGGAGAGTTATGGGATGATAATGGAATTATCATTCAGATTTTGGGGTCAGTATGTTTTTAAGTTGATCGATAATACCAGAGAAACTGAACAATGCGCCATCGAGAGTCAGATGGTCTTTATCTCTGTGTTTGAGGTATTGGCCGTCGTACGCTCGGTAGATTCCCTTTTCGAAAAATGAATCTTCTCTATGCAGGACTATACATAATCCCGCCTTCTCCATATTGTCCAGCTCGTGGTTGAACGCGGCATTGTGTTTTTCGTACGTTTCTATGTTGCATTCGAAATCAGTCGGATATTTTTTCCATAGCGGATACATTCGGTACGAGCGTAGCACTCGCGCGGGAGATTTCGCTGGGATTGTGGGATTATCGGTTAGAAGTACAACTTGTTTCCCTATGTCAATAAGTTTTTTACAGAATTCGCAAAGCTCAGCTGCACGCACCTGAACCATATCCCCAGTCACTAGTTCCCCATCCCATGTATGATGTGAGTAAAACCTATTTGACCAGTATTGGACAATGAA
Organism: Candidatus Colimorpha merdihippi; assembly: GCA_018066145.1. Lineage (GTDB taxonomy): Bacteria > Bacteroidota > Bacteroidia > Bacteroidales > P3 > Colimorpha > Colimorpha merdihippi. The sequence goes on along the minus strand of JAGHRY010000141.1, from coordinate 2,792 downwards.
CACAGTGTGGAGTTCCGGATGGATTTTTAGCCACTCCATGATTTTCATGGCCTTTTCTTTATAAAAATGTACTCCGATGTTCTGGAAATCCATTGGGTACTCTGCATTCCAGAACGGCACTACATATGAGTCTAGATAAACACCGCGCCATCCATTTTTCATCCCTGACGCATGCATGCCATCGGCAAAATCGAGGGCATGACTGTCACCCAAGATTACGAAGGAGGGTTTTTGAACCTTGTCGCCAATATCCCTAAGTAAAATTGCATCGGGATTTGGGTGGGGAGAAAAATTATTTGGCATTATCCCTTCTGTTCCATTATATAGAGGTGAATTTCTATCGAGCGGTGGAATGTAATCCATCATATCATCATATTCTGAAACTGTGAAGTTTGCTTCCTGGTGCAGATAGGCTCGAAATCCGTTTGTCCTGCAGATTGCTAAATGAAGAGAAACTCCACCCAGGAGTAATATTGGTAGTACCCACAACGGGGGGCGACAACATTCAATCTTTTTATAGAAAATGATTGATGCTGTCATAATGAGAATTAGTGTTACGCCTGCAGACAAAAATGACAATTGATGTCCTATGAGATATTCTGCAAAACAAATGCAAGGCCAGTGCACGAGGTACAATGAGAATGATATTTTCCCCAGCCATATCAAAGGGGCACTCCATAGCGGGGAAAATGATTGGCTCGCTATCTCACACTTCAATATTGAGCAGCAGCATGCCGAACCGAGCAATATCGTCCATGCGCATTCTTTTATGGGAAGAAGAGAGCAAATGAACAATAGTAACACCGCACAACTGCTCGTGATAATTGATGTCCTCACGTGCGCCTGCTTGGGAAGAACGTAGAGCAGGCCGCCTAGACTAAATTCCCATAGGCGCCCTGTAGTCCAGTAATAGGTGTCGCTGGCAAACTCCCATGGAAGGGGTAAACAGTGAAGATGGGCAATGCTGAAAGAAAGCACCCCAATGAGCGATATGTGGATAATGCGCGTTCTTTTGCCACACTGACAGCGTTGCCATGCATAGAAGAGAAGAGAAAAAAGCAAGTAGCTTTGCAGTAGTACCCCCATGTACCAGAGATGCATTAAGGGAAGCGTACGGGTATCTATTGAGAAGTAGTTGCCCTGGAGATGACTTAAGAAGATATTGCCAGTGGCAAATTGACATGCTCGGAGCAATCGTGCTCCATCTATCATATCTTTTGCTGCTAGCAGCAGGATACTCGCAATCGCTACCAGAATGATTAGGACAAAATATGGAGTTAATAGACGTAAGGCTTTTTTTTGTAAAAAGGGAATCAGTACGAAGTCTTTCCCACCATCTAGTTGACGCCCTATGAGAAAATAGCCAGATATAACAAAAAATACATCGACGCCTACGAATCCGCATGGAAAATATTGAGGTAATAAATGAAAGAAAACAATAAGGATAATAGCTATCCCTTTCAACATGTCGATATGTTCAATCCGTCGAGCATCAAGCATTTCCAGTCTCCTTTTTTGAATTGTTCTTTTTAATGCCGCATTGCGCAACACCGGCTTTTAGTATACCCTTTGCTAATGGGTGTTTGACGGCCTATTGTTCGAGCAAATTCAAATGTTACCAAGTCGTGAAGCAATCTCACTTCCGCTGCATCGTTCCGCCGGAGGGCTGGTGAAACCCTTGTGCCAGCGAGCTCGATTTTTTTGGGAAAAGGGCTTGACTACCCATTAGCAAAGCGAGAGCACAATGAACACGGAAAACAGAGATCGGGAACAGGCGGCACTGGAAGTGCTTCGGTCAACAGGAGTGGATGTGCTGGAGGCTGCTTTGGTGGCCAAGGAGGCATTGGAGTGCAGGCGGGGACGGGTGCGGCGGGCTGCCCGTCTTCGCGTCAACGTGCTGGATGCACGTTGCTTGCTTCGCCGAGGTCTCCGGATGAGCAGGCTCATCCTCCGAGAGGATGTGAAAACCGTATTGTTTATTATTTGCGATTTGGTGAATTTGGGTCTTGTGGCGAAACGAACTAATAGCGCCTCCGAATGGAGGTGCGTTCCCGGAGGGACCTTTAGCCTCGGGTTTCAACCCGTGGAGACTGGCGGCGGGCGCGTGGTGCCGCTGCGCTGCAGGAACATCGACGCCCTGCGGCACGACATCCCGCGTCGCTGGGTGCAGCGGTGGCGCGCGCTGCGCAAGGCGGCGGGCTGGAGCAAGGAGACAGCCCACCCCTGGCGGCAGGATGTCTGCCGCCACACATTCGCCACGTATCATGCCGCGCATTTCCGCAACTTCCCCGCCCTCCAACTCGAAATGGGACACCGGGATTCCAGCCTGCTGCGTACGCGGTACGTGTACGCGGGGAACAGTACCGAAGCGTCTGCACTGCGATATTTCCGCTTCTAATCCCGAGGATTAAGATTAGGATTAGGAAGGAGTTCGCGCGTCCGTCTTCGCCAAGGCTTCCGTCTTCGCTAAAGCTTCCGTCTTCGCGTCTCGCTGCGCTCGCATGCTACGCCGAGACCCGTCTACGCCCTGCGGGCTTCGCCGAGGCAGGCAGGCCGAAACTTCGGGGAGTCGGGTGGGGGTTGGAAGAGTCGCGCTTGTCAGCGCCGCTCCTTAGGAGAAGTAGCGCTTCAGCAGGCCGTCGAACCCTTTGCCGTGGCGGGCCTCGTCCTTGCACATCTCGTGGACGGTGTCATGGATGGCATCATATCCCAGTTCCTTGGCGCGCTTGGCGATGGCGAGCTTGCCGGCGCAGGCGCCCTGCTCTGCTGCGGCGCGCAGCTCCACGTTCTTC
>JAGHRY010000130.1 GCA_018066145.1 Candidatus Colimorpha merdihippi | reverse complement strand
TATTTATTTTAATTATTTTACGGATTTAACTAACCCAATGGGCACGCTATTTTAAGAATGCAAATATACAACTTTTTTTTATTATCTCATTTTTTTTTGTTATTTTTGCACCTTGTTATGAAGTCCTTTCGGAATTTTATTAATCGCATCATACCCACCTGTCTGATACTGGCATCGCTCTCGTTGTCGGCACAGGACGACTATACCAAATCGGGCACCCGGGTACGCGCTCTCCCCCACCCTAAGGCCCAATCAATTCGGCTCGACAAGGCTCACGATGCCTCCTTGCCCGACATGACTGCCGGGACCTATATCATAGTCACCCGGCCGGATTTGGCATCAACCCTGGTGCCTTTCGTCAAATGGAAACGGCAGCAGGGCTTTCGCGTGGAAATGATGCTGATGGGCACCAACAACAGGGATTCGATTCGGCTGGCGCTGAAAAACCGGTACCAGGCCGCCTCCCCCATGCGCCCGGCGCAGCAATACGTTCTGCTCGTGGGCGATGTGGACCGGCTGCAAGGATGCATCGGGAAATATACTCCGCAAGGGTTGTCAACTCATGCTACCGACCTCTATTACGGCGAATATACCAACGACTATATACCTGAGGCTTTCTGCGGCCGGCTATCGGTTGCCGACAGCAGCCAGCTGGCCGAGGTAACGGCCAAAATCATACGCTACGAAAAGGGACTTTATGCCCCGGCGCACCAATTGCTGCTGGCATCCGGCAACGAATCGCGAGGCAACGCTCCCACCACCACAAACGGCCAGATCAATTACCTGGCCGAAGCCTTTGCACGATACCGGCCCCAGCTGGACACGGCGTGTTTTCGCAATCCGCATCAAGAAGGCACTTTTGACCAGATTCTGGCTGCCTTGGCTATGCCCAATGCCATGGTGAACTACACCGCCCATTGCAACTCCGACGGGTGGAACAATCCGGTGTTGACCGCAGCCATGGTAGACTCGCTGCACAACGCCGTGCCCACCCTGTATGTGAACAACTGCTGCCGTTCCAATGCCTTCAACAGCAATTGCTTTGGCGAGCGGCTGCTGCGCCAGCCTTTGGGGGGCGCGGCAGCCGTGATTGGTGCTACCAACGAGACCTTTTGGGACGAGGATTTCTATTATGCCATAGGAGCAAAATATCCCGCCGTTCTCCACCCGCAATACGATAGCACACGGCCCGGCGCTTTCGACCCGCTATGGAGGCCTGCACAATACGACCCGCACCAGGTTTCGGTAGGGGCCATGAACTACGCCGGATGCAGCGCTGTAACCCAGTCGGGCTCCCCATACGACGCCTTTTATTGGGAGATATATTGCCTGCTTGGCGATCCCAGCATGGTTCCTTACATGGGCACCTCCGATACCTTGGAACTATCTGTAGCCGACACGATTATGGCAGGAGCCACCCGGCTAGATGTTTCAGGTACGCCCTACGCCCGCATCGCCGTAACGCAAGACACCCAACTGCTTGGGACTGCCGTTATCAATGCCGACGGCATTGGGCAGGTGATTTTGTCTAAAGGACTCTTGGGCGATAGCGTTCTGCTTACAGCCACACGCCCCGGAGCCCTGGCCTGGGAACGTATGATGGCCATCAAAACGCCCCCGCAGGGTACCTTGGCCACCCTGAGAGCCTCTACGGATGCCACCGGCGATACGCTTTTAATAATGCTTGCCAATGTGGGCGCCGACACGCTGCGGAACCACCATATTGTGCTGATGCAGAATGAAGAAGAATCCTCTTGGGGCGCCATTCTGCCGCAACAATTGCAGCACGACATAGCTTTGCTTGCCCCCAACGACAGCCTGCGCACCGCCTGGTATATCGGCAATCGGCTCATTGGCCAGCACCCTTTGCTGATGGCCCGCTTGGAATATGCCGACAGCACCCAATGCTATGGGTATCAGCAAATATCATTGGACATCAACGACCAACGGCCCATTCTGATACGGCTGGATTTTACCGACACTTTGGGCAACCCCGTCACCCAGATGAAGGAGGGCGCTAGTTTTCTGGCCAACGCCTGTTTCAGCCACGAGGCCGATTCCGTGGAATGGTTTACCAACGGCCAAGGGAACGAGACCCAATACCGGGGGCAAAGCTTTACTTTCCAGCTACACTGGCCCGAGAACCAGTCGCACATGCAGATTCAGCTGGCGGCCCATAAAGATTTATGGGAGGCCTCCTATGGCGGATGGCTGCTACCCTATCGGGCAGTGGAAAACTTCGAATCTGAATCAGGCAGCAGCTACGGTTGGAAAAAAGATAATGATTTCCCCTGGGAAATTGACTCATCCACAGCCCATAGCGGCAACAAATGCCTGCGGTCGGCTTCGGTTGGCAACTCGCAACGGTCCACCGTGGCATTGGATATCCATACATTGGTTGACGACAGCATCACATTCTATTATTCAGTATCTTCCGAAGGCAGCGACTGGCTGTATTTCTATATCGACGGGCAACGCCGAGGCTACTGGTCTGGCAATTCGGGTTGGAAACGCTATGCACGCCACCTTCCGGCAGGCAATCACCATCTGGAATGGATTTATCAAAAGGATGCTTCCGGCCAGGAACGTAGCGACTGCGCATGGATTGACGACATCTCATTCCCCCTGGCCCTCTGGCCGACAAAATGCGGCTCGAGCGTCCAAGACACTACGCAAAGCATTGGATTCAGCACAATTAGCAATACCACGCAAACGCTCTCGATGGTTCCAAATCCAGCATCATCGGCAGTGTGGATCGAAACAACCCCCGCTGGCGAAACTCGCCAAATTTCCGTTTACAATACCGCCGGGGAAAAAGTGGACGAATTTTTTATTGCACCAAATTGCAATCGTACACAATATTCTATCGCACATCTGCGTTTAGGTATATATCTGATTGTACTGAAGTCTTCGCAAGGAATCTCTTCTTGCAAACTATCGGTCATTCGTTAATTCATGGTGAACTGGGGGGTGGAAGCCACTAGTCACCAACCACTGAGCACTGATCACTAGACACAAAAAATGATACAATTCGACACACTGGCACCGTATACTCCGCCCGAAAGCATTGCGATAGACACCCTTGCCGACTCGTCAGCAGCACCTGCATTTAGCTGCGCCTATGACTCTATCTTCCAGCTACCAACGGCTGCACCCGAGCTGCATCGAAGCATATTCTCACACCATCTGCTGCCCGTGCTGCACAACCACGAAATCGACATCATCCATCAGGCTCCATCCGGCTGGCTGCTGGCCATTATCGCATTGTCCATATTTCTCATCTGCACCTACATCCGTTCGCACCAGCTGCAATTGCTCGATCTGGTGCAAGCAGCCTTCGACCATCACGCATTAGACCGCATCACCCGCGAAGCCAGCATGGGCCGGAAACTCGACTATTCCCTAATCGCCATAATAGCGCTGCTGCCCGTATCTGTTGTAATCTATCAAGCCTTCATACCGCACGGCTCCACACTTGGAGCCAATCTCAGCTGGTTTGCAATCACCCTCGTCACCACTTACGCAATCTATTTCCTCCACAACGGCTTGGTGCGTTTCTTCGGCAGTGCTTTCGATAACGCCGAGTCCACTAACTATTACATCGCAACAGACTATTTCTTCCTGCTGATTTTGGGCATCATCACAACGGCCTTCTCCTTCTTCATTTGCTATGCTGGCGATAGCGGCAAAATGTTCCTTAACGCCCTTTATATCGTGGCCGGAACGGTCTTTGTTTTGCGTCTATTAAGGTGTTTGCAACTAATTTTAACACTCTCAAAAACTGCAAAATTCTATTTATTTTATTATCTTTGCATCCTCGAAATAGCCCCCATTGCAATAGCTATAAAGGTTGCAATTTCGTTTTAGTCAGATAGTTGTGTAACACGAAGTACAATTCATGAAAGTCAAAAAAATACTGATTTCGCAGCCCGAACCTGCCGATTTGGAGAAGTCTCCCTATAAAAATTTAGTCTCAAAATACGGTATCGACATCACTTTTTTCAAATTTTTTGATGTAGTAGGATTAACCGCTTCCGAATTCCGCAAATCGCGTGTACACCTGGCTGAACATTCTGCAGTTATCTTCAACTCCAAAAACTCCATCGACCACTATTTCCGCCTAGCCAAAGAACTGCGCGAGGTTATTCCCGACACCATGAAATATTTCTGCACCTCCGAGGCCATCGCCCTCTACCTGCAGAACTATATCCAATATCGCAAACGCAAAATCTTTTTTGGCACTCAATATTTTGCCGACCTCATCGAGATACTCAACAAGCATCGCGAAGAAACTTTCCTCTTCCCTTGTTCCGACGAAAAACAGACCGAATACACCAAGCTGCTCGACAAACATAAGTTCAAGTACACCAAGGCCGTTATGTACACCTCTGTACCCAAGGACCTCACCCACCTGAACCTCAAAAATTTCGACGTGGTCTGCCTCTTCTCTCCCATTGGTGTTAGAGCATTGATTAAGAATTTCCCCAAGGCAGCTGATATGAATCTAACCATTGCCGCTTTCGGCAGCTCTACCCACTCTGCCCTCAAATCCAATGGCTTGAAACTCACCATCGGCGCTCCTACCAAAACTTCCCCTTCTATGGCTATGGCCATCGAAAACTTCATCGAAGGCCGTGGCCAGGACGAGGCCGTCATCTCCCGCCCCTCGTCGTCGAAACGCGACGGCCACCCATCCCGCTCTTCGGCCACTTCCGCCGTCAAGAAAACCAAATCTGTATTTGCTAACAAGGCCAAATACAAACAGCTTCAGGAAGAACGCAAAGCACAGGCCGCCGCACGTCGTGCCGAACGCCAAGCCGCCAAAGAGGCCAAAGCTGCCGCCGAAGCCAAAGCTGAAGATAAGTAATTTTTGAACGTGAATTGTCATGAATTTCCCGCGAATCATTTCGTGAAATATTTTATATATTAGTAATTTGTTACAAATCAATAATTCATGATTAAATTCGTGGCTAATTCATGGATATTTTCGTTTATATCAAAAAAAAAATAATTAGAGGTTGCCTCAATTAATCAACAATGCCTTACACTTTCAGCAAAAACGAGCACCTCTGCAGCCAAAAATTGCTGGACCAGCTGTTCCACTCCGGACACCGTTTCATGGTGTTCCCCTATAGTGTGCATTGGATGGTATGCCCTGCCAGCCAATTGCCTTCCCACGTGCCCTGCCAAGTGCTTGTCGCCACTTCAAAAAAGAAGTTCCGCCATGCCGTCGATCGCGTGCGTGTCAAACGGCTTACCCGCGAGTGCTACCGCCTGCACAAGCCCGAACTATACCAATACCTCCAGCAAAACAACCTACACATTCTCCTCGGCATCAACTATATTCATAACGATATTTTCGACTACGCCACCTTATACCGAAAATTCGACAAGATTATCGCTAAGCTCATGGCCGATTTAACCAGTAGTCAACATTAACTTTTTGACTCTAACCTTAACTGGCTGCCGCCCCACAATTCACTAATCACCAATCACAATTCACCAATCACCATGAAAATGTGGCACAAACTCTGCCATGCCGTATATCTCATTTGGCATTGTATCAGCACACTGCTCGCAAAACTAATGCTTGCCGTCATCTGGTTTTACCGCCATTGCATCTCCCCTTTCACACCACCCGCTTGTCGCTACACCCCCACCTGCTCGCAATACGCCCTCGAAGCCATCAAAAAATACGGCCCCTTCAAAGGCGGCTGGCTGGCCTTCAAACGCATACTGCGCTGCAACCCCTGGGGCGGCTCCGGCTACGACCCCGTACCATAATCTAACTCAGCACCTTCCCCCTTTACCCCCCTTATTTTTCATCCCCTTTTCAGTATTTTTGCGGGTATGAAAAAAAATTTCATGCAAGTGGCCATTCGGCCCAAAAATATCAAATATTTTTCGTATCATTGCAAAAAGTTTAACCCATAACCATCAAATATAAATCACTATATGACAAACAATTGATTTTGTTACTATTCGTTCGTTATTCGTCCGTTTTTTTATGCTGCTTCGTTCTTCCTTCGCTTTGTAAACGAAGAATCATACAAGAACGCCCAATTTCACCTAGATGCAGCCTACAACCAGCACTGCATCCAACCATTTTTCCAGGCTTCGGCCTACACCACACCATTCCACCACAGCAACAGAACACCCAAATGGCGCTTGCAGCCATGCGAGCAACCGGTAGCACGCTATTGTTCGGGGGATTGTGATGCGGATAACTCGGGGATGATACGGGGCATATACCGCAGCATGGCCGCATGAACCCCGCATGAACCCCGCATGAAGTACGGCAGACGGTCGATTTTGAAGCGGGTGGAGTCACAGCCTTTTTGGGGTGGGTGATGTCGAAAAATAGGGGATATTCGACTGGGAGCATAATTTTATGTTAAATCCGATAGCATGTTCGGGCCTGGAAAGGTAGCGTTGATCGGTTATAATAGCGTAGCTATGAGTACATTGAAAGTATGGTAATATAGGTAACCTTTGGTGAAAAGCGGGTGGTAAAATAGTAAAGATTTGTAGTCGAATCATTCGACTACATTCGACTGCCATTCGACTAGTTGCATAGCAACTCTGGCAACGTTTAGCGGCATTGTGCAGATGCATTGGATTGATTGCTATCTGCTGATATTCAACGACAAATAATGGGTACTATTCCCCCGACAACTCCGGCTGTTTCGTAAACAAAGTTGGCATACTATGGTGTTTTAGTCGAAAGTCGAATGAGTCGAATGAAAAACGAGAGGGGTATATTGTCGTATTGGTTATTCAACAGCCCGCCTACACATTTGACGGCTTTTGCGATGATCATATTTCAAACCGCCCTTCCCATCCATGTTCGGCATCAACCAGGCCAAAATTGTGACGAATTCTAGAATCCATTATAGATTATTCGAGGGAATTTGGAATAGACCTTACAGCATATCACAGTTTGAGGAATGCATGATTAAGCATTCGTAATCAGCACAATAATCCCCTCTTGCAAGAAACAGAACATTTAATCCCCTATCAAAAAAGGGGATAAATCTAGAATATAGAATGCAAATTTATGCACACAACACACATACGTCAATAAGGGTTTTATTCATAGGACACTTTCACGTTCGAACCATGGTACAGTTTCATTGCAGTTTTCCTCCATTGTGTCTGCACACCTCTGATACAACATCAACGGTTTCGTCAAACGAGTATGTATGCAGGACGTTGTAGTGGTTGTACAGATGGTCAAGACCTTTGAATCTGCTGAGGTATGCGTAGGCCTGACGTGGCTTGATGCCATATCGATTGGCAAACTCGCTAACGAGAGATACCACATAGCCTACGGTGTTATGATCTTCTCTTGACATGGATTACTTATTCTGTCTTGCCGGACTTCTTACAGGTATAACGCAATATTATGCTCCTTATTATATCAAGACGAAATTTTGTGATTGGTGAATTGTGATTAGTGAGGAGTGAAGCCTCCATTCACCAATAATAAGGCTCGTTTGGCGACATGCCAAGCGAGCCTTGATACAGTCTGACGCAGCCAGTCTGCTATTTCAAGAATGTCTCGTAGTAGTCGAACATCTTTTCGTAGAGGTGGATGCGGTCGATGCCACGCACGTTGTGCTCGTGGTGGGGGTAGACGAAGTAGTCGACCTGTTTGCCGGCCTTGATGCAGGCATCAATAAACTCGATGCTATGCTGCCAAACCACGGTGTTGTCCTCGGCGCCATGGATGACAAGCAGGCGGCCTTCAAGATCCTTGGCTTTGGAAGTAAGGCAATTGTTGGCATAGCCCTCGGGGTTCTCCTGGGGGGTGTCCATATAGCGCTCGCCATACATAATCTCGTACCATTTCCAGTCGATAACAGGGCCGCCGGCACATCCGACTTTGAATACTTCGGGATGAGCCAGCTTGAGGCTGATGGTCATGAAACCACCAAAGCTCCAGCCTTCAACACCCATGCGGTCCTTATCGACATAAGGCAGCGATTGGAGGAATTTGACACCTTCCATCTGGTCGGCCATTTCGATGGTGCCGAGCTGACGATGGGTGCAGCTCTCGAACTCGAAACCACGGTTGTCGGTACCACGGTTGTCAACAGTGAATACTACATAGCCCTGCTGAGCCAGGAAGGTGAAATAGAGGTTGCCGCCACCCAGCCAAGTGTCGGTGACAAGCTGGCTGTGGGGACCGCCATAGACATATACGAGGGTGGGGTATTTCTCGCCAGCCTTCATGTTGGGAGGCGTGATGAGGCGGTAATGGAGGTCGGTCTTGCCATCGGCAGCCTTGATGGTGCCCAACTGGATGCCGGGCATGGCATAGTCGGCCAGCGGATTGCTGAGCTGGTAGAGGGTGGCAAGTTCTTTGCCTTTGGCGATATCCACAACCTTGGCAGTACCGGGATTTTCAACACTATTATAGATGTCGATCATGGCGGTGCCGGCAGGGTTGATAATAACCGTGTGGGTGCCTTTGGCGGGGGTGAGGAGGGTCATCTCGCCACTCTTGAGGCTGACACGGTAGGCGGCACGGCCGGTGGCGCTCTCCTTATTGGCATAAATGAAGATATTCTCGGCTTTGGCATCGAAGCCAATGAAGCCTTCTACCTCGTAGCTGCCCGAAGTAACCTGCTTGATGAGCTGGCCATCGGTGTTGTAAAGATAGAGGTGCTTGTAGCCATCGCGAAGGCTGAACCAAAGGAACTGGTCGGGATGGCCGGGAACGAATATCATGGGGTCGCAAGGCTCGACATAACGGGGATTGGTTTCTTCGAAAAGCACAGTGTCGAATTCGCCATCGGAAACATCATAACGTTCCATCCACATGTGGTTCTGCTCGCGGTTGATTTTGGCAATATAGAGATAGTCCTCCTCGGGCGACCAGCAGAGGTTGGTGAGGTAATTTTCATTTTCGGCGATAGTTTCCTCGCGACGCGAGTCGAGATAGCGTACCGTTTTTTTAGCCACATCATAAACGCCTACAGTAACCTCATGGCTCTTCATTCCTGCCATGGGGTATTTGAAAGGCTGTTCGCGAGCGATACGGGCGGTGGTATTCACCATGGGGTAATCGGTGACGACTGATCCATGCGATAGAAGGCCAATAGATTGCCTTTTGGCGACCAAAAAGTACCTTTATCGATGCCGAACTCGTTGCGATGGACAGACTGTCCGCAAACGATATCTTGGTCGGCCTCGTTAGTTACAGCCATCGAAGCATCCACACCATTGAAGACATAGAGGTTGTTGCCCATCGTGTAGGCAGTTTTGAAACCATTTTGCTCTACATCATGGCTGCGAGCCTCTTTGTCGACGGGATAATTGGCTATGCATACCAATGTTTTCTTGGACAAATTGTACTGCATCACCTTACCGTTGGCGCTAAAACGCACCTCTTTGGCATTAACGAACTCAAGGGAGGGAATATAGGCCAAGTTGTCCATACCGGCTGCAGCAATGGCCTTGTTAATCTGGCTGAGGCCCAATACTGCTTTGCATTTACCTGGCTGCCCCATGTAGAGCACCGTGTCCTGGATATAGGCCACCTGATTGGTGCTGCCCACAAACTGCAATCCCCTCATGTTGGAACGGGGATATAAACTACCTGTCATAAGCTGCTTGGAACTAAGCATCTTATCCTGCGCAAAAACGCTGACCGAGAGAGCCAGCGTTAAAGCTAAAAAGAAAAATCTTTTCATATTGTCGATTTGAGATTAGTGACTAATGATTGGTGAATTGTGATTTGTGGCTGCAGCGTCACCTTCCACTGTTCACCATATTGTTCTATTAATAATTTTTCCAATTACGCATACGGAGGTTGAAGACGCCAAAGAAAGCTTCTTTGAAAATCTTCATGCTCATCTTTGAAGTACCGAGCACGCGGTCGGTAAAGATGATGGGAACTTCATATATTTTAAAGCCCAAGCGGGTGGCGGTATACTTCATCTCAATCTGGAACGCATAGCCGACAAACTTCACTTTGTCGAATTTCATCTTTTCCAGTACACGACGGCTGTAGCATACAAATCCTGCGGTGGCATCCATCACTTTGATACCTGTGATAGTGCGTACATATACCGAAGCATAGTACGACATCATGAGTCGACCCATCGGCCAATTGACAACACTGATTTTGCCATCGACATAGCGCGATCCAACCACCACATCGCCCTTGCCCGTACTGCAAGCTTCATAAAGACGAGGCAGATCGTCGGGATTGTGGGAGAAGTCGGCATCCATTTCAATCATATACTCGTAGCCATGTTCCAAACCCCAACGGAATCCGTCGAGATAGGCAGTGCCTAGTCCCAGTTTGCCCTTACGCTCCTTGATGAAGAGCCGGTCGGGGAACTCCTGCATAAGCCGCTTTACGATGTCGGCAGTGCCGTCGGGAGAGTTGTCTTCGATAATAAGCATATCGAAAGCCTTGTCTAACGAGAATACTTTGCGGATGATATTTTCTATATTCTCCTTCTCGTTATATGTGGGAGTGATGACAAGTGTATCGTTCATATTATTAGTGTTAATTGTCTAGTTTTAATATTAGGAGCTATTTCTGGAGATTGCAAATATATTTGTTGTGCGCGATAAGGCGTGGCAAAATGGCCGCCCATCCTATCAAGTTGCCAAAACAGTTAGCTACAAGGTCGTTGACATCATAACCTCTATACGGGAGCAAATACTGCACACTTTCGGTTAGCAACCCTATGGCTAATGCACAAAGAAGAATCTGAACCGGGCGTTTTTTCAACCAATCGGCAAGGAAAAACGGACACATAAGATATATGCTGGCATGCAGGAAATGGTCGACTCGCAATCCGAAAATATAATTGCTCAGCACATCCCCTAATCCATTGATTGGAGCCCACATTAGAATTGCCAACAGTATCAAATACACAACTGACAATTTGCGGCGGGCACGTTCGTGAACCAAGGATGTTAGAGCTGATTTAAGCCATTTCTTGCGAAGGACTATCCGCGACTGTTTTTGCCAATATTCACCATCACATTCCCACAAACTGCCGTCTACTTTTTCTACAGCCACAAGCCGGGCTAACACATTCTCCCGAACAACATGCTCGTATGCTACGCAGTTGTCGCCACGGAAAATAAGTTCGCTGCCTTTTATTCGCATCAGGCGATGGATGACATAATGGTTGCAATGCAAAAAAAGGTAGACATTGCCCACCACCATCTGTTCATCCTCAGCCAAGGGCTGCAGACGGATTTTGTCGCCACGACCATTAATCAACGGCAGCATGCTTGTGCCACCGAACAGCATAGTAACCATTTGGCCCGCTTTCAGGCGCTCACACATCTCGATAAGCAAAAAATTATCGGGACTATTAGGCAAGGTTATATGAATGGTCTCCACAGCAACAAGAATGCGTTATTTTACTGGTCCGAAAATTGCATCATGGCTAGTCCAAGCTGCGGCTTCATCAGGAAGACACTCCAGATGATATACTGGTACGCAACCGAGGACGTCAGACAAGAGTTCGACAATAAAGTCTTGATAGCGGTCGTCTTGGGCTAATGCTGGAGGACATGAGGGATGCAGTGCAGAAAGCGACTCGACTATACCCAATCTGCGTATTTTGTTATATGGCGCTTGCGACAAACGGATGGCTGCAGCCAAAGGGAATCGCTTTTGATGGTAGCAATGCGTCTTGCCACTCCATGGGGAGCCATAAACCACAGCTTCGCCATTCTCAAAAGCCAGAACAGGACTGTCGTCATTCAGCAGATGGGAATCCGGAATATATTTCAACCATAAACGCGTATGGGTGCTTTTCCCTGTTCCTGATTCACCCAAGCATAAAACTGCCTTGTTTTGATGCACTACGCATGACGAATGGATGAGCAGCATCTTGCTATTCATGGACAGCATACCCGTAGCCATCCACAAAGCGAAGCGCAGATTTACGGGGCTGACATAACCGGTAGCCTCAAGGGTGTCACTCCCAAAAGAATAACGCATAATCAATGGCGAGACATCGGAATCATCGAGCGGATCCATAGCAAAATAGTAGGTATCCCCTACTTTGGCAAGCGTACCCATCATATTGCCCACATCAAAAGTACAACTATACAACTCTGTCCATTCCTCGGGACGAGTAACATTATCGTTAAACACGATCTGCCATTCATACTTGGTGTTTTCGGTCTCAAAAACAGAAAAACCATACATCGAATGATTCAGCAAATCACAAACCTTGTCACCCTCAATCCGGAGGATATGACCAGCAATTGAATAGTATACAGATGCAGCCATAGAAAAAAATTATTTGCCTAACAGAAGTCCATTTTCGGTAATATTGGCAACCCATGCTTCGGCATCATGGCGGGCCACTGCTTCTTCGACATCGTAGTTGTCCATCAGAACAGCCACAGCATCATCAACCGTAAAATCTTTGCCTTGCAACGATTCCCACATCAGCAAAGCCGATGCATTAAAAGCAATTACGCGAGTCATGTCGCCATTAGATTTGCCTTGTAACAGAATGATATTCTCGCCCGCAACTTTGCGAACCTTATAAATCGGATTAATTTTCATGATGCAAAGATACAACTTTTTTTTTGATTATTATAAAAACAATATAAAATACCTTCTATTGGGGTTGTTTCATACACACTTTTTCGACAAATTATAGATGACCGAACAATTATTTTTCTTTGGTTGACCGAGCTTTATTTCTACCACACATGATAGCATACCCAACACCCAATCCAACATTTGCATCAGATGACCCAAAGTCGAAACCCGCAACACCAGAAAAATACCAAGCATGCCTCGTTTTATAACATAATCTAAGCAAGGGAGTATCATAGGTAGCAGAATAGCCTGCACCACAAATAAAACGACTTTGATTATCAAATCTCCAGCTGGCCAAGAGTCCACCATCCAACATTAGGAAAGAAGTGCCAACAAATACTCCCACAGATAGTTTATTCCCACATGGAATAAGAAGTTCGGTCCCAATACGCCACAAGGGTTCGCGGAAATCATTCACCCATACCGATTCTTCAAATTCAATACCCCAGAACCAACAATTACGATTTTCAATATTTTGCGAATATAGTGAACAACCGATAGAAAAAGATAATACGATAAAAATAAAAAAATGCTTCATCAAAAGACAATCAACCTATAAAAAATCTCGAAAAATTACCCTCAAAAAATGAAAATCCGAAAACAAAAAAACAGCTAGGAGAATTTTGCAAGGTTACGTTTATATGTACTTACACTGGAAAAACCCGAACGCTCAGCCACCTCATCAGTCGATAAATCCGGATGTTTTAATAGCAAATCTTTAGCGTAATCAATCCTCTGCCTGTTAATATAATCAGAAAAGGAAATCTGGAGATTATTATTTAAATACGAAGAAAGATAGGTGCGACAAGTACCAACCTCTTTAGCCAAATCGGTCAGTTTTAAATCATGGCGGAGGTAAAGATGATGATCTACCATCAATACATTTAAACGCCCCCCTAATATATCTGAATTATATAAATCGTCAGAGGGCAATTCATCAGGCTTACCTAGTTCGATTTCCATCTTTACTAGCGAAAAGTCATACTTATTCCCGATATAGAACAACAAGAATAACATCGTAGCGAAAAGAATCGAAGGAACTGCCAACAACAAGGCTACATGAAGGAAAACATGACGCCCGATAATATTGAAAAAGGCAGATAAAACTGAAGTAAGCGAAAAACAAATTAGCAAATGTTGAATGGGCCTAGTTGAACGAAGGGCTAAATCAGAATAAATATCTTTAATTGAGCGTTCAAATCTAAATAAAATAATTAGACCATAAACACAAGTAAATAAAAGAGCAACTAAAAAAGTCGCCTGACGTAGAAAATCAACCCAAGGCTGATCAAATATATAACGAAAGAGAGAAATTACAATAGCGGGCAACAAAATAAGCAAACGAGGCCAATAAAAAGCTTTTCTCGAAGTAATACTAACCAGATACAAAAGATAGAAAGGATAACTAGCCAATGAACAAAAAGCCCAGACGGATTCGGTGAGCAGTGTTGAAGCATTATTAAAATAAAGCGAATGGCAGCCATATAAAATAGTACAAAGCCCGGCAAAAACAGATAAAAATCTAAGTTGAACAGCAGCCACTTTCCATTTCAATAGGAAGACAATCAACCATATCAAGCATACCAAGAACGGTAAGAGACTAACCAAAAGAAGCATGTATTACTATTATTTATTAAATTGCAAAGATACAAAAAATATATGACATAGCAATTTAAAATAAGGGCACAAGTAAAAATAATGCAGGAGAAGGCACAGAAAGTCGCAAAATCAGGAGCTGCCATGCCGGTCCGGAGGGCCCTGAAACGATGTGGAAGCCGGAGTGACCCATTCTTTCCGGGGAAGCCGGATAATACGGGGATGCTGTCAATTCCGGACTATCCGGAGATGCCGGAGGGATTCCGGCCTTTCCGGGAAGCCCCGCCCTGTCCGGAGGCCCGGGGCTGGCGCCCTCCCCTTCGGGGCCCGGCAGGGCCGGGGCCGCGCGTCCCATTTCCGCGCGGGGGCAAAAAAAGGGGACCCCGAATCGGGATCCCCGTATAGAAGATTGGCGGCGACCTACTTTTCCACAAACAAGTGCAGTATCATCGGCGATGAAGGGCTTAACTTCTCTGTTCGGAATGGGAAGAGGTGAACACCTTC
>JAGHRY010000285.1 GCA_018066145.1 Candidatus Colimorpha merdihippi | reverse complement strand
CCACCCTGCAGAGCTTCGATGACCACCGCATCGCCATGTCCTTCCTCATGGCCGGCCTGAACGCCGCCGGCACCACCACCCTGCAGGGCTGCCGGAACATCGCCACCTCCTACCCCTCCTTCGAGCATACGCTGCGGGAACTCACCTCGCGCTGACCAAGTTGTCACCGGAAAATCATTCCCGGGAAAAAGCGAATCTCTTTCGACTCCTCCCAAATCCGCACAGTCTTGTTTCCGGTTTTTGTCCAATGCGTTCATTGAACATTTCAGGAAAAGTGGCTTGACTGTCCATTCCTTATTGGGTAAAAAAGTGGAACCGTTGTACTTTTGTGACTAATCCACCGAGACATATAGGACAGAAAGCTCCACAGCATTACATTGAGAAGTTCCGTTTCAATATGAATGCTGAGCTTGCTGCCTCCATGGCCTTGGGAAAAATGAATGGAGCGTCTTCGTCTCCCGTGTGGCGTCGGCTCCTCTTGGGGCATCCGCTTCTTCCGCCCCGCGGCGGTCAGCAGCATCGATATCAAATGACAATATAACTCGTAACAAAACCCATGCCCAAACAAAACATAATCCACGGAGGCATGTACGGCCTGCTACTTGCCGCGACCATTTCGCTATTGTGTCATCTGCACAGCTACTACCTGCAACTGGCAGTCATTGCATCTGGGCTGTGCCTGGGCATGGCCCTGGCATATTGGAACTCCCCCTTTGGGAAGAAGGCTAGGCGGGCAATCCTCTGGCCTGCGGCAATCCTGTTCGTTCTTACCGCAACGGCTATCTCGGCGTGGACTTCCCTGAATGCATGCCGGATTCCCGATATGGCAACCAGGAACCCCGGCATTTCCGGCAAGGTGC
This sequence comes from Candidatus Colimorpha merdihippi, assembly GCA_018066145.1. Classification (GTDB taxonomy): domain Bacteria; phylum Bacteroidota; class Bacteroidia; order Bacteroidales; family P3; genus Colimorpha; species Colimorpha merdihippi. Next base: position 3,068 of record JAGHRY010000285.1, on the reverse strand, counting down.
TGGTGCTCGCCCCGCACCAGGACGATGAACTGAACCTCCTCGGGGGAGCCCTAGAAACCATACTTCCCGACTGCGACATCCACGTGCTGTATTCAACCAACGGAGAGCAGGCACGCGTGCAAGAAGCAAAAAACGCTCTCGCCGTGTTTGGTGTAGATGCACAGCATATCGCCTTTTTGGGATATGACCGGGTTGCGTGGAAATCCGCGTTGCAGCACATGTACAATGCTCCCCGCGACAAGGTCATTGTCTCCGAGGAATACGGTAGGCGCACCACTCGCAACACGCCGTACACACCTTGCTATAGGGAAGGACGCGACTTCACCCAGGCAAACTTTGAGGATGATTTGCGGGACTACCTGACCCATCTGCGCCCGGATGTGGTCATTGTCACGGATTTCGATGTTCATCCCGACCACAGGGCACTCGGTCTCTCAACGGAGCGTGTTCTGGCACGCATGATGAAAGCGGACCCGGCATATCGGCCAACCGTGCTGAAAAGCTTTGCGTACAGCTGCTCGTGGATGCAGGAACCTGATTTCTATGCAGAGAATTTGAAAAGCACGCAGTATCTGGGCAAGGACGGCTGCATGGAAGAAGTGAACTGCCACCGCTGGGATGAGCGTCTGCGCATTCCCGTGGGCAAATCCAGCATCACGCGCACGCTGGTCGGCAATTTGACCGCCCGCGCCTTTAACGAACACGTTTCCCAGCAACAGGGCAACACACGCACTAACGAACGCATCTGCAATGGTGACAAGGTGTTCTGGTGGCGCCCGACCCGCAACCTGATGTGGAACGCGCATATTGCGGCCGACAGCGGCGACGCCGCGCAATTGAGCGACTTCCTGCTGTATGACTCCGACAACGTTTCAGACTTTGACCACATGCCGTACGAACACGGGTGGCGACCGAGTGGCGGCAAGGGCGAGGCAACCGTAACGTGGGATTCCCCGGTCGTCGTGCGGGAGATTCACCTGTTTGACCAAAACAACCCGGCCAACCAGGTGAAGCGTCTCACCATCCGCCTGAGCAACGGCAGGGAGATTGCCGTGGGGGCGCTTCCCGCCGGGGGAACGCGCGTGGTGGTGCCTACCCAATGCGATGAAGCCATCACCGGATTCACCGTGCGCATAGACGATTCCACCGGAGAAGGCAGCGGGCTGGCAGAGGTGGAAGCCTACGCCGCAGCCCCAGAGCACCCCTTCAAAGTAGCCAAGCTGCAAGACGCGACCGGCGACTTCATGTACGACTACACAACGGTGCCAGACGGCGATCTCTCCTTCTCCCTCTACACCTGGGGATGCGACGCAGCCGGGCTGAAAGTGCAACTTGCGGAGGGCGCATGCAATGGCGTGGTGTTGCGTGAAACGGAACGCGGATACCATGTGCAAATACCGCAGGGAGAAAGCTGCATCATGGAAGTGCGTGATGCCAACGGCAACGTGCTGGATGCCGCCAGAGTAAGCAACCCGGGACAAATCACGCGAGCCTGCCGCAGAGCCATGCGTTGCATTGACCTCATCATGGTGAATCTGTCGCGGGAGAGCCAAGAGAGGTACTACAAAGCCATGGGTTCCTGGCTGTCTTCCATGTTGTAGCGCAAGAGCCGGTCCACTGCGCCCCGCGCCACAAAAAATCAGCTTCACAACATACTAATCTCAATCAGACAAATGGAACGATCCTCAAACTTCGAGTTATTGCGTATCATTAGCATGTTTCTGATAGTTCTCCAACATTATGGCGAGAACTCACTATACGCCGAACATGAATATTATGGTTCATATTTGCTGTTTGGAGGTGGATTAGGCGTGAATCTGTTTGTACTCATCAGCGGATATTTCATGGTCCAATCGACATTTCATGCGAAAAAGCTGCTTCGTGTATGGTTTTACGTTGCGAGTATCTATTTAACTATCTCTGGATTATGTTGGGGGCTGTTCAGCCCAGAAAATCTTCCAGAGTGGGGTCTAGGAGCCAAAGTTTGCGAATTGTTTCCCATATTGACCGGCAAATACTGGTTTGTGAGCACATACGTTTTGCTCATGCTCATGACCCCAGCTCTCAATTGTATAATTCGTCAACTTACCAGAGATCAATTGCTCGCTTGTATTGCATCTCTTTTCCTGTTTGGGTGCTTTGCCTATCATCTTCCTTTGCACAATAATCTCCCGGGGCCCTTGGCGCACTTTATTATGCTTTATCTGATTGCAGGGCACATACGTCTCACTCCCGCCAAAGGCAAAAATGACGCGATAAAATGGGGAACCATTTCGTGCTTGATATTCGCATTCATGACGGCATGCGTATATTTCAACAGCAATAAGGATTATGCGCATGCTGTGAAGATAAACAATCTAATCGTTGCAGACAAAGGTGCAATCATCCTTTTCTTATCAATCGCATTATTCAAAACTTTTGAATGCATTAAGATAAATCACAACAAATTCGTCAACGCATGCGCGGCATGCACCTTTGGCGTATATCTAATTCACGAACATTGTCTGATTAAAAGCAAACTGTGGCAATTTATCAGCGAGATGGAGCACGATGCCAAGTTTCCAAATTACGCCATCAAGGCATTAGTCTCCATTTGCGGGATTTATATTATCTGTACTTTGTTGACATGGATATGGAAAAACACGTATGAACGTTTTTACAGACGTTTTCTCGAAGAAAGGCTTGTATGCGTGCTGGAGCAATCCGTTGCATACATCAAGCGTATAATATTCTGAAGCGATAGGATTTAATATACAGAGCTATGACTTGGGGCGAGCCCTTGTCAACAAAAGCATTGAAGAGGCGGGGACTAGGAGGAGGTTGAGGATGGTTGCGGAGAGGAGGCCGCCGAACTGGACGATGGCGAGGGGGGCCAGGAGCTCGCCGCCGGGCTGGTTGCGTGCCCAGACGAGGGGGAGCAGGCCGAGGATGGTGGTGAGGCTGGTCATGATGATGGGGATGAGGCGTTCCTCGGAGCCGTTGCGGATGGCATCCGCGGCGGACATGCCGGATTGCTCCAGGGCGCGGTAGCGGTTGAGCAGGATGAGCCCGCTGCGGATGGCGAAGCC
>JAGHRY010000173.1 GCA_018066145.1 Candidatus Colimorpha merdihippi | reverse complement strand
GGCGCGGCATTATTCTCAATTTGTACATTGTACTTTGTACTTTGTACATTTGAAAAAGCTTTCCGCGTTCCCATCCGCGCCGTGGGTGGCATAGATATATCGCGTTCTCAACAGCCCACTATCTCGGTGTCCCATCTCCATCTGCAATGCCGCAAAATTCCTGAAATGCGCCGCGTGATACGTGGCAAACGTGTGCCGGCAGACATCCTGCCGCCAAGGGTGGGCGGTTTCCTTGCTCCAGCCGGCCGCCTGGCGTAGCGCGCGCCACCGCTGCACCCAGCGGCGCGGAATGTCATGCCGCAGGGCGTCGATGTTCCCGCAGCGCAGCGGCACCACGCGCCCGCCGCCCGTTTTGGATGTCGTGGGACGCACCACCACGCGCTAGTTCTGCCAGTCGATGTCGCGTTCGGGGTCAATCCGGCTCACCTCCGTGGGACGTATGCCGCAGTACAGCATCAGGTGCAGCGACAACTGCATGTCCTCATGTTCCGGCAGCTGCGCCGCCGCTTCCAACCGCTCCACTTCCTCAATCGTCAGCGGTTCTATCGGCTTCTCCACCACCTCCGGCACCTCCACGCGCGACACCGGGTTGGAGTCGCACCAATCATGCCGTATCGCCGAGGAAAACACCCCGCTCAATATCGCCCGCGCCTTCCGATACTGCGCCGCACTCCCGCCGAACGCCGTTTCCAAATACCGCCGGCAATCCTCCGACGTAACACTCCGCACCCGCCGCTCCGCCAGCCCGGGATTCATCTTCATCATCCGCTTGCACAGATACCTGAAGTCCACAATCGACCGCGCCCGCAAGCCCTTTCGCTTCCTATCCTCCAGCGCGGTTTCCACGGCCTTGGCAAACGTCACCGTCCTTTCCCGCTTCCTCATCTCCTCCGCCCCCAGCCGCACGCACTCCCGCGCCCGCCTAACCCGTCCCCGCCCACACTCCAAAGCCTCCTTGGCCACCAAAGCAGCCTCCAGAACATCTATACCCGTACTCCGCAGCACTTCCAGCGCTGCGCCTTCGATTTCGTTAATTTCTTTCGTCTTCATGGCTTCCGTATTCGGTATGGGTAGTCAAGCAGTTTTTTCAAAAATCTTCAATGGCGCGGCAGTATGACGCATAAGGCTACCGCATGTGGGCATCCAAGGCGTGATAGGGCTGTTCGGCGGATGGTGTAGCACGCGATAACATTTGAAGCCACGCAGATTGGCGGGTGTCTCATACCCATACCGAAGGAGTAGTATGGTTTGCGTGCAGAATGTACGTGCACGTAAAGACATGCCACTTATTTCAATCATCGTTCCGTGTTACAACGAAAAAGATACGTTGATTCTCTTTGTGGAGGAGGTGAAGCGCATAGGCAAAACTATAGTCGATGACGACATTGAGTTGATTTTTGTCGATGACGGCAGCACGGATGGAACGTTGGAGGCAATGCGAGGATTGTGTGCCGGGCAAGCAGGCATGCGTTACATTTCATTTTCCAGGAATTTCGGAAAAGAGGCGGCCATGTTGGCGGGCTTGAAAGCAAGCAAAGGCGAATATGCAGCCGTAATGGATGCCGATTTACAGGATCCGCCCTCCTTGTTGCCAGAAATGCTTAAAGCTGTAAAGGAAGAAGGGTTCGACTGCGTCGGCACTCGGAGAGTCACGCGAAAGGGGGAACCTCCTATACGCTCGTTATGCGCCCAGCTCTTTTACAAGTTTATCAATTCCATTTCCGACACACAAATTGTAGATGGCGCACGGGATTTCAAGCTGATGCGCCGATCTGTTGTCGATGCGTTGGTGTCTCTGCAAGAATACAACCGTTTTTCAAAGGGGCTCAACGAATGGGTTGGCTTTCGTACAAAGTGGATTGAGTTCGAAAATGTAGAGCGCGTGGCGGGAGAAACCAAATGGTCCTTTTGGAAGCTTTTGAAGTATTCCATTGAGGGAATCGTAGGGTTCACCACCGCCCCTTTGTCATTGGCGTCGATGTTGGGTCTGATTTTTGTCGTCATCTCCTTCGCGGCTATCGTTTTTTTGGTGCTGCGACAGCTTTTGTGGCATGCCTCGGTTTCAGGCTGGACGTCTATGGTTTGCACCATCGTCTTCTTTTGCGGGATACAGTTGCTTTGTCTCGGAATTATCGGGCAGTACCTGGCGAAGACTTACTTGGAGGTCAAGCGCCGTCCCGTCTATATAGTAAAAGAAGAATCTGGTTCATAGGAATATGACGAAGAAAAGCCAATTATGATTACAGAGAAGATATTGCACAGCTATTTCGGCCTTTGCAGCCCGGTTCTCCTGCTGGTTTCAGTGCTGGTTCTCATTGTGGCCCATTTGAGGACAAGGCAAAGGGTCTACGCACCGATCACCGTGGGGTTGCAGAAGAAACATCTGGCCCTGTTCTGGATATGTCTCGCCTGCTACCTGTTTTTATTGGTTGTTCTCAGCAGCGCATCCGTTCAATGGGACGATTGGGAGTTTTTGGGATTTGGCAAACACACCATCCGTGAAAGGTTCTTTATCTCCCTTCAGAGATATTTGAGTTGGGTCTCACGCATCGGCGAGATAGCAGCTACTATGGGTGGCCTCACCTTAAGCAGATGGCATAGTTGGGCCATCACTCCGCTGTTCGCCGTAGCAGCGCCTATGGCTTTTTTTGCCTTGGTCAAGGTCAAGGGCGAAAGTATTTTTTCATCCAAGGGGAAAATGTTTTTCCTGTTCGCCTTCATGCTCTGCCTTTTGGGGGTGAATTTGCAGTTCTGGCGCAACTACTGGTGCTACGCCGCAGCGTACAATTACCTTTTCCCGACCGTGATATGCATCTACTTCCTGAGTTTCTTCAGATTCGATGGCGATGTGAGGCAAGGGAATGTATGGAAGGCTGTGGGGCTGTTTGCTCTGGGCCTTGTCAGCGGTTGGGGAACAGAATGCATGACCGTGCTGCTTTTGCCGTTGTTGGGCATTTGGGTTGCATACAATATGTTTTCTAAGACAAACCATCTGCCGTTTGCATCCTATTGCGGGTTTGTCGGTTTCTTGTGGGGTGCCTCTGCGCTATACGGTTCTCCTGCATTATATTCCCGTAATGCAGCGGACTCCCAATTGAGGATCATAGACATTGCGTCCATGTCCAATGAACAAATAAAAAGTTTTGTGTCTTCTTTAACATGGGAAAAGGTTGAACTGCTGAAGGGTGGCAGCGGTGTTATCACGTTGTCGGACATACCGCTGTGGCTTCATATCCACTTTTTACCATATATACTGGAAAGATTCCTGCAATGCTGTGCTGTCGGGTTAGTTGTGTGGCTGATTCTTTTCATTGTCCATGCTGCAGGAAAAGGTGTCGACCGCAGGCGCAAGTTGCTTTCGGCGTTGGTGATGGTGCTTGCCGCGCTAGCATGTGCGGTCTCGTACATTGTAAAATGCATTCCAACCCAAATGAGTTTTCTGCCGCCATGTTTCATCTTGATAGCGGGATGCTCGTACCTGTACTTGCGCGCCTCCATGAAAGTGCAGAAGACGCTGATGATTGTCATGTCGCTTACAGGAATCTTTCTTCTATTACCTGCGACTGTCCAGGCATGGCAGTATAGGGTGCAGCAGCTGGAACGGAACGACTACATTGCGCGCCAAATTCAGGAGGGGAAGAAAGAAATTGCAGTGAAAACAATAGATGTAAACAAATGGTGGCCCACTTTGGGTTTGTTCCAAGACAACGATATCAATACGAACCCCAAGGCATATCCCAACGGTAGTGTAGCCGAATTTTTCAACATCGATATCATATACCGCATTCCAAAAGAAGCGGAAAAGAAAGCCGCGGAGACTTCCGCCCTGGGTGAATAATGGTATTAGCGGATCTCGTCCGCCAGCGAGCGTCGTAGCATTGGTTCTTGTTGCCCATGCACACTTCAAGATCTGGAGCCGTCTGCACAAAGGCATCGTCGGCTCAAGGTCGCCTTTAGCTTTCAGCGTGGGCGCTTTCTATTCCCAGCGCTCAATTCCGCACCCAAGATGTGCACAAATAAATCCGAAATTCCGCGCTGGTGAAACATGCTTGCAATAGGGGAGACGGCGGGGTATGATGCAGGGTGATGGACATGAAAAAAGCGATTATCCTTGCCGCTATGATGGGCATGCCGGTGTTCGGCGGACAGCCTGCCGCGATTGCCGCGGCTCCCGTACCCGCGCCGCAGGTTCCCACGGCAGTTTCCCCCTGGGAGGTGGAGCTGGGAGCCTCCTACAACTGGGGCGTGCCCGACATCTACAAGGATTGGAGCCCCTGCAAGGAGGTGAAGAGCATCGGAGGGGACATCACCGCGGTGTACCGCGTGAGCG
>JAGHRY010000228.1 GCA_018066145.1 Candidatus Colimorpha merdihippi | reverse complement strand
ACCCCTCGGCGCGCTGAATGATGATGAAAGCGAAGCCTGGGGGTGCTTATGCCTATGCCGAATATTTTTTCCTTTCTTGATAAATTCTGCCGGTGTGTTGTTATGTCAATCGAGATTGCTGATGCAGTTTTTTCTTTACGACTGTTAAACTTTCATAAATGCTGTGTTTCGTTGCAACAAAAGCCGAATTTTTCCGTCTTTAAATTATAAAATATAATCGTTGGGATGCAATAGAATCCCACAATTCACGTTAATAAAAAATTATAATTATCAAGATTGATTTATGACCAGCAACACTAAACAACTATTCGTCATCCTCACCCTCGTGGCAATGGGCTTTGTGGCCAGGGCTCAGTGTCCCGAAATTACGATTACCGAGAAGTATGACCATGTGCAGTCGGCCAAGTGTGTGGCCAACGGCTGGGATACCCTTGTCGATTGCAATAATGCAACCATTCTCCTCAATGCATCGCCTTTTATCACCACCCAGCATTTCAACGGCAATTACCTTGTCGAATCTATTCCTTACAACCCGGTAGATACCACTTTCCATGCCGGCTCCCGCCTCAATATCAGCACCGATGATGCCTGGGAGAATTCCACCATCTCCTTCCCCTTCACCTTTATGTTCTTCGGCTATCCCTACACCCAGGCTGTTGTAGGCTCCAATGGTATCGTCTCGTTCAATACATCTGTGGCCGGCAACCATTGCGCCTATATTTACGATACGCCCATCCCCAGCACTTCGTTCACCAATGGCGATAATTCCTACAATGCCATCTATGGCGTGTATGAGGATATCGACCCCGCTTACCTTCAAAACCCCACCACCTGCGGCATGTTCCGCAGCGTGGGCGGCACCTATCCCTGCCGTTATCTTTGCGCCTCGGTCAATGGTGTCGACCTTTTCGGCAACCACAACCACTATAATACCTATCAGATTGTCTGCTACGAGGGCACCAACATCATCGAGGTTCACGTCAAGCAGCGTTACTGCTGCTCGTCCACCAATGGCGGCAAGGGTTTGATTGGTATCCAAAATACCAATGGCCAGAATCAGGTCTCCCACTACCATCAGTCCGAATATCTTGGCGACCCCTCTTTCTATATCAATGCCAACTCCCCTGGAGCCTTTGCCGCTCCGGGACGCAATGGTTGGACCGGCGAAACCACCTACGAGGCTTGGCGCTTCACCCCTCAGGGCGAAACCACCAAAAACATTCGTTGGTGGCGTCTTTTCACCGATAACGCCGGCAATATTATTGACTCGGTTGAGCTTACCTCTAACGTGGGCGACACCAATGGCTTTTATCTCAACACCGAGCATACCCAGGTGAGCATTACCCCCACTGTTACTACCAAGTACGTGGTCCAGTGCATCTATCGCGGTGCTAACGACTATCTCTATGGCGTCGATAACCGCAGTATGCGCGACACCATCACCGTTGGCGTCGATACCGCTAAGACCATGAGCCTTATTGCCGAGAATATTTCCGTATGCGATGGCGAGTCTACCTCCATCGCCCTGCGCTACCCGACTAACGAGCAAACGCTCGACTCCTGCACCTGGAGCGTTCTGCGTATTCTCAACGGGGCTCACGAGTATATCCCCGAAGCTGTTGAGGATCATTTTATTTCGATGGTCTACAATTCGGGCCCCGGCAACCATATCGCCAACCAAATCGACACTACCTGGATTTTTTGCACCGCCAAGTTCCGCAACGGCTGCAACAATTACGATAGCATCTGCATCCTCACCTATCCTAACTATGAGTTCTTCGACACCGTGGGTCTCTGCCGTGGCGAGTCTTATCGCTGGTATAATGCCGACAAGACCAAATGGATTGATTTCAATCAGCCTCAGCACGATGTCGACACCCTCCGCCGCTATTATTCCACTACGGGCTGCGACAGCGTCGAACATCTCCATATCCATGTATCCGATATTAGCTTCACCACCGATCGCGTGCTCGACTGCAAGGCCTATACCTGGCTCAACGGCCGCACCTACAGCGCCAACAACGACGATACCCGCGAGCAGGATACCGTGGTGCTGAAGAATGCCTGGGGCTGCGACTCTACCGTCACCCTCGATTTCACCATCATCCCTATGAAGGCCATCATCTCGCACGATCCTGAGGTTGCCACCATCGACGAGCTCACCATCGAACTCACCGACCAGTCCTATGGCCACGACTCCCGTGTTTGGCTCCTCCCCAATGGTCAAACCAGCACCCTGGCACAAACCAGCATTATCTTCCCCCTCACCGGTGTCGATACCATGGATGTGCGGCTGGCCGTCCACAACAATTACGGCTGCGACGATACCGCCCTCACCCGCATTCCCTTGATTAAGGAGAGCGAGATTGTGCCCAATGCCTTTACCCCCGACCGCGAAACCAACAATCGTTTCTATCCCTCCATCCAGGGCAATATCAACAATATCCATTGCTATATCTTCAACCGCCGTGGCGAGCAGGTGTGCTATTTCGAAGGTCCCGACGGCTATTGGGACGGCACCGACATGCAGGGCCGCAAGTGCCCCCAGGGTGCATACGTGTATGTCATCCGCTATGTCAACTCCCTCCACCCCAACGAAACCCAGGTCCTCAAGGGTGCCGTTACGCTGATTAGAAAATAGATAATATCTGAATATATGGGGCTGGCGCGCAAAGGCGTCAGCCCTTTTTTCGTGCTCAGGGACTACAGCTTCGCACCGCCAGGGCCTTCTTGAAATCACAACGCTATGCCCCCTTGGCATTGATTATTATTTTTTATCATCACTTCGTCATCCTTCAAACAATAAAAACAGGTTTTCTTCGTTTTTTATATTTTGAAATATAAAAATATCCCCAATGCAGCCCTAGGCTGCGGCCCAACAAAAACTACAACAAAACTACACGCCTCATGAAAATAGCAGTAGTAGGAGCCACCGGACTTGTGGGTGGCGTTATGCTTCAAGAATTGGCCCAGCGCGGTTTCGCCGATGCCGAAATCATCCCTGCAGCTTCCGCCAAGAGCGTAGGCCGCACCATTTCCTTTGCTGGTCGCAATCTCACCGTCGTCAGTGTCGACGAGGCCATCGCGCTTCGCCCCCAATATGCTGTCTTTTCTGCCGGAGCTTCCACTTCGCGCATGTATGCCCCCCGTTTTGCCGAGGTCGGCTGCACCGTTATCGACAATTCGTCCTGCTGGCGCATGCACGACGATGTCCCTTTGGTTGTACCCGAAATCAATATCAATGCCGTCAGCCCCGACTGCCGTATCATTGCCAACCCCAACTGCTCCACCATCCAGATGGTGCTGGCCGTTTCGCGCCTCCATTGGCAGTATAAGATCAAGCGCCTGGTCATCTCCACCTACCAAAGCATCACCGGCACCGGCATCAAGGCTGTTCGCCAGCTCGAGGCCGAGGAGGCTTATTTTGCCGCCCATAACGATGTCCCCAGCTCCCAGCTCGGCAGTGCCATGCAGGAGTCCGGCGTTGATTATCAGCCCGCTTATCCCAACCAGATTTTCCGCAACCTCTTCCCTCATGGGGGCGATTTCCTCCCCGATGGCTATACCACCGAGGAACAGAAGCTTGTCGACGAAACCCGCAAGATTCTTGCCGACCCCTCCATCCAGGTCAGCGCCACAGTGGTGCGCGTACCGGTGGTCGGCGGACATAGCGAGGCTGTCAATATCGAGTTTCACAACGAGTACGACCTCCAGCAGGCCCGCCAGCTGATTGCCGATACCCCCGGTGTCATTCTTCTCGACAACCCCGATGCCAATCAATACCCCATGCCCATCCTCTCGCACAACCGTCCCGAGGTGTTCGTGGGCCGCGTCCGCCGCGATGCCACCCAGCCTTGCACCCTCAACCTTTGGTGTGTTGCCGACAACCTGCGCAAAGGGGCTGCCACCAATGCCGTACAGATACTTCAAGAACTTGTCAAACGCAGATAATTTATCCCAATGAAAAAAATACTCCTCCTTACTTTTGCCGCGCTGCTTCTCGCATCATGTGGCAACAAAGTCATCCTCGACCAGTCGTCGCAGTTCAAAGATGACATCTGGCTTCGTTTCCAACCCGAATCCTTTTCGGCTTCTGTCAAGAATATCGACGACTGCTACAATTTCACAGTCACCCTCGATGTCGACACGTCGCGCTATCACGAAGCCGGCCTCCCGCTGATGATTGAGGTCAAAAGCCCCGAGGGCGAAACCCGCACCATTTTCAGTACCATCCTATTGCGCAACCACGAGGGCAACATCTTGGGCGAGTTCGTCGATGGGCATCTCCGCGTGTCGCAGATGGTGCGCCAGTTCTATTTCTTCAATATTCCTGGCGAACACACCATCAGCCTCTCTCAGCGCACCAGCAAGTACGAGATTCGCGGCATCCATAATCTCAATTTCCGCATCGAAAAAGCCAAGCTCGTCTATCCCGAATGATAGATGCTTCTATCAATCCGCATATTGAGCGTATCAAGCTCAAGCTCAAAACCGTACCCGAGAGTCCCGGTGTCTATCAGCACCTCGACTCCTCGGGCAAGGTTATCTATGTAGGCAAGGCCCGCAACCTCCAGCGGCGAGTCTCGCAGTATTTCTCGCGCTACGACGATAAGACTGCCAAAATTCGCATGCTGGTTCGCAATATCTACGATTTCCGCGTCACAGTTGTGGCCACCGAAGTCGATGCCCTCCTGCTGGAAAACAATCTCATCAAGCGCTACCAGCCGCGATATAACAGCCTCCTCAAGGACGACAAAACATATCCCTATCTCTGCATCACCCAAGAGGAATATCCCCGGCTTATCTTCACCCGCAACCGAATGACCCGCGGCGAGTATTTCGGCCCCTATCCCAATCAGCGCATCCTGCGCGAGTTGCAAGAAATCATCGACCAGCTTTTTTCCTACCGCAAGTGCAACCAAATGCAGAAACGCCCCTGCATGAAGCACCAGATAGGCCTTTGCAAGGCTCCGTGTGCCGGTCTCCAAAGCCACGACGAATATATGCAGCAGATCCGGGGCATTCGCCGGCTGCTCAAAGGCGATTTTGCCGATATCCTGCAAGAGATGAAGAGCCAGATGTTCTCCCTGGCCGAGGAACTGCGTTTCGAGGAGGCCGAGGTCATCAAGCGCCGCATACGCCGCCTGGAGGATTACCAGAGCCGCTCTACGGTTGTCAATACCAGCGTTCGCGATGTCGATGTCTACAGCATCCTCTCCGACGAACGATATGCCTATGTCAATATGATGCGCATCAAAAATGGCAGCATCATCTATAGCTTCAGCCACGAGGTGAAGAAACAGCTCGACGATACCGATGCCGAACTCCTCTCCACCCTTATTCCCGACCTCCACCAGCGCACGCAGTCCACAGCCCGCGAGGCCGTGGTGCCGTTCATCGTCCCCGACCTCCCCGATGAATACCTCCATCAGGTGGTGCCCTCTCGTGGCGACAAGCTGCAGCTCCTCGAGCTTTCCTTGCGCAATGTCAAGGCCTACCAGATTCAGGCCAAGCACCAGCGTGCCCTCACCAACCCCGACGAAGGCGGTATCTCCCATCGCAACGAGCACCTCCTCGAACGCATCCAGAAAGCGCTCCAGCTTCCCATGCTCCCCATCCATATCGAGTGTTTCGATAATTCCAATATCCAGGGCGCTTATCCTGTGGCCGGCATGGTTCGCTTCACCAATGGCAAACCCAACCGCAGCGAGTATCGCAAGTTCAATATCAAAACTGTCGAAGGCCCTGACGACTACGCTTCTATGGCCGAGGTCATCCACCGCCGATATAAGCGCCTTAGCGATGAAGGAAAGCCCCTCCCGCAATTGCTTATCGTCGATGGCGGTCAAGGCCAGATGGAGGTGGCTCGCGAAGTCATCCAAGACCAGCTGCACCTCGATATCCCCATTGCCGGCCTGGCCAAAGACGACCGCCACCACACTTCCGAGCTCCTCTATGGCTTCCCCCCGAGGGTGGTAGGCCTCAAACCCACCGATCCACTCTTTCACCTCCTCGAACAAATCCAGAACGAGGTGCACCGTTTTGCCATCACTTTCCATAAAGACAAGCGTAGCAAAGGCACCTTCCGCACCCAGCTCACCGATATCCCAGGCATAGGCGAGAAAACGGCTCGCGACCTGCTCCTTAAGTTCGGCAGCGTCAAGGAGGTGCGACTCCAAACCGAGTCCGACCTGGCCCGCGTTGTGGGCCCCGCCAAAGCCAAACAGATTGTTGCATTCTTCACCGCCAACCAATAGGGTAGGGGGGCAGCGTTGACAATCCTTTATCATCATTAAATACAATAAAAATAGTATATCATGTCATTAAAAGAAACAATACTCGACCTCCTCGACAAAACCGACCGCCAAGGCATCGATGAGGTAATGTCGTGGCTCACCACCAGCGGATTCTTCGAAGCGCCTGCTTCCACCAATTTCCATGGCAACTACGAAGGAGGCCTTGCCGAACATTCCTTCAATGTCTATACTGCTGCTATGCGCCTGCGTTCCACGGCCCTTAGCCTCAATCCATCGCTTGAAGATCAGCTTCCCGAAGACAGCGTGGTGCTGGCTTCGCTCCTGCATGATGTATGCAAGTCCGACATCTACAAAACCACTGTCAAAAGCCGCAAAAACTCCTTCGGCTCGTGGGAGAAATACGATGGCTACGAAGTCGACTATAGCAATTTTCCCCTCGGCCATGGCGAGAAGAGCGTCATCATCCTGCTTCGCCTGGGGCTTGACCTTACCGATGCCGAGATTGCTGCCATCCGGTGGCACATGACCGCCTGGGACCTTCCCTTCCAGAGTGCCGATGCCAAAGGCAACCTCAATACTGCCCGCGACAAATACCCACTTTGCGCCCTCATCCAGCTCGCCGACGGCTTTGCCTCCTCCCTCATGGAAGAAACGCTCCGCCATTGATATCGACTAGTTTCTGTACGAAAACGAAATCACCATGTTACGAAATCGTTTCACTACGAAAACCCCTGCTATCCAACAGCTTTCATTTTGCATTGAGAATAACCGCGAAAGGCGTAAAATTCGCTAAAATAATTAGGCCTGCCAAATTATAGGAAAGGCTACAATGCGGCAACCCCAAGTTTTGCTTGCAAAACAGCTTTTTCGCGTTTTTTCGCAAGCCTTTTAGCCATCAGAATACAAAAGTTGTAGACAAATAAAATTTCGCGTTTTTCGCGCCTTTCGCGGTAGGATAATATATTCTTCGTTCCGAAACCATTTCACCACGCCCCCCCCTTCCATCCAACAGCCTTCGTGTTTTCGTTTTCGTCCTTCGTAATGCGCAAGCCTTTTTCGTTTTCGTCCTTTCGTCCTTCGTGATGCGCAAGCCTTCCTTCGTTTTTCGTCTTTCGTAAGGCGTAAGCCTTCCTTCGTTTTCGTCCTTTCGTTCTTTCGTAAGGCGCAAGCCTTCCTTCGTCTTTCGTAATGCGCAAGCCATTTTCGTTTTCGTCCTTTCGTTCTTTCGTAAGGCGCAAGCCTTTTTCGTTTTTCGTCTTTCGTAAGGCGCAAGCCTTCCTTCGTTTTCCTTTTTCGTCTTTCGTAATGCGCAAGCCTTCCTTCGTTTTTCGTAATGCGCAAGCCTTGTTCGTCCTTTCGTACTGTGCAAGCCTTTTTCGTTTTCGTCCTTTCGTTCTTTCGTAAGGCGCAAGCCTTGTTCGTCCTTTCGTAATGCGCAAGCCTTTTTCGTTTTCGTTCTTCGTCCTTCGTAAGGCGCAAGCCTTCCTTCGTTTTCGTCCTTTCGTTTCATCGCCAAATCGAATCATCGTTAAATCGTTATATCGTTAAATCGTTAAATCGAATTATCGTTTCATCGCAAAACCGGCCAAATCTCGCCATCAATACCCCTGAAGATGATTTTTAACATTCATTGCAATCCGCTGACATATTGCAATATAAATATAATCTTATGATAATATATAAAATATTGTTAATTATTTATTGGATTATTCAAAAAAAATATGTATTTTTGCAATGGATTTGTATACCCTTTTGCAATCCACTGTATAACTGGTCCGCCCCCAACGGATGCAATTCGAGGAATCTGGTTTTTTCCTCCAAACAAAAGCATTTTTTTATGGGACTGACCTCGCCGCCGCATTTCACATACATCAATAGTTGAACCGCAAAAAGTCAATCCTTATTGCTTCAACATCAACCTCTTCCCAAGTCATGTCCAATTCGCTCCCACGCAACGCTGAGCAACTGCTAGCCCTAGTCCGCTATGCTTTCCACGGCATCCCCATGCCCGAGGAAGAAATTCGTTGGCACGAACTCTTTCATGAAGCCTGCAAGCAGAATATTGCCGCCAACCTCCACCCGGCAGCGAAAGAACTGATGTCGAAATGCATTGCCGCCAACCCCGACTGCTTTGCTGCCACTCCCATCGAAGGGGAGGACCCTGTACCTTTGATGAAACTGGTATTAGGCCTTTGGGATATCGCCACCGAGAGAACCATCCAGCGCAGCCATGTCCAGTTCAGCCTCCTCTACCGCCTTGCCAAGATGGTAGAACCTGCCGGCATAGGCCTGATGGTATTGAAAGGCTATGGCTTCAGCGCCAACTACCCCAACCCGATGTTTCGTTTTTCCAACGATGTCGACATCTACCCCTTCGACCTGCATAATCCCGACCAACCCGATGGCGGCAGATCGGCTAAGCGGGTCGATGCAATTGTCCGGGAACAGTTGGGTGTTGAAGTCACTGGCGAGAATGGCGACCACCATTCAAGATTCATTATCGATGGCATCGATGTTGAGAACCACTTCAAGATTATCGGCGGAGGCAAAAGCCGGCAAGCCCAATCCTTCGAACAGCACATGCAGCAGCTGGCCCTCGACCACACCATTGTAGCCAAAAAAGATGACGTCAAGGTATATATTCCCAGCGTTAAGTTCAACGCCCTCCACCAGCTCCGGCACGACTCGAAGCATTTTGCCAATAGCGGCATCAACATCCGGCACCTATTGGATTGGGCCTTTCTGGTAGCCTCCCCGCGGTTCCAGCAAGCCAAAGAAGAAAACTGGCAATGGCTATACCCCCAAGCCGAGAAATATAATATGCACAAATTCCTAGCCATCCTCAATGCCATCTGTATCGAAGACCTAGGTTTTAGTGCCGACCTCTTCCCCGTCCTCCCATACAATGCCAAACTCAAAGCCCGAGTGCTCCAAGCCATCGTAGCCCCAGCACCCCACGACAAACCCCATTCTTTCGAAACGCCATTTCATATCAAGCTTCTCCATTGGATGCGTAACGACTGGAAACGTAGAGTCTTTGCTGATATCCCCATCCCGCAGGCATTCATTGCCCATGTCCGAGCCTACATCAACAGCCAGCGCGCCCACCGCCAAAGTAATCAGTAATTGAATTTCGGTACGAAAACGAAATACCTTACGGTACGAAAACGAAATACCTTACGGTACGAAATACGAATCACTACGTTACGAAAAAATGAAATCACTACGGAAAGAAATATATACACTGCGAAAACCCCTGCCATCCAACAGCATTCGTATTTTCGTATTTTCGTTTTCGTCTTTCGTCTTTCGTAAGGCGTTAGCCTTCCTTCGTCTTTCGTAAGGCGTCAGCCTTCCTTCGTCTTTCGTTCTTCGTTTCTTCGTTAAATCGATTCATCGCTAAATCGCCCCATCGTCTCATCGTTCCAATGCCAAACGATAAAAACAACATCCAACTCACCTCAGACCTCCAGCAGGCAGTTGGCTTCATTAAGCAAGCCATACAGAGGTCACAGGCTCGTGCACTCCGTTCTGTCAACAACGAAGTCCTTTCGCTCTACTATGGTGTAGGTCGATACGTATCTGAGAATTCGCGCCACAATATGTGGGGAAAGGGAGCGCTCAAGACAATCAGTCAAGAACTTCAGAAGGAGATTCCTGGGCTGACTGGATTTGGCGAGACCAACCTCAAAGACATGCGCACCTTCTACGAGGAATGGAGTCCTATGGTAAATCGTCGGCCGGCAGCCGACGAATTGACCATTCCTAACGAAAATCAGCTCCTCACAGAAATTCGTCAGCCGATGGCTGGTGAAATAGATTGGAACGATTTTCTGAGAGTCCCATTCTCTCACCACATGGAAATCTACCTCGAAGACGATGACTTCCATCCATACCCCGACTATTGAGGTGATATCTCTGGTACTGGTTCGAGTGGTGTCTCGGGGACTGGTTCCAGCGACCCATCTTTCAAGTGGGTCACGGAACCTGTCCCCGTGACCCCTGACCCCCGCGGGGAAGAGAAGAATTGCCCCCAAAACAGGGTATTCCTCCAGTGATCCTTCGGTGATCTCTCGGTGATCTCTCGGTGATCTCCCATACACCACCGTCCCCGATGGTTCTCCATCGGGCTCAAGTGGGCCTGTTACTAACGCGCACCCAACCGCCCTCCAAAACCCTACAGAACCTTGCCGACTTGATCAAAGGTTACTGTGAGAATTCTAAACGACTGACATCAATCACCCTTATTTAGTACAAACCATGCTTCCTCTCATAACCCTCGACATCCGCACATCTCGAAGCACACCCGATGGCGATGCTTACAACTACTACAATCGTTATGCTTACGATGTGAAACTCCTTACCGACGGTGATCAAGAAGTCTTCATCGGCAAAGGCTCCTCAGTCCTTTATCTGTGCGAGAAGGCTGTGGATGATGGATTCGACATCCTGGATGCTTTTGATGACAACCATCATGAGGAGATATACAATCTGCTATACGATGAAAATGGAGACATGAAAGATGAGTGGGAAGACCTCTTTGCAGAAAACAACTCCTTCAACTCCAACATACTCGTGTCCGACCGTTTGGAGATACTTCCCGAATATCAGCACCATGGCTATGGAAAAGTAGTTCGCCATATTCTGCGTGATTTCTTCTCAGGATGTTACGGAATAGAGATTCTCCATTCCTTCCCGCTCCAACTTGAACTCTTTGATAATAACGATTCTTGGCGCGCCCAGATGCATTACGATACCATGGAACATGATTCCAGCCAAGCTCATGTCTCCCTCAACCGTTGCTATCTCAGCACAGGCTACACCCAATATCATGACACCGAATACTTTTACCGCTTCCCATCTGCCGAGGCACTTGACGAAAGCGAGTGGGAAGAGGATGAATAGTTTCCGCCTTCTCGAATACAGCACTAGTTGCTAAGTCAGTCAATAATGTAAACTATTTGTTCGTATGAATAAAAAAGATTGGCTCGTAACAATTAGCATCGTTTGTGGTGCTGCTATTATTGCATACTTGCTTAATGTTATATTGTCTGCTGATGGATTTATTCCATCCTCATTCGCTAAATCAGAGTGGTTTTCCTTCTGGACAACTTATTTAACAGGTATTTTTGCGCTTATCATTGGTTATCTAGCCATTTCGTTTGCCAACAAGAATAGTGAGAAAGCACTAAGCCGACAGACATTTCTAATTGTAAAACAAGAGAACGATAGAATAAAGACTGAAATTCGTGAGGTTATTAAGACTCAATATGAAATTTTTAACGTCTTGAAACATTGTTCAATCTTTGTCACCTTTAATCTTGATGACATCCCGGGGATGCTTCAAACTGTTGTAGATGACAGGGCAAAAGTCCATGACCAATGCAATGCATGGAACTTGTTTGCTCAGCTAAATCTACAGTCGCCTTACCTTGCCCAAGCGGTAAATGAATATCAACAATGTTGGGGAGAATCAAGTTCTTTGCTTGATCAGTATTTAAAGCAACAGATTGAATATCTCCAAAAAATCCGGACTGCAGATGGCGCTTTAAAGTCCGTGGACATATACGATAAGATGATCTTGCTCCTGAACCAAAAGCTACAATCACCGAATGTTACAGAGAACGATTCCGATAACAACCTGGATAACCTACAAAGAGAGCGTGAAGAAAAACAGAGGTTGTTGCAGGATATTAACGAAGAAATAAAAACACTCCTGTCACAAATTGCAACAACTCAAGACCACTTGATTAAAGCTCAGGACAATATGGAGAAAGCGTCCGTTCGTTTCTTGAATACAATCAAGGCAATCGATTTTACTAAGATATAAAATTCCCAAGATTCAACAATCATAATAGAAAATATGA
>JAGHRY010000185.1 GCA_018066145.1 Candidatus Colimorpha merdihippi | reverse complement strand
TTATTTTCCTGCTTATTTCGAGTAGTGCGATAGCATCTGTTTCGACTGATTCTGCAAGTGCTTTTTGTCTCCGATTGAGCGGAGGTGAAGGCATAGGTGTTTATCGCGATTTTGGTGCCTCACCAATCACCTTCCGCGGTTTGGAATTAGACCCTGGAATTTCATTGATGTACGAAAAAGGGTCTTGGCGCTACGAGGGTTCTTTAGCCGGTGCAGGGGGTGGATATGGATTCCTGTTGGGCTTTAATTACATGCAGGCTTATGGCGGTGCTCCTTGGATTTCGTTGTCGGCTCAACACAAAATTGACAATTTCGGTCGTTGGAACTTCTGGATAGGGGGAGGTGTTGAAGACCGATGCGATATTCGTTATTCTTCAGCTTTGGGAAATGCCTGTACGGGAATTTCTAACTTTTTTAATGTTAATTTGTTAGGCGACGTGGAGTGCAATTATGGATTTTGGACTATCCGAGGTCGCTTGAGCCTTGCCCCGATGTCGCTATTATTTCGTCCGGGGTTTGCATATATGGACAATTACGACCAGGAAATAGGCGACCCTAATGCCAACCTTTTTGACCAGTATAGCAGCTATGTTTCGTGGGCAACAGGTGCTAGTACCGAGTTTGGTTTTCTGTATCGTCTCAAACAGGGCAATAGGGTAGGAGTATGTTACCGTTGGAACTATTTTACTTCGCGTACTTCTTCCAGTTGTCCGCATCTGTTCCAGCAGGCTAGCCATGCATTAATTGTAAATTTAGATTTTGCTTTATAAGATTATGAAAAAGAGTGTTTTATTGATATTTGTGGCATCCATGATGATGGCTTCGTGTGAAAAATTGATTATGGGAAATGATATGCAGGCTTCGGCTGTGAATACTTTCGGCTACTTATGGCAGCAGTTCGATCAACAGTATTCGATGTTTGATGTCAAAAATGTTGATTGGAATGGTGTTTATGATTCGCTGAGGCCCATGGTGCATGACGGAATGCCTGCCGATAGTTTGTATGAGGTGTGTGCGGCCATGCTCAATACCCTTCAGGATGGCCATGTCAATCTATATGCATCGTATGATGTGTCGCGTGCCGATTCGCTTTATTACCGATTCTATACCGAGACGGATATCGATATGACTACAGTTATTCTTAACTATTTAGGAATCAATTATCATAGCACTGCAGGAATGGCGCATAGTAGCCTATGTGACGGGAAGGTAATCTATATACGTTATGGGTCGTTTGGAAGTGGTATTTCGGTTGGACAATTCCGCCATATTATCGATTTATATCCTAATTCCAAAGGGATGATTTTGGATATGCGCGGCAATGGTGGAGGGAGTCTTTCGAATATTGAGCATATCCTCAAGCTGATGCCTTCTCATGGTCAGGTTTTGTATCGGAGCCAAATTAAAAACGGCCCCGGCCACAATGATTTCGGCCCGCTGCAGGAAACTTATGCTCCCCAAACTATGGATGAAGAAACGTTTGCTAAGCCCGTATTAGTATTAGTTGATAAAGGCTGTTTCTCTGCTACGAGTGCCTTTGCTATCTGTACCCAGGCTTATGATAACATGTGGCTGATGGGCGATTCGACCAGCGGTGGATTGGGGTTGCCTACCATGGGATACTTGCCCAACGGATGGCGCTATCGAATGCCTGTGACTCGTACCATAGCGCTAGATGGAAATAACTATGAAAACGGAGTGCCGCCGGATATTTATATTCGGTTGGATTGGGATGCGCTGCGTGCAACAGGACACGACAATATTATCGATTCCGCTTGTTGCTTAATTATTAATGATGCTATAAAAAAGTAGTCTCTAATTAATATATGACGATAGTTATGAAACGTTTTTTGAGTTTATGTATATTGCTGAGTTTATTCCAGCTTTCAAATGCCGACGAACCATTTAGAAAGCACCGTTTTGACACTTTCCGCCCTCTCGTTACCGATAGAAATGCCATACTGTTTATAGGAAATAGCATCACAGACATGTTCCCTTGGACTGAAGCTTTTGACCATCTTCCCGAGAAGGCTTACTTATGCAATCGAGGCGTGTCGGGTGCAACGGCTAATGAGGTTCTTGACGAACTTAAATCCTTGGTGAGTGGCAACCCTCAGAAGGTGTTTCTAATGATCGGGACCAATGACCTGGGTCAAGGAAAATCTCCTCAATACGTGGCTGAAAGAGTGATTGATATCATTCGTGGAATTCATCTGTATTCGCCAGAAACAGAGGTGTTTGTTCAAAGTATCCTTCCTTCAGAAGTAGGCATGAGAACGCTGAATGCCGAGATGGAAGCTAATACTCTGATTCGCGTTGCTGCTGATTCGTTGAATGCAACATTCATCGATTTGTGGGAGCCGCTTCTCCCCATTTTGTCGAATAGGCAATATTCGTTTGACGGTTTGCATCTTACGGCACAGGCATACCAGGTGTGGTGCAAGATTATTGCACCCTATATCGGTGCTGATTGCCAGCCTAGAATGATTGCAGAAAACGGTCCTCGGGAAGTTCCTGGGTTGACCGGGTCTAATGCCATGCGTGCTACATATTTCTCAAGCGCCCCATATTCTTCCGAAGATATTCTTTTCTTTGGTGATGAGATGGTGAAAGCTGGCGAATGGAATGAGTTGCTGAATGATAGACATATCTTGAATCGTGGGACAGGTTGGGGCTATGATGGAACTGCCAGTAGTTTGGCAAATACCAAAGCCATGATGAATGCCGTTAGCAAAAGTTGTGCACCTAAAGCAATATGGGTATATACGGCAACAGGCGAAGTAAATCGGGGCGCAGATTTGGATAGTTTGCTGAGAGAGTACTCTTCGCTAATTGACTGCTTTGCAGGAAAAGATGCACCCTTTTACGTGATTAGTCTTATGCCAACTGAATCAGCAAACGAGAATATTCCCCGATTCAACGCCATGTTGGAGCAGTGGGCAAAACAAGATTCTCGAGTGAACTATGTTGATATCTATTCCTCCTTGTCCAATCATGGAGTGGCCGATACTCATTATTTCTCTGGCAACTATTTAAATGCGAATGGCTACCGGCTTTTGGCAAAAATCTTTTCAGGGCATATTCAGGAGCCGTCCAATTGGGAATATCAGCTGCTGAAATCGTTGGAGGATTCTCGAACCACTTCGTGGAATCGGCATTGGATTTGGGTAAGCAATAGTCTGGCCTTATCGCCGGTAATCTCTGGTGGAGCCACGTTGGCCGGCAATTACGAAGTGGGCATCTCCTGGGCAATAAATGCTGTTGCAACCACGGCTCTCAAATATATTGTAAAACGTTCCCGCCCATGGGTACGCTACGAGGGTTTGCTCCATTGCGAACAAACTGTCCCGGATCCCTCATTCCCTTCAGGCCATACCTCGTTTTGCTTTAATACCGCCACTTCGATTGCTTTATCCTATCCCAAATGGTATGTGGCGGTGCCTGCTTTTTTGTGGGCAGGATCGGTGGGCTATAGTAGGCTTTATCTTGGGGCTCATTTCCCTACTGATGTGC
Organism: Candidatus Colimorpha merdihippi; assembly: GCA_018066145.1. Lineage (GTDB taxonomy): Bacteria > Bacteroidota > Bacteroidia > Bacteroidales > P3 > Colimorpha > Colimorpha merdihippi. Next base: position 4,845 of record JAGHRY010000185.1, on the reverse strand, counting down.
TTGCAGGCGCATTTTTGGGAACAGGTATGGCTTTAATAACCCATATTGCATATCAACGTTGGCTCTCAAGCAACGAATCGCCATTACCTACAGATGCAGTGCTTCTTCCGCCGTTAACGATGCGTTTTTAATTTATTTTCGGCTTAAGTCGGTTTCTATTAGAAAATAGTTGGATTATTAATTCTTTCAATATGGCTGTGAACATCAGCAATTCGTTTTTTTTGACTAACAGCCGACGTGGCTGGTTCGATCTTTCTATGTGAATTCAGCTGGTGGGATTAGTGCGCAAAACAGCCTTGCCCATAGAATCACCATAGAATAAGCTAGGTTAGGACGAACCGACTTTTTTTGTGAAAGGATTTGTCGCTTCTGTTACTAGTTGATCACCCTATTCCAAACGCTGAATAAGGTGATATCGAAATAACTTGTTGGAAGAAGTAATGTATGGTAGTTACTAAAAATTGATTTCTAATGATTTTGTGCGTTGTTTTTTGGGGTTAATTCCCTTTTTTGCCATCATTTGGAATAATCGTTCAGTTATTGGGAGTTATCTGTATTTTGTTGTAAATCAGTACTAAATCGGGGGTAGGTCCGTAGGTGGTCCGCCTTATGTCCGTTCTGGAACGGATAAACGACGGAGCTACTCCAGAGTCACCCCTGAGTTACTGAGGATTTTTCCTTTTCCATCCATCCAAATATATTTTCAACAATATATTTGGATGGATGAATGTGGTATCAACGCCTCCTGATATAGAGTTGAGGGGGGGCGAATCGCAGGGACATTATACCCCCCTCAACAGAATATTATTCCCGTGTTGGACTAATTCAGCCAACATATTTTTATTATTGTCTTTCGGCAAGAGCTGCAATCATATTTTCGGCTCCGGCAAATATTTCGCTGATTCGGGTGCCAACCATATATGCCGGAGTAGTATAGATTTTGTGTTGCTCGTCGATGCACACCTCGGTGGGATTGCAGCATTGGTGTTTGGCGCCAAGTTGTTGGGCTGCTTCAGATGCCGCGCAAGGCTGGCCGAGGGTAAGCAGTACTCCCTTGCTGCCTAATACTTTTGCTAATACCATAGGAGCAATGCACATGGCCAAAATCGGCTTGCATGCTTGGAAGGTTTCGAGAATAGTCATTTCGACATCTGCACGAACCGTCATGTTGGCACCATCAAAAGCAAAAGTTGATAGGTTTCTGGCTGCGCCCATGCCTCCGGGAAGCGCCAATGCATCGTAATCTGCTGCATGGTATTCTTCTATAGGCAGGATGTTGCCGCGTGCGATACGGGCCGACTCAGCAAAAATATCACGCGTTCCTTCTTCTTTGCCGTCCACATGGCTGACAACGGAAAGGTTGCCTTTGGGGGCGAAACATTGGTATTGCCAATTGCGGCGGTCGATGGCCAGCAGTAGTGAAAGGGTTTCTTGTAATTCGCTGCCGTCGCGATTGCCGCAGCCGGAAAGAATAATTGCTATTTTCATAATCCTAAGAGTGATTCTATACGAGGTATTTCTTTTTCAATCTTCAATTTTTCGTCAATGGTAGCAGCCGAATTGCTTCGTACTTTGTCCATGATTGTTTCTTGCACAGTAATAAAGGCATCGAGCTGCTGAACATATAGTTTGAGGTCTGAAAAATGATTGATTGCCTTGATTGTAAGGTATTCTTTTTCAAGGATGTTGTATGCCTTGCGGATATTTCGATATGCCTGCATCTCGGGAGTGATGATCGACTCCAGTTGTTTGTATCGTTTATAGAGGTTGCGACCTTCGACGCACATTTTTTCAATGGCATAATAAGCCGTCAGCTGGCCAATGAATTCTGAGCCGCCGCGGATATCGATAAAGGTGGGGGTCATGGCCCAATTTTTGCGGATGTTTTGGAATCCGTTGTACACCACCAGGTGCGACATCCATCCTTTGCATATAGTGTCTTTCAATTGGTCGATGCGCATGCGAAGGGTGATGATGGAATCGTACTGAAGCTGTATGGTTTCGAATCGTTCCATTTCGCGTCCAAATCTAACGGCATCATCAAGCGATTGGTATTTGGGGACAACGGGATTTCGGTCGCATACCAGTTTGTAGGCTTTGGCTACATCGGAATATTTGATGCCGCAGTTTTTGGTGATGGTGTCGCCATGTTCCTGTATGGAGGCAAGTCGGCTGTAATCGTGTATATAGCAGTCTTGTACTTGGATGAATTCTTGTAAATCGGCGTTAAATACACGCGCTTCGGCCAGCGTGTTGAATGCCGGCAGAATGTTGATGGTGGCGGCCACTTCTTGATAGGTCTTGGCCACATCGTGCGATTTTGGGAAGTAAAGGCTGACGATGCGTTTGGAGTTGGCATCGATTTGTTCGCGGTGTTCGATGGCGGTGATGTAGCTGCTCTGAATGTCGATAATGTTTTGCAGATTCTCAATAAAATGGTAGTAGTCGCGTACTGTAGAGAATGCAAATTCGGGTGTTGTTTGGCGGAATACGCGCTGGTAGGAACGCAGCACATCGGTGTGGTTTTTGCCGCAGCGGACTTTCAATGTGTTCGAAAAGTTCTGGATGCGGGCAGTGTAATTGCTTGGACTTAGAAGGTCTTCGATAAGGTCTTGCTGGAATTTCGAGAAAATCTTAAGGCTGCGCATGTAGCTGCTGTCGCTACGCTTCATCGAAAGGTCGTATCGGTTGTATACTGAAAGGTATGAATAGTAGATGTCTTTGAGCTCTTTTTTGCGTTCCTTATCGTTGATGCCTATTCCCTCGCAAGCGTTGATGATGGTGCGATGAAGTCGGTCGATAGAGTCTTTCCGCATGCTTAAAGCAGTTGTCTTGAGGTTGTCCTGTCGAATATGCTCCCGTTCGATATATAAATGTGCGCGGTCTAGTATGAATTGTGAGAGATTGGCTATACGAACGGTATATTCGCCATAGTCTGCCAAATAGTGGTTGGCATCTATCCATACGGTATCATCGTGGTGGCGATAGTCGTATTTGAGCACATTCTCCATGGCCATGAGTTTGGCATTCAGGGTGACGCAGGTGTCGGTGAGTGCTGTATTAGGCAGATGTAAGCTGTCGAGATACCTGGTTACATGTATTGTGTCGTCCAAAAAAAGAGCACGAATGCCAAAGTCCGGAGCCAAATCCCTAACAGACATAGGAACGACTTCTTGAGCATGAGCTGTGCACAAAAATAAGCAAGTCGCAAGTATCAGCAGATACTGTTTGATTCTCATCGTTGATGGTGTTTGTTGAGGTGGGTTCTAATGTGGAGGTAAAAAGGTGGGTTCAATAATTATTCAAAGAATATCATTATGCTACGATATGATTTTTTGTATAATTTGTTGAACCCACCAGATTGATATTATTATCTTAGCTATTATTCACCGTATGAACTGCCGTCGAAGCAGTGGGTGCAGACGTCGCATTTGGGCAGTCCGATGGCGTCGCACAGAGTGCCGAGGCTGTTGAATTTGAGGGTGTCGACTCCAACTGCTTGGCGGATTTTCTCAACCATGTTTGCATATTCCTTGGTGGTTTCATCCTGGTATGCTTCAAGGTTGCGGATTTGGCCTCCTTCAAGCTCTTCGATTACACGACGGGTGATTAGCTCCTTATCGGTTTTCGAAGCTGAGAAATTGAGGTATTGGCAGCCATGCACAAGGGGCGGGCAGCTGATTCTGACGTGGATATGCTTAACGCCTTTGGCATAGAGCATCTTTACCTGATCTCGGAGCTGGGTGCCGCGTACGATGCTGTCGTCGCAGAAAACCATGTCTTTGCCTTCTAACACTTTTCTCGAAGGAATGAGTTTCATCTTGGCCACCAGGTTGCGGGCTTCTTGGTTCACGGGCATAAAACTACGAGCCCAAGTGGGGGTGTATTTGAGGATGCCGCGTTTATAGGGAATTCCGCTGCCAGCGGCATAACCCAAAGCCATGCCTACTCCCGAATCAGGAATACCGCATACATAGTCGGCTTGTACGTCGTCGTTGCGGCCCATGGCCTCGCCCAGGCGATAGCGCACTTCTTCGGCGTTGATATCTTCGTATTCCACGCAGGGATAACCGTAGTAGATCCACAGGAATGAGCAAATCTGCATTTTGTCGTTGGGCTTGACAATCTGCTGGATACCATTCTCCTTGGTGATAAGAACGGCCTCACCGGCTTTGACAAAATACTCGGTTTCAAATCCCAGGTTCACATAGCTGGAAGTTTCAGAAGCTACGGCATAGTCATTTTCGCCTCTGCGTCCAACGACCAAGGGGGTGCGCCCATATAGGTCGCGGGCAGCAATGATGCCTTCGTTGCAAACGATGAGGAAGGAAACGCTGCCGCGTACATGTTTGTAAACATTCTGGATACCGTCGGCAAAAGAATTGCCTTGGGTAATGAGGAGGGCAATCAGTTCGGTGGGATTGGTGCTGCCCATGCTGAGCTCGGTAAACTGCTGGTTTTTCTCCAAACAGAGTTTTTCAAGTTCGGCAATGTTGTTGATTTTTGATACGGAACAAACCGCAAAGCGACCCAGATGTGAATTGCAAACGATGGGCTGAGCGTCGGTGTCGCTGATAACGCCTATGCCACGGTCACCCAGCATCTCGTTGATGTCGTAGGTGAATTTTGTTTTGAATTGGGTGTTCTCGATGTTGTGGATGTTGAGGTGCATGCGACCGTTGTCGATGGTGCTCAATCCAGCACGGCGAGTTCCCAGATGAGAATGATAGTCGGTACCGTAAAATAAATCGGTAGCGCAGGGCTTGTTGGTAATTACTCCAAATAAACCGCTCATAATAATTGTTTGTTTTTTAAATGATGATAAATATATATAATGTGGTATGA
>JAGHRY010000253.1 GCA_018066145.1 Candidatus Colimorpha merdihippi | reverse complement strand
TCCCCGGCAAATCCTTCCGGTGAATCCTGAACCGATATCCCAGCGCATGCAGCAAGCGTCGCACCGCCACCTCCGGCTTCGTGTCCTTGCTCTTGTTCGCCACCATCACCCGGTGCCGCTGCTCTGGCGTCATTATGTCCATCTCACGCAGGCCGCAGTTCTATCACCAACCCCGACCCACCGCGAATTCTGCCACCCTCCCCAACAGATTGCCAGTTGTTTCCCTGGCATGCACCTGCATCCTTGAAATACGCATGCCAAAGCAGAAACTCCCCAAGCTGCCCACCCAGCCTCCTGGGTTATGGCAGAAAAAAAGTTGACAACTCATGTAAGGGAGTGTATACTGACAACAGAGGGTGAAGCTAACAAGGCGTTGCGGGAGCTATGGATATCGCGTATAAAGGGAAAATTGCAGAAATCTTCGGGAATTATGTTAAACATCCCGATGACAGAGAGGCTGGGCGCAAGTTTGATAAAACTTTTAATCGTGAATTGAGAGAGCCAGCCAATAGATTGCACTCACGCTTCAAAAGCGCGCAGTCTGCGATGACCTACAATGTCCTCTACAGAGAGAATCAAAATGGAATTGAAAAAAAATCTGGGTGTAAAGAGAAGGATAGGCTAGTGTTGAAAGTTAGGATCACTAAAGCATGGAGGAAATTTTTTTACGCATATGCACATGATTCTAACAAACTTTACCAAGTTAAAGAATGGGATGAGAAAGGAAATCTTGACGATATTACAGAAATAATGGTATTTGATGTTAATAAACATAACTACAAATAGTACTGGAGCATATTAATATGATTGAAAAAGACAAAGTACACAATGCGGCCGCTGATTTAACAAAAGTTGGTGCGGAAGTCTATGACATTTGCGTTTCACGAGGGCTCGATCCTGATGCTTTAAAGATTCGAAATCTGCGAGAAAAAGAAAATCTTTCGCAGAGAATGATCGCCAAAATTGTCAATTTTTTAAAACTCGAAGAAAACTTATGTGAGTATTTTGATGCGTTTCAGAAAAATTATCAGGAACAGAAGCGGGCGGCGAAAATCGCCTACGAAAAAGCCATGGCGCTATATAGAGAATTGAAACCAGCAGAAGGATTTCTAGGGGATAATTTTAATTCTGGTGTAGACCGCTTGGATGATTTTGTCAGTTTTTTTGGGGTTGAGTCGGAAGATGAAATCCAAAAGAAAGCTCAGCGCATTCCCGCCCTTTTCAAGACACAGAATCAAACAAAAGTTAATCAGTTACTCTTGCAAGTTTGGCTGAGAAAAGGAGAAATAGAGTGCGCAAAACGTAGTTTCCCTACGTTTAGGAGAGAGAAATTGCAAGAGTGGCTTGACAATGGGGAATGGCATGCAAATTTGAATAATCCAGAATATTTCATATCTCTACCAGCAAAGTTTGCTGAAATGGGGATATGCTTATTGTTGCTTCCATATTTGCAGAAAACAGTGTATGGCTCTGTCCAATGGATTGAGCAGACACCTGTAGTTATGGTTAGCGATAGGGAACGCGACCTGGCCACGGCGTGGGTTACCCTGTTCCATGAAATTGGGCATGTGCTGAGACACGGGAATCGATTAGCTTTAGATCATGAGATCGCAGCCGTTGCAACCGCAAGAGAAACGAAGATTGAGCGCGAGGCTAACGAGTCTGTTAATCGTTATTTATTCAAGTCAGACAATCTGCGAAAAATCATTTTTTCTGCAAAGAAGCGAGATGATATTAAAGCAGTTGTGAATATGGCCATTTCATGCAATGTAAATGATTTGTTCGTAGGTTATTGGATGAGGAAAGCTCAGTTCCGTCCGAAAGAAGCCACTAGAATCAAAGTGCAATTTCGCTAAGGCTGCACTCCCGTATCATTTTACTGATACAGCCTTCTTCCCGACATATTATCAGGCGTCTACGGTGTGGTGGAATCTCCGTCAATTCGCGCTGTTCATCGTTGGGTGTCGATCCTCTCCGCTATCCTCCCGCATTGCGACATAGCTCCCATATCGCTGTTCCAAGGGACATCTGGCGGCATGCCGTAGGTAAGTGCATGCAGGATCTATTTACTCTTCATTCTTTCGTGCTTTCTCAGTACGCATGAGATTGTATATGTATGATGATTTGTCTATATCTATGCTATCGTTCTTAGGGCCTTTCTTTGCAATCATAGTAACAATATTTTTGTCTCTGTCGATTGTTTTCATGAAATCGTTCCATGATTTTATTAGGGGTTCATTTGATAGCGAATCGTTCCCGATATCAATCGTTGGAACATGTTTGTTGTTCAGCATTGCAATATAGTGCAAATAAGAATCAAGCGCACACATGTTATGCAATCTATCGAACCAGGGTGGTGCTTCAATTTCATAATTTTTCCAGTGATACTTCGCAGGGGTAACAATTAATTTGTTGTCAAAAATATAGTAGTTGTCAAGGTAATAGTTAACGGCCTTTAGTTCGCGGCGCTTGTCGCTTAGGCGCTTTTTGACATATTGAGGAGAATATTGACATAGCGGGCCTGTGACGACTCCGAGAAGAAAAGCCATTGGCCACGAATATAGCAACATTCCATCGGAAGCTATATCAGCTACTTGATAGTTTGATATAAGTCTATATTCTTCCTCAAACTCCCATGCCTTGCCTTTGGTTGTAATTAGGGAGTTATACCATGATATCATATCGGCATCTTTTTCGGTTGGAGGGAAAGGGACCCTTTCATTCTGATAATTAACTTTTGCTATGTTAGCTGTAGATAAGGGGAGTTTGATTGATGATAAATCCTTTGCTTCTTTTGCATCAATAAACTGAAGTATTTTCAATTCCTCGCTAAACTTTTTACAAGGAAAACAAAAAACAAGGCATACTCCTTTCCCCGAATCGGCATAATGTCCCCAAAGTGCAGCTGATGTGATATTTCTTGAAAAGCTGATAAATGGGGGAGGGCTTCCTTTTGCTGCGCGTGCTGATAAATCAACTGGCGAAAATTCATCTTTCGCTTGGGGCGTATATTCAAAAGGGTCGTTTGCTTCGTAGGCCATGCAAGCCTTTAAGGCCCACTTGTCTATTATAATTTCAAACGTTTCCCAGCTTACGTACTTATATAAAACAACGCATTCAGGCCAAACAAATATGGGAATCCCGTTGGAATGAGTCGGAATGCTCTTGGGAATATCGGGATTTTTTGATTGTGTGTATAATTTATTTTTTTTGCTCATAGTTAGTTGGTGCTTTGCATAATATACTTACGGCTTGCAGAATCTCACTTGTAGGGCGAGTTTCAGGTAGAGGTGGCCGTCTTCTTCAGTGTAGAGGGAGCCGTATTTGTGCCTTGAAGTGGAGGGACGCTCAAACTTGGTGTAGAGGAGCAGATATTCGTCAAGAGCCTGCCTGTTGTAGAGATGGTAGGTGACAAGTTCGCCATCTGGCTTGACGATGAGGAAGCCGCCTGTGGCATCTTCTGCGCCATTCCAATTTTTGGCGCCGGGCGTCATGCCGAGGGCTACCGCTTCCAAGAATTTCTTCACCTTGTAGCGGTGTTGTTCCTTGCCGGAACGCTTTGGGTGATCGCCCTCTGCTACCTTGCCCGCCACCTCAGCCATCGTTACTGTTTTGCATTTCATCATCAACCGCAGTGGTGTAGGAGAGCTTCGCCAAGTTCCTTTTGCTGGTAGGGAGAAAAATGCATGGTTGTTCCATCTTGGCCGTGGAGCGCGACGCTGCGAAATTGGTTTATGCCAACGAATACTGCCAGGAGTAGCTCGCGCACCTTGTAGCGGTACAAATCGGGATTGTTGACGTGAAGGAAGTCGGCAACAGCAAGTTCATCTGTTGCCTCCGCAAGTGTTTTGCCTGTTCCGCATAACACGCGGAGCCTGCCCAAAATATCGGGCATGTGGGAATCTACGCTAAGCAGAAGCTTGATGTCAATATCACGCGGCAGGGAAAGGGGGTAATATAGGTGTAGTGGTTCTTCGCTCATGGGTGTACATTAGCAGATTTCATCCGGGTTGGCAAGGGGATGAGCGAAGATTTTCCGTTGTTGACTATATCCGGCTGACAAAACTGGCGGGTGAGGATTATATTCAACATGTGAAAAGTGATGGAAACATCCTGAAGCGTGTTGGCGCGGCCATCAAGGCGCGGCGCGCGGAACTGGGTATCAGCCAAGAGAAATTGGCTGAGATGAGCGAGGTTGACCGCAGCTTCCTCTGCGGAGTCGAGAGTGGCACCAACAACGTCTCGCTGATAACCCTGTGCCAAATCACGCATGCCCTCGGCGTAAGCTTCCAGGAGTTCATTGCCACACTTCCCAAAAAGTGATTGAACCATGGCCCGCGCCTACTACTCAGCACCCGTGAGCGAATTCCTGTCGCAGGACAGGAATTATATTCTGGGCGTGATGGCCCAGAATAACACGCACGACCTGGAGGAGCTGCAAAGAAATGCGTGGTTGGCGCAAATCGACATCCTGAAACGAGAGTTGGCCGGGTTGGATGGCGGCCACATTGCC
>JAGHRY010000220.1 GCA_018066145.1 Candidatus Colimorpha merdihippi | reverse complement strand
GCTCCAGTTTTGCCATGCGGACCACGGCGAGATCTGTGCGCGTTCCTACATCTTCCGGTGCTCCGTAGTAGTGGTTGCAGCGCACCACCACATCCCACTCGCGGGCATCGATGCGCTTTCCAAGGCTGCGCCCCACCAAATCTGCGCCGGAACCAATCAACAGGACAGATTGCCCACGCAGACGCAGCGGCGGTTGGTTCATGGGAGAGAACAACAATTCACCAGCCATGGCGTTCAATGCCGGCGGAATGTCGCCGCGCTCGTTGATGTCAACAATGCCCCAGCGGTGTTCTGTCCGAACAATGCTGTGGGGTGCATTGGGCGTGAAAATGTCGGCAACATGCCCCGCACGCCAAGCGTACAGTTGACCATCTGCGGCAACATCAGCGGCATGTGTCTTGCCGCCGAAACGCCCATCTGCATCCACGCTGCGCCAGTCATTGTGCGGATTATCGGAAACAGAAATGCACGACGGATGCGCTCCGTGGCGCGTGATGGAAACCGCACGCTCCAACAGGCCGTGTTCGCGCAACGGCTGCGTGAGCTGCACCAGCACGCACACGTCATCGGGAGTGGGTGCCGCGGTTTTCTCTGCTTGCTCCAACGCGTCCTTGTGCGATTCCACACGCGTCTTGATGTGCTGCCACGCCGCTGGCAAGCGGAAGGGGAACTCCGCCCTGTCGCCCACCGTGTACACCTGCACGGCTTCCTCAATGTACGCCACCTCGTTCAGCAGCCACACAATGCTGTATGGTGCCAGCAGCCGGTTCTTCCCCGGGAAGCGTCGACTGGCATGCGCCGTGATGAAGACGTGTATCATCTGCAGTTCGCCGCCTTTCTTCTCCTGCGGGACACCAGCGCGGCCAGCGCCAGCATGGTGAGTGTCGCGGTTGCGGGCTCTGGGATAGTGTGGAAAGAGAAGTACACCTTGCTTGCCGCTCCTTCCCCTGCTTCATACCAGCTGTGGAGTGCATACCGCTCGACCATGTCGCCCATATTCAGGACGGCATCGAGGTTCCTATCCAGGAGGGCATCGCTCACACCGCCGTTAAAGGACAGGGAAATCAAATCGTACGCCTGAAGTTCTTCCGGAGCAATGCCGCAAAGGCTCAACTGCAGGGCATCCCCAGTCAGATAGACGCTGTCGAATGCGGTTGACAACATCTGTAACACGGAAGCCTCCCTGTTCAGAGAAACCGCGTAGTTGCCCTGAACCATCTGCGTGCCCTGGGCCAAGGTAGTCACCTCTCCCACAAACACGTTCTCATTCAGGACCAGATCCACATTCACATTGTCAACGACAAGAGTGGCGGGCTCATCGGTGATGCGGGAACCAGCTGTGAGCGATACATTGCTCATGTGCACGGTTGCACCCTCGTTCAAATCTATCAGCACATTTGCGAGAATCCCAAGTTGACCATCGATTGAACCATGCAAGCCGTCCTGCCCAATCACCACGCCGGACAGGGAAGCATCGTTGGCATCAGTTGCCGCGATGGAAAACGCATCCGTTGTCAGCGCTCCTTCCCGTATGGTAATCTCACCGCCGAGTTCATCTGCCACAGCGACATTGCCCTCCACAAGCAGCTCTCCCGCGTAGCCAGCGCCGTGGCTCAATGTGCCGCCGGTGGCGTGCACGGCGTTATCAACTGCGGCATCGTTCAGGTTCAGCTGTCCGCCCGTCATTTCCACCGCCGCAGCGGGAGTTACCGAACGGATATCCTCAATGCTGGCGGAATCGCTTCCATTCAAGTAATACGTGTCGCCACCCGTCACCTCGCAATAGCTCAGTTTGCCATCATACGACGAACCATAACTCCTGCCGTCGCTCACGGCAGCAAAGTCGCCGAACGTCACGGCGGCTCCTTCGGAAAGTGCCACATCGAGCGTCTCTGTGCGCACGCCGACAAAGCCGCTAGAGCTCCAATGTCCTCTTGCATCCACCAATCCTTCGTCATCCACCGGGGTAAGGGTTCCGCCGAGACTGGTGACGTCAAACGTTCCCTCCAGCTCCACACTGCCGGTTCCCCGAATGCCATCAAGCAGAGTCACGGCATATCCGTCTGCCACAGTAAAGGTGTTGACTCCATCCACTTCCACGGAATGCAGCGTTGCATCGGCAGCCAGGTTGAGCGAAGCATCCGCCAATTGCATCTTGCTGCCATCCGCCATGATGAGCTTGGGCGCGCTCACCTCGCTTTCTCCCTCTATCTGTAGGGTCGAGCCGGCAGAGATGTTGATGTCGGATTCCAAACTTCGCAGCGCGGCATCCTTGACAACCAGCATGGCACCGGTGTTTTCCGCCATATCGACACCATGGGTTTGCAATATCATACCGTCCTCGATGTGAAGGGTACCGGCGTACAACTTGGTTTTCCCATCAACCCGGATAGTGTGCTTTTCAACGCCGAGAAAATCGGCGTGAAAGTATAGCGCCGCGGTTTCCCACTTGGTGATGTCCTCATCCAGATACTTGCCAGAGAATACGACGTCACCCTCGCCTTTCGCTATATTGCCGTCTTTGTCGGTATAATCGTTGTTCACAGACAATATGCCATCATTACACAGGATTTCATAAAAGGTGATGCTTTGGCCCTTTCCTGCAGAAAGGATGATACGTTCTTGATTGATGTAGTTTTCTTTGTACGGATCAGGTTTCCAGCCTAAATAGCCGATTCCCCAATGCAGGCATGAAATCGCCACATCGTTGCCCCTGAACACCACATTGTCATTGCCAGTTATTTGGACTGCACCACTGTACCCTACAGCGATTGCGCTTGTAACTACCGGCATTTTTTCAAATGTGGATTCTCTGACGACATGATTCTTCGAAAACTCTACCTCTCCGTTGTTCTCAATCGTTATTCCTCCTCTACCATCGAAATTGCTGAACGCAGATCCTCCCAAGGCTGCATTCTCGATAAACCTCACGGAAGAATTTTCCTGAATGACAATGGGTGAATTGTAGTATGATCTGCAAATTGCGCCGCCAAGCGCATCAGATGTGTTCTGATAAAAAACCACGCTACTGTTTCCTTGTATGTTGAAAGGTTTTTCAGGCAACTGTTTCTCTGACCAATGGGTGCCCATTTGTAAAGCACCGCCCTCAAAAGATGCGTTGTTGTTTTGGAATATAACATGTTCGCAATTTTCAACAGAAAACCCGTAACAGTCTGAAACAGCACCACCCCACGAGTTATCACTTTGGGTGCCATCAATGTTTTCAAACAGGACCTTGGAATACCGGGTTAGCTCCACGTATCCCTGCTGCTGTGTGGTGTAGACAACTTCTCCTTTCGGATAGTCTTGAGCATGAGCATCGGGGATTGTGTAAAACGCGGCTGTGCCGATGAACACACTGCGAATCAGGCGAGACAAGCGAATGGGCAAATGAAGTTTCATATTGTATTTGTTTGGATTTTGTTTTTAGGCTGATGAAGGTTTTATTACTTATCCGGCGGAAGCGGGGCTTGCCCATATTCATTGGGCTTCCTTTGCGTATCTGAAAAGAGTAGTATTATATTGTATATGGGGACCAAAATGAACCAACCGCTGTGCCCAGTGTCGTGAATACGGCGCACAGCAACCGCTAGGCTAGGCAACATCGTAATCAATTCAAATATTCTCTCAAATAACAATGCTGCAGACAAGCCATCTGGATTTGTCTGTTCGTATATAATTCCTAGTATGCATATCTTTATGATCCAATATGCAAGTACCCAAAACCAATACTCCGAACGGCATGCACGACCTTCAAATTGTACGTACCGCTTCATGCAGCTAGCGATTGCAGAGCCTAGATTATACGATGGGATAATCATTCTGGCCCGCTTTTTTGTTCTTGTTTCGCCATAGGCGTATGGCGAATACGGAGGACGAGCGTCGTTGACGCCCACCTCCGGCTGTCTGTTAGAATCGTATGCCCCAAAATAGGATGTGGGAGGGGGGACTTCTTCAGTCGCCGCAGTCTCGGCGCCCGGTTCCTGGTTGATTACCTCGATGGGTTGCCATGTTTCAAATCCCTCTCTCCACACATGGCATCCAGAATCCAGCATGCCGTCGCGGTACATCGACCTTATCATATCCTGGTCATAAGGGCCAAGCTGTTTCCCGTTCTTTTCAATGAAGTATTTCATGAACCGTCCTTTTTAGTTTTCTTTTTTCCTACGTCAAAGCTTGTTTTGTGCACGCAGCGGCACCGCTGATGCACAGGGCTTGATTTGTTCGTCTGGGTAATTGTGTGGGGAGCATAACGGTAGGCAGTTTGCCCAATTTTTCGCGTGC
>JAGHRY010000205.1 GCA_018066145.1 Candidatus Colimorpha merdihippi | reverse complement strand
TGCATTTAGAAATCATTAAAATAAATCAGTCATGATAATTGGCTTTGAAGCAAAAAGAGCGTTTCATAACAAAACCGGTTTGGGTAATTATAGCAGAATGTTGATCTGCGGCCTGTCCAAAGAGCATCCTGAAGTACACTCTTTCCTGTATTCTCCCTATATGGATGGAGAATATAAAAGTTATTTTACCAGCTATGCCAACATATCGACTCGCCAGCCTACGGGTTTTGATAAAAGGCTTCCGAACCTGTGGCGCAGTTTTGGGGTATCGATGCACCTCAAAGGCGATAAAGTAACCATTTTCCATGGTCTCAGTCATGAGCTTCCCCATGGCATACCGCATGATATCAAAAAGGTGGTTACGATGCATGACCTTATCGTATGGCGGTATCCGCAATTCTATTCGCTTTTCGATCGTCGGATGCATAAGATAAAACAGCGCCATTCGTGCCATATTGCCGACACCGTGGTTGCTATCAGCGAGTCTACCAAGAAAGATTTGATTAAATATCTGCATATCCCGGAGGAAAAGATTAAGGTGATCTACCAGTCGTGCGACCCCATTTTCTGGCAGCCGATAGATGAGAACGAGAAGGCCGATATTCGCAAACTGTATGATCTTCCGGAAAGATACATCGTGTGTGTTGGTACTATTGAGGAACGCAAAAATCAGGCTGCTGTGGTTAGGGCATTGGCAGAACTGCCCGAAGATGTGCATCTGCTCATTGTCGGCCGTCAGCACGGCAGTTATATCCGAGAAATCAATTCGGTGATTAAGAATTATAAACTTACATCGCGAGTGCATTTTGTCAGCAATGCCGAGTTTGAGAATTTTCCCGGCTTATATGCCAATGCGATTGCATCGGTGTATATGTCGCGATACGAAGGCTTTGGTATTCCTATTCTGGAATCGATGTGTTGCGACACTCCAGTGGTGACTTCCAATGTGTCGTCTATGCCAGAGGCTGGTGGCGATGCCGTTCTGTATGCCAGTCCCGACGAGCCCCACGAGGTGGCAACCCAGCTGAATATGATTATCAGCAATCCGCAGCTGCGAGCAGAATTGGTTGCCAAGGGTCGTGTTCAGCGTCAGAAATTCACCCAGGAGAAAGTTATCGCCGACCTCTATAACCTATACAATACGCTCGACCCACAAGAGGAAGATGACTTGTAATTGAATAAATTTGTTTAATAAAAAAGGATGCCTGTTAATAAGGCATCCTTTTATTTTTGGGGGATATTATGTCTTATTTACGGACAAGTTTGCGTACGACGGTGTTGTTGGCGGTTTCTACTCTGACGAAATAGACGCCATTGGGGATGTTGTTGAGGCTGAGGTTGACGTTGCTGCCGCATACTTGTTTGCGCATGATGGTCTGTCCCATCAAATTGATGAGTTGGATGCTGCGAATGCCATCGGCATCAATGGTGATGTAGTCGTGTGCGGGGTTGGGATAGATATTGACGGTGGAGTTGATGTTGGCCTCGTTGATGCTCAGCAAAGTGGTGCTGGCCTCGCCGCTACAGCCGCCGCGGTAGCCGGTAACGCTATAAGTAGTAGGCTCCGAGGGACATGCTACGAGGTAGGGGGATTCCTCGCCGGTGTTCCAAACATAGCGGGTGGCACCAACAGCCTTGAGCAGCATGCAGCCATTGTATTCGCTCACCTCAATGGATACCTGAGGTTCGGGCATGACTGCCAGCGAGAGATAATTGTTGACATTATCGATTGCTGCCCAATGGACGAAAGTTCCTGTTTGGTCAGTAGCAATGGACTGGCCATTGAAGTTGTATTCTGCATTCTGGCAAACAGTATCGGTTGTGTACTGGCAGACGACACCAGCAAAAGGAAAACTTACGTTGTCGATCCAGGCACAGTCGCTGCCAGATGCTGTGGAATAGTCTTTGGCATAGGAGAATTCAAATGTGTGCTGTCCGGCGGGAATGGCAAAGCTGGCATGAGTCCAGTCGACCTGCCCGGAGGTTTCAACACGATCTTCGCCATCGATGGTGAAGCGGAATATATCGTAATTGGCTTCACTGGATACCTTGTAGTCGAAGCTGATGCTGTCGTCGATGGAGGAATTCCATACGATGGAGAGTATGGAGTAGTCGTTGTTGCCGAGGTTGGATTTGCTGCGAGCGCTATAGGTTCCGCTGCAGGCTGAGCTGGAAGTGATGATCCAGGGATTGAGTCCCTGCTGCCATTGGTAGGCCGAGAAATCGCCCGTTTCGAAATCTTCACAATAGCTGGCACCGCATCGGATGCTGAGGGGGATAATCTGGAGGTTGCCTTGATCGTCGGTGATTTGAAGTTCGAAGGGAAGTGCTGTTTCGGGAACGTTTTCGCCCATGGTCAGGGTGAATGTTGCAGTGGCAGTGCTTCCCGATGCCAGACTGGGTAGGGTGACGGGAGAAGCCTGGTTGGCAACGAACCCGAAATTGTTCGTGAGGTTAACAGTGAGGTCGCTGGTGGCGATGGTTCCGCTGTTGGAAATGTTCACTGTGATAGTAGAGGTGGTTCGGTTGTTCAATATGGGATTAACCGAGGCCAAAGATGCCGTAATATTGCTGGAATGGATGTTGACGGTAGTATTGCGGGTACTGGGTTCGGCACCGCCGAAATAGGCTTGAGCAGTCATTTTGACGATGGAGCCATCAGCGAGGTTCTGGTGGAATAGGGTAGGGCATACGTTGGTGATGGTAATGGTGTCGCCACGGTTCAAATTGGAGAAGTAGGCGTTTGGATTGATTACGGTGGCATCATGCTGAGCTGTGAGATAGATGGAGCCGCTGGCGATGTCTTGTACACCGATGTTGGTAAGGGTAATGTCGAAAGAGGTTACTTCGTTGGGTTTTGCTTGGCTAGCAGGACGAATGCTGATGATGGAGACGTAGGGTCCGTTCAGCTCGATAACGTTGACGGGAGTGAATACGGGCTGATAGTTTTGAGCCCATATAACCAATTCGTATTCGCCAATGGTGAGAGGGGTAGCGAATTCAAGCATTGCATTGCCATTGGCATCGGCATAAGCGGCTGCGATAAGATCGTGTTCCTCGCCCTGGGTGAGCGCCACATAGGAATAGGGGGCCACGGAAACGGAATAAGAAGCGGTGCCTAAAGGAATCGTTTGGTCGGCGGTGTAATCCATAATGGCAGCTTTGCCAAGCCAAGGCATCAGCGAGGGGTCGCCGAAGAGTTCGTAGATCTCCCAGTAGTAAAGTTGGTAGGAACCATAGGTTTCGATTGTATTGTTGCCAGCGGTAACCATAGCACCTGCGGTGTTGTGCCAAGCGGTGTGGTCCTCGCCATGGGTGTGGAAAAGGAGGTCGTACATGCCAGGATAGGAAGCGTTGTAGGTTGCGTCCATGGTGTTGGAAATATTATTGCGCACGCCTACAGACCAGCAGAAATCGTGGGGCCAATAAGTGGAATTGGTACCGCCAAAATAGACTACAGCACCCGCATTATTGTTGCGGCGCAGCAGGGCTTCACCCAAGCAAGCATCATAAGATGGGGTGTTGAAACGGCCCGAAAGGCAGCAGTTGCCAATCATGACGGAAGGTTTGTTCACATTGTTCATGTTAGCCACCTGGTTTGTGGTTAATTCGGGCTCGTGCCATTTGTTATCGTCTCCGTGGGCGGAATAGTTGATCCAGCCGTAGCCTTGGCTATAGAGGTTGCGCAGGGCTACTTCAGACGAACTGCTTTGGCTGCTGCCGGTCACGGTGACGCCGGCGGGGGCAAAAGAGGTGTTGTTCTTGTAATAGCGAACGTCGTTGAAACCGCAATACTGGTTGACATAGTATTTGGCAATATAGTCCATGGCGGGGTCGGCATAGCGATAGGCATTATCGTTCACATATCCGCCATCGACGCCAGAAATCAAGATACCTTTTCCGAGATAGCTGTCGTCCTCGAAGTTGTAGCCTTCGTAGTAGAGGGTTTTTTCGATTTGCGGAGTGAGCTCACCCACGGTACGCGCGGAGAAACGGCCGTAATAGCAGTCGGGCAGATGGTCGCCATCGGTCCAGGTGCTGAAATACAAATCGGTGACATGTGAAGAAGAGGGATGTGAGCAGCGGGCGTTGAAAGCAGGAATTTGTTGGTGGTCGCCGATCAGAAGCAGATAGGTGGGGGCGGGAAGTTCGGGAGTGGCGTTGGTATAGAACGATTTAATGTAGTTGGCGATGCTGGTGTTGGAGGTGCCCACGCCATTGTCATCGGTGTAGGCTACAGTTACGAGGAATCCTTGACGTTTCTTCCAGTTGACAAAATTGTCAAAATGGCCACGGAAGCTGCTATGAGCCACAATAAGATAATGGATAGGGACGGAAGTGCTTACATCTTTGGATGCCGGAAGAGTGCCTAGCACTTTGTGTCCCAAGGCAAAGTCGGGGCTGTAATAGCGGGTGTGGAGTTTTTCGGTTTCCTGGACATTGGTGCCGCTATAGCGCAAAGTGATAGTGGCGGATACAATCTGGCTGAGTTCGCCAGTAGCAGGATTGTAGTCGAAAGGCTGGATGGTAAGGGTGGCTACCTTGCGGTCGCGAGCAATACCCATGGGTCTTACCTCGACACTATAGTGGCAGACGGAGTCGGCATAGAACTCGTTGTCGATAACGAAGGCCTTGGGTGCTGTATCTGATTTGCTTGGTGCTGGCTGAACAGGCATCAAGGGGTATTTCAGGTTGTTGAGTTTCTTGGTTTGAACATCGGTAAGAACGACCTGGATGTTTTCGCAAAGGGGCACTTCGATGATTTCGGTTACAACCGGCAGATTGGGACGACCCAGGATGTTGGAGGGACTGGACGTGGGAAAACTGAGGGTGGTATAGTTGTTGCCATTGACCGAAGTAGAACCAACCGATGCGGCTTTGGTTTCAAATGCGAATGAGGCAGCCGTATAGCTGCTATGCATGGTGGTTACCTTCTGAGCCATTACGGTGCTGCTCATTAGGGCTAAGCCTAGAAATAAGGCGAAGAAAACTTTCTTCATTCTTTGGGAGTTTTTTATTTAGTAAATATTTTATTGTTTCTATAAATAAATTCAATTTGCAATTAAGTACAATCAATGTTGTTTTTCTTGCAGAAGGGTTTATCGCAGCACTTATTACTCAAACATTCCGCTCCAAGGGTCGGGTGCAATGATGGTGACCGATTCGTGTTTCACCGGGTGCTCGAAAGTGAGTTTATAAGAATGCAACGAGATGGATGCATCGGGGTTGGACCGTGGGGCTCCATATTTGAGGTCGCCTTTGATGGGGCATCCCATGTGTGCCAGCTGACACCGAATCTGGTGGTGACGGCCGGTGTGGAGTTCGATTTCCAATAAATGGTATCCCCCGCTTGATGTAGCCAAAAGATGGTAGTCGAGCGAAGCAAGTTTGGCGCCGGGCTGTGATCCATTGCGGGTGACAAAACTTTTATTGAGCTTTTCGTTCCGAACAAGATAGTCTTCGAGATGTCCTTGCATCTGCGGGGGCATGTCTTTGACCACGGCATGATATGTTTTATGAAAATCACGTCCTTTCACAAGCTCGTTCATGCGGGATAATGCTTTGCTGGTTTTGGCAAAGACGACAACTCCACTCACGGGGCGATCGAGCCTGTGGATGGTTCCGCAAAAGACATTGCCGGGCTTATGGTCGCGCTCTTTGATGAATTCTTTTAGCAAATCCACCAAAGGCACATCGCCTGTTTTGTCGCCTTGGACAATCTGTCCGGCGAGTTTGTTGATGGCAATGAGGTGGTTGTCCTCGTATAGTATCTGATCGGCCAGCATTACTTAATGGATAGTGCAGATGGGTGAAATGGCATTGCGTACGGTATCCTGAATGTCGACATCAATGCTGAACGTTTTGGGCACAAAGAGGTCGATGCGCGAACCGAATTTGATGAATCCCATTTCCTGGTTCTGTTTTACCTGCTCGCCTTCACGAGCGTAGCATACAATGCGTCGAGCCATGGTGCCTGCCACCTGGCGGATGAGGATTTTCTGCCCGTTGGGGAGTTTTAATCCCACCGAGGTGCGCTCGTTAAGCACGCTGCTCTTGGGATAGGAGGCTACAAAATAGTTGCCACGGTGGAATTTGTAATATTCTACAGTGCCGTCGCAAGGATAGCGGTTGACATGCACGTCAGTGCCATACATGAATATGCTGATTTGCATGCACTCTTCCTTTATATACTCTTTCTCCATGGTTTCTTCGATGGTAACAATGGTGCCATCGGCCGGAGCTATGAGTCGTTCGCTGTCGTTGGTGAAGATGCGTCGGGGAATGCGGAAGAAAAGCGATACCAGCACCCAGAATACCAGCAGAATGACCATGAACAGAAAATGGAAGAAATTCCAATGATGTACAAAGAATATCATGGCTGCATAAATGGCCATGACGGTAAGGCCAAGCCCTACCATGAGTTTTCTGCCTTCGCGGTGGAAATACATATCTCTATTGTATTGTTTTTGTTATCTCAAATATTATCGTTTGAAATGAATCTGTTGAATTATGCAAGTATAGTGAATAGCGCGACTAGAAATGCAAATGGAATAATCATAAGCAAGCTGTCGAAGCGGTCCAGGAATCCTCCATGGCCAGGCATGATAGAACCCGAATCCTTGATGCCGCAGGCACGTTTGAGCATGGATTCTACCAAGTCGCCCAAGGTGCCGAATATGCCGCATACAAGGCCAAGGACGATCCAGGTGATGGTGCTGTTGAAGAAATCATTGTGGAATAAGGGTCCGGCAAAAACACCTACCAGCACGCATGCGATTACGCCGATGGCTGTGCCTTCCCATGTTTTGCCTGGCGAGTGTTTTGGCCACATCTTATGCTTGCCTAGCAGCGATCCGCCAATATAGGCAAAGCTGTCGTTCACCCACACCATAATAATGCACATCATCAGTATGTTGAATAAATCGTGCAGTACAGGCATCAATCCCATCGGGATGGCGCAGTAGAATAATGGTATCAGGGTGTGGATGGTGTCGGAAGCCGGATGTTCGGAGTTTCGCCACAATTGAAGCAAGAACAAGAGCGGAGTTGCAATAAGTAGCAACGCCACCGAGACGAAGGCCGAAGCGGGGTCGTTGGTTGAAAGCCCCAGGGTGAGAGCAATCAAGCCCACCAGGGCATAACCAACAGGTCGGTTGGGCTTGAGTCCCATTTTGCTGGCCATGCGGTAGTATTCAAAGGTGCAGCCCTCTGCCACGAATATGGAGAATAAGGTGAGTATGGCTACCCCGATACCTTCGTTCCCAATCAATCGGCCACTGTATATGCTGCCTATGAAAAGAAGCGCATACACAGATGCCGAGGCAGTACGTATCCAAAACGTTTTCATGATAACGTATATGAGTTAATAGCTATGCCGGGTTTTCGTTGTTCTCGTTGTTGTTCTGTTTGCTGGCTTCTTCCTGCTCTTTGATGATGTCGGCCTCTCGTTTGCCATAGATGGCTTCGAGGTCTTCTCTAAAGAGCACCTCTTTGTCGTACAGCTGGTTGGCGAGCTGGGTCATCTGGTCGCGGTGGGAATTGATAATTTCTTTGGCGCGACTATAAGCTTCCTCTACCATGCGGCGAACCTCTTTATCGATGGTTTCGGCCGTTTTTTCGCTGTAAGGCTTGGAGAATCCCCATTCCGATTGTCCGGAGGAATCGTAGAAACTGATGTTGCCGATTTCGGGGCTCATGCCATAATAGACCACTAGCGACTGGGCCATTTTGGTGGCTCGCTCCATGTCGTTAAGTGCGCCTGTGCTGATTTTGCCAAAGAATATTTCTTCGGAAGCACGTCCGGCCATGAGGCTGGTCATCTCGTCGAACATTTGCTCGTAGGTGGTAATCTGGCGTTCTTCGGGAAGATACCAGGCGGCACCCAAAGCTTTGCCACGGGGGACGATGGTGACTTTAATCAGGGGGTTGGCCCAGCGGAGAAGCCAGCTTACCGAAGCATGGCCGCTCTCGTGGAAGGCGATGGTACGTTTTTCTACATCAGTCAGCACTTTCGAGCGTTTTTCGAGACCGCCCACAATGCGGTCGATGGCATCGAGGAAGTCTTGTTTTTCAATTTCCTTCTTGGCTTTTCTGGCAGCGCAGAGGGCGGCCTCGTTGCACACGTTGGCAATATCGGCACCCGAGAATCCGGGGGTCTGTTTTGCCAGAAAGTCGCGGTCAACGTAGCCTTCGCTCTGTTCGTCGTTGTTCAGCTTCAAATTCCGCATGTGGACATTGAAGATGCCTTTACGCTCTTCCAAGTCGGGAAGTTCCACATAGATCTGACGATCGAAACGTCCTGCACGAAGCAATGCTTTATCCAGAACATCGGCACGGTTGGTGGCTGCCAATACGATGATATTGGTGCCGCTGGAGAAACCGTCCATTTCGGTGAGCAGCTGGTTGAGGGTGTTTTCGCGCTCGTCATTGGCATTGCTCAGGCCAGCACGTCCGCGGGCACGTCCCACAGCATCAATTTCGTCGATAAAGATGATGCACGGCGATTTTTTCTTGGCCTCTTCAAAGAGGTCGCGAACGCGTGATGCGCCCACACCAACAAACATCTCAACAAAGTCGGAACCCGACATGGAGAAGAATGGCACATTGGCTTCGCCTGCTACGGCTTTTGCCAAAAGGGTCTTACCGGTACCCGGAGGACCTACAAGCAGCACGCCTTTGGGAATTTTGCCGCCGAGGTCGGTATAGCGTTTGGGATTCTTCAGGAAGTCAACCACCTCCATCACTTCTTCTTTGGCTCCAGCCAAACCGGCCACATCTTTAAAGGTGACATTGGTGGGTGTTTTGCCATTGTATTCTTTGGCTTTGCTTTTGCCTACGCCAAAGATGTTGTTGCCGCCTCCCATTTGTTTCTGCGTCATGCGGTTCATGACGATAAAAAACACAATGATGAGCAGGAATGGACCAAAGATGACAAGGATATCTTTCCAAGGGTTGCTGCGCTTTTCGGGAGTGAGATCAATCCGGTTGCCTGTGCGGGCCTCGATGGTGTCTAAGTCTTTTTCGAAACTTTCGAATGTTACAAAATCATAGCGATAGTATCCCGCATCAGTAACAGGCTGGTTCATGATGTTGCGAGTGGTGAGGTCGCTGTAGGCCGAATCGCGTTTGATGGCCGAAGGCTTGATGTGGATTTCGGCAAACTCCTTATTGACGATGACTACCTTTGAGTAGTCGCGCTTTACAAGGATGGATTCCAGCTTGTCCCATTTGATTTTATGTGGACCGCCGGCGCCATCTTGCCGTAAAAGCATGCTGCCTAAAACGATGATAATTGCTCCGTATACAGCATATAGTACCCAACTGCGTTTAGGCTTCTGCCCATTGGCGCGGTTCTTGGGGGGCATGGGGCCTCCATTGTTTTTGGGAGGCTGGTTATTATTATCAGACATTTATGTATTCTTTAGTTGTTGTATAATTATCTGTGGCTTTATTTGCCGCTGCCGACCTCAATTCGGCCGGCGGTTTTATTTGCCGCTGCCGACCTCAATTCGGCCGGCGTCAGCCCATAGCTGCTCTAAACGGAAGAATTCGCGTTTCTGCTGCTGGAAAATATGTACCACAACATCGAAATAGTCCATCAGGATCCATTCGGCGTTCATGTATCCTTCCACTTTTGAGGGGTTGAGGCCGGTGGCTTTCTTTACTATTTCGTGTACATGGTCAGAGAGTGCGCTCACATGCGACGGCACATTGCCCGATGCAATTACAAAAAAAGCACAAGGGGCTGATTGCAATCCTCTGAGGTCGAGGATTTGTACGTCTATACCTTTTTTTTCGTCTAACGCTTGTGCGGCCAGTTTGGCCAGGATTTCGGATTCAGTCATGTATTTTGCTTGCTGTTAATGTTCTTATTTCGTTTTCTTCGGTTATCTCCACCCGCACATATTGCGGAGGCAGTAGTTCGGTGATTTTTTCGGTCCACTCGGTGAAACAGTATTCGCCGCTGTAGAAATATTCCTCGTATCCTATATCATAGGCTTCGTCGGTGTTCTTCAGCCGGTAGAAGTCGAAATGGTATACGGGGTCTCCTTCCGATGTGGTATAGGAGTTGACAATGGCAAACGTAGGGCTGCACACATTGTCTTCTACCCCCAGCTGGGCACACAAGGCCTTGATGAGCGTCGTTTTGCCTACGCCCATCTTGCCGAAAAAAGCAAAGAAGCGCTCTTCGGGAAATGCGGCGAGCAGTTGCTGTGCCACATTTGGCAGCTGTTGGGTGCTATTAAATTGAATATTCATATTATATTATTATCTCAGTCGGTCGGCAGCGCGCACCTTTTCTTCGTCGCTTTTGATGGAACGCTGCGCCAGGAATAGGAATACCACGGCAACGATGGGCAGCCATGTGGCAAGGGTGTAGTGGGTGTCGATATCGGTACAGTGTATTGTTTCGGTGGCTTTCTTTACGTATGAGTCAACGGTCCAGATGAATATTAGGAAGATGTCCAGCACGCAGAGCAGGAAATCTACAGCCACAACCTTCATCTGGGTGGTTCTTTTCTTATAAAGAAAGATGCTTACCATCGCAATAGCTGCCACCAGGAGGGTGAGAACCAAATTGGGCCATGTGTTGATGAAATCGCGTTGGTTGATTTCAATGGGGTTGCCAGATGTGATTTGCTGCAGCAGGTCGGGCTGAGCCTTTGGAATCAGGTTAAGCTCGCCAGCAACGGGTATTCCCAGCGGTGCTTTGGCAGTAAATGTAGCGGTGGGGAAGACGAAGCAGAGCACCATGGCGGCGACTGCTATTAAAAGGAAAAGGGTTTGTTTTCTTTGTATCATAATAGGAAAGTTATTAATCGAGTTTGTAATCAAATAAGTTTCTATAATGGCGGTGATGGTATTTGCCTAATACTTTGCCATCTTTCATAAGCAGGAATCCGGGGTTGGAACGGGCCATGGTTTCGATGGCGGTAACATCGGCAAAATAGAACTCCAGCTCGTCGAGTTTGTTCTCATAGAGGAATGCCTCAACTTCTTCGGCAAGGGCCGAGCTCAGCAGTACGAGTTGTATGCCGTTTTCGTTGGCATATTCTACCACACGCTGGATGGCCTGCAACCCTTTCTCGTCCACTTTGTCGAGGTGGTGGATGGTGACAATCAGCAGGTAATCGTTCGAGCCGATAAACTCTTGAGCGTGGTCGTTCATGTCCATGTCGAGCATCGAAAAACCGTCAGCCTTGATTTCGTGAGGGTCTTCCACTCGGCTGCTCTCCCATTCCCAGTTCGATTCCCATTCGGGGTCTTGCATTTTGTTCACCAGCTCTTCTGCGGCAAATTCCTCGGTCTCGCCGGTAGCGGTATTGCGGTAGGTAACGTAGCTCTTTACCTGCAGCGACTCGTCCAGGTCGATCATTTGGTTGCCCACCTTCCATGCGCGGAAATCAATGCAGGGCTCATTGTTGATGTTATAGAGGCCGAAAATGACCATAATCACAATGGCAAAAGCGGTCAGCAGTATGTCGCGCTCAGTGCGTTTCTTGCGGCGCAGATTCATGGTGATGACAATCCATACGGTAAATACGTCAAGAACCACGTTTTTGTAGAAAGTCTGCCAGTTGGTAAGCTTGATGGCATCGCCAAAGCAGCCGCAGTCGGTCACTTGGTTGGTGATGGCATCGTACAGCGTTGTAACTGTGAAGAAAAACATCATCAGCATCAGCGTGATGGCGGTAATGCGGCGGAACGAACCGAAAATCAGCATCATGCCAACCGTAAACTCCAGGGTGATGAGCGCCATCGACATCACGGGCGCCATGGGTACCAGCCAATCGAAACTCAGCGGACCGAAGGTCCAGGTGGTCAGGTACTCGGTAATTTTGAAGGAGGTGCCCAGCGGGTCGACACCTTTCACGAAACTGGAAAAAATGAATACCAGTCCCACAATGATGCGCGAAATAACGTTCAGCTGCCAGTTTAGCGTATTATCTTTTATTCTCATAGGTTGATATTGTCAAGTGTTAAAGCAAATTATTTTGTTTCGTTATCTTCGGTCAGGCGGATGAGGCAGAAGAGCGAGTAGTTGATGATGTCCATATAGCCACCTTCCACACCTTCCGAAATGAGGGTTTTGCCCTGGTTGTCCTCGATTTGTTTGATTCGGCGCAGTTTCATCAAAATCAAATCCACCATCGAGCTGATGCGCATCAGCCGCCAGGCTTCGCCGTAATCGTGGTTTTTGGCCAGCATCAGCTGGGTTGTCCGCAGGATATGCTTGTCGTACAGCTGCAGGGCTTCGCTTATGGGCAGCTCTTGGTTGCCTTCCAGCCCCAGCTCTTGCTGTATCAATGCCATCACAGCATAGTTGACCATGGCTACAAATTCGGGTTCGATACCTTCGTCAATCAGGTTTTGGCCGCTTTCCTGTATGCTTCGGATTCGGTTGGCCTTAATAAAAATCTGGTCGGTGAGGGATGGCAATCGCAGAATACGCCACGACGTGCCGTAATCGCGAGTTTTTTTCTCGAAGATTTCCCTGCAGCGTGCAATTTCTATGTCAAATTCTTTATTTGTGTCGTGCATATAGCATAAAATATTATGCTAATAACGCTGTTCTGTTTTTTTTATTGGCTGTTGTACAATTAAAAAAACAAAAAAACGTTATTAAAATATAAATACAAAGATACAACATTTTTTTATTTTGAAAAAAGTATGTGCCCATTTTCTCCTTTTACAGCCCATTTGCCGGGCCGCGATGTAACTTTTAACCGCCCCGTCATCATGGGAATTCTCAACTCTACGCCCGATTCTTTTTTCGATGGCGGAAAATATGTTACCCCGGATGCCGTGCTGCAACGGGCCCGCCAATTGCTGGCCGATGGGGCCGACATTATCGACTTGGGCGTTGTTTCCTCCCGCCCTGGAGCCGAACTCCTTGCTCCCGAGGAAGAGGCTGCCCGCCTTGCCCCTTTGGTAAGCATGCTCCGTGCCCATCTGCCCGAAGCCATCATCTCTGTCGACACCTGTTTCAGCCTGCCGGCAGCCAAGGCTGTTGAGGCTGGCGCCGATATCATTAATGATATTTCGGGCGGCCAGTTCGACGACAATATGTTCCCCACAGTTGCCCGATTGGGCGTTCCGTATATTCTGATGCATACCTGCGGCACCCCCAACGAGATGCAGCAGCATACGCAGTATGCCGATATCGTCGAAGACCTGAAATCTTATTTTTCCGACAAGATTGCTGCCCTTCAGCAACTGGGTGTGCGCGATATCTGGATCGACCCCGGCTTCTGTTTTGCCAAAACAGTCGAACAAAACCACCAGCTCCTTCACCGCCTCGACGAGCTTGTGGCCGCCTTCCCCCAATTCCCATTGCTTACGGCATTGTCGAACAAGTCGATGATTATCAAGATTATCGGCAAGGAAGCTGCCGACTCCGAATTGGGTACCCTGGCGCTTAATTCTGTGGCATTAGAGAAAGGCAGCAGCCTGCTTAGGGTTCATTCGCCTCACCCCTCGCGCCTGGCAATTGAGTTGCTGAACCACACTTTTTAATACCGACATTTCATTTGATTCGTAATTGGATATGCCTCTTCCTGAGTTTCATTTTACCGACGCGTTAGACATTTTTATTATCGCCATCCTAGCCTTTTGGATTTATCGTTTGGCCAAGGGCACCAATGTGATGCGCATCTTTTGGGCCATCGTGATACTATATGTGTCGTGGCGCATATTCGGCATTCTGAATATGCGGCTATGCAGCCAGATTTTCGGCGGCATCATGAGCATCGGTCTCATTTCGCTGGTCATCGTTTTCCAACCCGAAATACGCAAATTCCTGCTGTTTGTCGGCACCAAAACCACTTTGGCTGGCGATTCCTTTGCCAAGCGCATACGTTTTTGGCGAAACGACGCTAATAAGCAGGTGGGTATCAACTACGAGCCTTATGTCCAGGCCTGCATGCACATGTCGCAAAGCAAAACTGGCGCCTTGATGATTTTCAAGCGAGCCAATTCTGTCGACGAGTTGATTGAAACTGGCGAAAAGATTAATGCCGACACCTCATCGGCTTTGATTGAAGCCCTGTTTTTCAAAAATTCCCCGCTTCATGATGGTGCTGTTATCGTTAAGGATAACACCATTTTGGCTGCTCGCTGCATCCTGCCCGTCACTTCCCGTATCGATATTGACCCCAACCTGGGCCTGCGCCATCGCAGCGCTATCGGTGTTACCGAGCAACTCGATGTGCTAAGCGTAATTGTGTCTGAAGAAACGGGCGCCATTTCCTACGCCATCTCGGGCGATATTCATCACAATGTCACCCCGGTCCAGCTCCGCCATGCCCTCGAACGCTACATTGTTCAATCGAATGAATGATCCATTTGGCCGCAAAAGTCATCATTCAAACCTGCGCTTGGGCTTTTGAAAGTTAAAAAGAGCGAATAATGCGTAATCGTATGTGGTTGATATCTGCTCTCTTGGCGGCTGTGTTTGCAGCCGCAACTGCCATTCTGGCCAAAATTGGTATCGAAGGAGTCAACTCCAACCTGGCTACTGCTATCCGTACCGTGGTGGTGCTGGTAATGGCCTGGGCCATAGTGCTCTTTACTTATCGTTGGGGACATGCCGGCGAAAGCCTAGCCACCACCCTGGGCCACATATCCACTCGCAGTTGGTTATTCCTCATTCTTTCGGGACTCACTACTGGGGCTTCGTGGCTATGCTACTTCTTCGCTATCAAAATGGGCGATGTCAGCAAGGTTGTGCCTATCGACAAATGCAGCCTTGTGTTGACCATCGTTTTTGCCGCTATTTTCCTCGGCGAGGCATTCACCTGGAAAACCCTCCTCGGCAGCATACTGCTTTTGGCCGGCACCTTGGTAATGATTCTCTAGAGCCTGTCTATCTGGCGAATGTCTGCATGGTTATTAGCTGATTAATCAATCTTATCTATCAAACAGAAAATTGATTATCTGTATGCAGGTGAAAAAAAATGCGGCTTCGGCCAATATTTCACCCCGATATGCATATATAGTGAATACTACCTTCGCTCTAATTCCGTTCATATTACGGGGATTCTACGGGGTTTGTCCAACCCATAGAACGGAGCAACCCCGTAAGATCCCCGTAGAATGGGCGAGTTTGCTTTGGATTTAGGTAGAAATCTAGAATCTAGAATGGATTTTTTAAGCGTATGCGCAATTATGTGCAAGTTACATGCAAAAACGCATTCTATATTCTAGATTCATTCATGGCAGTACCATCTGGCGATGAGATTGATATTATTGCAAATAACTGATATGTATATTGATATGGAGCTGATATGTTCCCATTTCGCCCCCGTGCCGATTCTAGAAAAATATCACCAAATCTAGAATTCAATTCTAGATTTTCTACAACCCGTTGGCGTAATTCATCTAAATCATATTAGGCATGGCCAATAGCTTTGCCAGTTAGATGAATGCTTGCCGATTCGAAAAAACATGGTGGCGTTGATGTAGCCTCTGTCGCCCCAATTGCCAAGTTATAATGGACAACCTCGGATCCCATGCTGGAGTGGAGAAGGTTGTTGCTGCCTCAGGCCGGCAAACAGTACCGGGGAAAGAGGCGCCAAAGGTGCTTCCGTGGGTCCATGTAGCCATATCCAATGCAAAGGCACTGATTAAAGATATGTATCTTGGAATAACGGAGGAGTTTCTGCAATCTTACTTGGACGAGTTTTGCTATAAATTCAATAGGATGTATTTCGGTGATAGAACCTTTGATCGATTAGTTGTTGCTGCTATTACATACAAGCCAACTTTCGAGCACAGACCCTATAACTCGTCACCGATTTGCTGATAATCATATCGCAAATTGACAATCCTGTTACACCCCTTTACCCGTTGCACTCGGATTACAAAAGCAAAGTCTGCTATCTTTCTCGAAAATATAATCAATAGTAGAACAAATAACCCGCTTGGGAATCATCTGATGGTCAAGAATACAACACACGCAA
>JAGHRY010000305.1 GCA_018066145.1 Candidatus Colimorpha merdihippi | reverse complement strand
CGAGTAGCTTGCCGAAATCCAAAATGGGAGGTGCTGCCACAATAAGCGAAGTAGCTGTTTGGCGAGAGTTCTTTGACATATTGGCATACTGGTTCAAATTTGGAATCACACCCCTTTCGCATCTGGTGCGCTTTTTCTTAACGCCCTCTCCCGCAAGGCCGTTGGGGGGACAGCAGTTGGCGATTGCTTTGGCCGTAGTACTCAACCTGATGCAACCTCCTTGTCGGAAAAGCGGTGCGGCTGCCATCCCCACTTGATAGGGCAAGGCTATGGCTGGGGAGGTGTATCAAAGCTCCATTTGATTGACAGGTATCGGGAACGTGAATCGACTTTTGTATGCGTATTAGCTGTTGATTCTTAGCGAAATAAGTCGGGTCGAAAGGTGGTGTCCTATGTATTGGGCAAATTCGTTTGGGCAAAAAAAAGAATGGACCTATTGCGATAGAGTCCATTCGATTTTTTTTCGGTATTCGTTGGCACCCAATTGATTGGGCGATGTCTTTCCCTCATCATGCGAGGGTAGGAGGATAATTATTGGCGGGTGAGGACGGCGAAGCGAGCCTCGCGGGTATAGTCGTCTTCTGATTTCCAGTATTTCACATGAAAGAGGTCGAGACCTTGTGGCGTGCGTTCATACCAAAACTGCTCTTTTTCGGAGATGATGAGTACGTGCGACGGCATGTCGAATGCGTAAAAAATTGAGAATGAATTGGTATCGGTGTTTCCGTTGTCCTTGGTGCGAATCAAAGTGGTGTCGGAAAAAGTATAGGTGATTTTCTTTTTGGCATCGTAGTAGGTACCGGAAAGGTCGGACAGGCGTTTGGCTATCAGCAGGTCTTCGTAAGCTTGAATGGGTTCCTTAGTGCCGGGATCAAACATCCAAAGGGTGTCGCATTCGGGATCGTCGGGACGGTGGCAGATGATGGCTATACGGTCGCCGATAAGCTCGCGGGTAGCGGTGTCGCCTACAACGCCTACCGAAACATAGTCGATATCGAGTTCATAAGCCGGAACGATCACAAAGGTATCGACGGCTATGCGTTGAAGGGCAAAATTGGCGCCCCCTTCGTGAAGGTTGCCCCCTTCGAAGATAAAGGTGCCCGGGCGGGTGGTGTCGGCTTGGCCTACAAAAAATTCGTAGCCGTCGAACCAGCAGGTGTTGGTGAAGTCGAATTCGGTTTGTGCTTCCTCCTTTGGAGTGCATGCTGCAAAGGCTAGGAATGATAACAGGATAAGTGAAATGGTTTGTTTTTTCATAGTTGGTCGTAATATTTGAAGGTTCTTATTTCGAGTTGGGTGGGTTGTGATACCGAAGCTGAGGTGCGGCGCACCCAATTGCGGTGGTTGTCGTATATTATGCTGCGGTACTGTGGAGCGTTTTGGTCGGCAGGGATGATGTCGATGGCAGATCCGTCGGGCCGGATGGTTTTGGTGAGGGTTCCCAGGGTATCGTAGTAGTAGCTGATGCGCGAGCCGTCAGGGTAGATGAATCGTGAGATTAGCCCTTGGGCATTATAGCGGAACACAAAGCGGTATCGGCGTCCGTTAGGACCCGCGATGCGGGCAATACAGCGGCGTTTGTTGCGCGAATAGCGATAGGTGGTAGTGGTATAAGGTTCCGTCATTGAATTGAAGGGAGTTCCGGCCGTATCGATGTAGGCTGTTTCGCTAATGCGTCGGTGTAGGGAGTCGTAGTCGAATGTGAGTCGGGCGCAAACGTGGTTGTCGCGGTAGAAATACTCGGTGCAGCATCCGGCAGAATCGAACGAGGCGGCTTTCTGGCACATCAGTCCGGGGTCGCTATCGCGATAGCATTGGTAGGTTATCATTGCCACAGGGCCTTGGAACTCGTCGGAATGAAACGGGTATTGCGAGGGAGGGTTGGGCTGATAGGGAAAAGGCACATTGCTGTTGGTGCAAGCCGCAACGAGAAGCGCAAATGCAATCGCAATCAGTGGCCACCGATGATAGTCCATGGAGAGAAACAGGACTATTTAACGAGGGCCGAAGTGATATATGCGGCCAGGGTGCCTTGTTCTTGCTGTTTGAGCAGCTTTTCAGCCAGTTTGGACTTTCCGATAACGTCTTTGTGGGCAAAATAGTAATTGAGCATCTCTTCTACTGCCACATTGGCGCAAAGGAGCTGGTTGACATCAGGATTCTTGATAGAATAGCGGGTCCAAGCGGCCATGTAGGCAATCAGCAGGTTGGGTTTCTTGGTATCGATAAGTGCGTCGCTGATAATCATTTTGATTTGAGGTGCACCAGAAGCCCAACGAACAAGGAACGAGGAACACTCTTCGTGCTTGGGAGCATTGAAATCGGGGGCAACGTTGAGCAGCCAATCGCAGCAGTTGAGCACGTCGGATTCATACTTGGCGTAGTCGGAGGGCCAAAGCTTCTGGGGGAGGATGGGGAGTGAGAATTGCTGAGCCATGGCGCCTTGGGCCATTACGAATGTGATGAGTAATAACGAAAGTCTTTTCATGTTGTTGAAATGTTTGTTGTTATTGCAGTGGGACAAAAAGCCCTTTAATGCTTTAGTAGGTGCCCCATGTTTGAAATTGCAAAATTACGATATTTTTTTGACATTCAAAAAAAAATCGTATCTTTGTGAATGTTACTATTGATGGCAGAAAACTACTATTAACATGAATATCATAATTATAGCAAATGGATTGTTTCCTACAGTTCCACCCGTGTTGAGTTTGTTGTCGGGAGTTGACAAGGTGATTTGCTGCGATGGCGCTTTGGCAAAATATCTGCGCTGGTATCGAACCCAGATGCCGAGGCCGCACCACGAAGTGGTGGTGATTGGCGATGGCGATTCGCTGTCGCCGTCGCTGTTGCGTGAAGCCCAACACGAATCGCTGGAATTAACCCACATCCAGGTTGACGAGCAAGAGTTTAACGACTTGAGCAAAGCCGTTTTTTATGCGATGGAATCCCTCGCGGGCGAGGAAAATGCCAAGGTTACGATATTGGGTGCTACCGGTTTGCGCGAAGACCATACGCTAGGCAATATAGGTCTGCTGGCATATTATCAGCAGCGATTTCCCAATGCTACGTTTGAAATGCCGTCGGATTATGGCTCATTCTACACCGTTAATGGCATTAGAACGATGGCGTCCTATGCCGGGCAGCAGGTGTCGATTTTTTCCATGCAGGCAGGTTTTCCTATTACGGTAAGTGGTTTGCGTTATCCGATTGAGGGCCGAGCCTTCGATTGGCTATGGGAAGGCACATTGAATGAAGCCCTGGGCGAATCATTTACCATAGAAGGCCAGCATCTGCTAGTGTATCTGAAACGGTAGGCTATTGCCTTGCAAGTGCTTGCTTGAGTGCACGGGTCAGCTGGTCGGGGCAGGAGGTGTCCTTCCATCCGCAGCGGATTCCTTGCAGTCGGCTAATGACTTGCTCGGCCGGGAGTCCTTCGACAAGTTTGCTGATGCCTTGAAGGTTGCCGTTGCAGCCGCCAAGAAAGTTGACATTGTGGATAATGTTGTTGTCGAGATCAAATTCGATCATGGCACTGCATGTGCCTTCGGTTTGATATTGGTAATGCATAAGTGAGACTTTTTTGATATATTAAATTGTAGTTGATAAAACTATGATATAGCGTTGCTGATGAATAATGTTGTATCTGATAGATGGATTATGCAAACAAAGCGCGGAAGGCTTCGTCAATTCCCCCGATGGATACGATATTGATGTCGTATTTGGAGGCGTCGATTGACTTGGCATCGTATTTGGATACAAATATTTTCTCAAAACCTAGACGTGCCGCTTCGCCGATGCGCTGCTCGATTCGGCTGACGGGGCGTACCTCGCCGCTAAGTCCAAGTTCGGCAGCAAAGCAGTATCGGGGAGATATGGGCATATCCACATTGCTGCTGAGGATGCTGCAAGCTACGGCCAGGTCGAGTGCTGGATCGTTTACCCGCATGCCGCCAGCCATGTTCAAAAACACGTCTTTGGCACCGAGTTTGAAGCCGCACCGTTTTTCCAATACGGCAAGCAGCATGCTCATGCGCCGCATGTCGAAACCGTTGGCGTTGCGTTGCGGGGTGCCGTATACGGCGCTGCTGACAAGAGACTGCACCTCGATGAACATGGGTCGGGCACCTTCTAAAGTGGCAGCCACGGCAGCACCGCTGAGCATCTCTTCGCGGTGGGAGAGGAGCAGTTCGGAGGGGTTGGACACTTCGCACAATCCATTGCCGCGCATTTCAAAAATGCCTATCTCGGCGGTGGAACCGAATCGGTTTTTGAGCGAACGCAGTATTCTGAAACCATAGTTTCTGTCGCCTTCGAATTGGAGTACGGCATCTACTATATGTTCCATGATTTTGGGGCCGGCCAGGGTGCCGTCTTTGGTGATATGGCCCACAAGCAGCACCGGAACTCCGCTCTCCTTGGCGTAGCGTTGAAACTGGGTGGTGCACTCCCGAATCTGCGAGATGCTGCCGCTGCTGCTTTCAATAGATTCGGTATTTACGGTTTGAATAGAATCCACAATCAGCAGGTCGGGTTCGGTATTGACGATGTGCTCGAAGATGCGCTCCATGGAGGTTTCGCTTACTACATACAGCTGCCCGTAGTCAAGGGATTGGCTTGAGGCTGCCACCACTCGGTCTGCCCGCATTTTGATTTGTTCTTCGCTCTCTTCGCCGCTGACATATAGGATTTTTCGGTCGCTGACAGCCAAGGCTGTTTGGAGCAGAAGGGTGCTCTTGCCGATGCCGGGTTCGCCGCCAATAAGTAGGATTGAACCCGGAACGATGCCCCCTCCGAGAACTCGGTCGAATTCGTTGCAATGGGTGGGCATACGGCGGGTTTCGGAGTAGGTGACATGTTGTATGAGCTTGGGCTGGCTGCCCTGGGTCGAGCTTTTCTTGCGGGCAGCTATGGCGGGAGACTCGCGCTGAACCACCTCTTCATCGAAAGTGTTCCATTTGCTGCAAGCCGGACATTTGCCTAGCCAGCTGCTGGACTGATAGCCGCATTCGCGACAGTAATAATATGATCGCTGCTTGGCCATGTTAGAGCATTTTGTCCTCGATGATGGCAACCGTCATGTCGATAATGCTTTGAACATCGCGCCAGTCGCAGGTTTCAACGGGGGTGTGCATGTTGCGATTGGGAATGGAAACGAGCATGGTTTCGCAATTGGCACTCATCAGCTGTATTTGATTCGTATTGGTGCCTCCGCAGCGTCCGGCTGCCGTTTGGAAAAGGATGTTGTGCTTGCGGCACACCTCTTTCAAAAGGTTGGCAATGCGGATGCTTTTGTCGGGACCATATTGTATCACGCCGCCTTTGCCAAGCTGTATGTCGCCATGCTTGTCTTTTTTGATTCCGAATCCTCCATCGGTAGCAAAGGTAACGTCAAAGTCTATCGAAATGTCGGGGTTGACGTTGTGGGCTGCGATTTGTGCGCCACGGCATCCGGTCTCCTCTTGTGCGGCAGCCATACCAATAACAGTATATTTGCTTCCCCACTGCGAAACAGAGGCTTGGAGGTGTTTCATGATGATGGCGGTGATGTATACTGCCAGTTTGTCGTCCAATGAATTGGAAACAATACGGTGGGGCCCGAAATCAACATCTACATTACGCTTGTAAACGACGATAGAGCCAGGGCAGATGCCTAGTGCTTCTACTTCCTCGCGGCTTTCGGCACCCACATCCAGGCGCAAATCTTCGAATTCTTCCACCAGCCCACGCTCTTTGAGGCTCTCAAGGTGGATGGGCTTTTTGCCAATGATGGCTTTGACAGGACCTTTGTCGCCAAGAATGGTCACTTCGGATGCAATGAGTGACTTGCGGCACATGCCGCCGGTGCTGGTGATGGCGATATTGCCATCGGCATCGATATGAATAACGCGGGCATTAACTTCGTCGATATGGCCCGAGAGAAGAATCTTTTCGGGGCCATTGCCGAGGCTATAGGCATGGTTGCCAATCTTGTCGCTATAGTAAGGGTTGAGGCCGAGGTTTGTGCAATAGCAATTCCAAACATGGATGGCGTCCTGTTCCAGTCCGCTTGGACTATAGGCAGACAAGAGATCGGCTAAAAAATCTTTATCTTCTTTCATGAGGGTTAGAATTCGTCAATTACGGTGTCGACACGATAGAGCTTGTCTCCACGGTGTAGTATGTCTGAGGTTTTGATGCTGAAAACGGCACCCTGACCTACCTCGGTAACGGGCTTGGCTTCACGTCCCAAGCGCATGTCCTCCACCATGGCAGTATATACGCCGGTGGTTTGGCCGATTACCATAAAACGGTCGCCTTCCTTGAGCTTCTCGGCGGTTTCGATGCGCATTTCGGCCACCTGGGGGCGGTTGTAGTAGTTGGTAACCTTGCCCAGATACACCTTGTTTTCTGTGGCTTGGGAACCATACCGTTCGCTCCATTCGCCCATCTTGCGTCCCATGTAATATCCATCCCAAAAGCCGCGATTGAAAACGGTGCTGAGCCGTTGGGTCCATTCGGCGATACGTTCGGGCGTATAAGTACCTTCTTCAATAGCCTGGAGCGCCTCTTTGTAGCATTGCACCACCACTTTTACATAGTCGGCAGAACGTCCACGGCCTTCGATTTTCATCACACGGATACCGGCCTTGACCATTTTGTCGAGAAAGCCAATGGTGCAGAGGTCTTTGGGTGACATGATATATTTGCCGTCGACGATGAGTTCGGTATCGCTCTCAACATCTTTAACAAGATATTGTCTGCGGCAGAGTTGCAGGCAGGCGCCGCGATTGGCGCTGTAGTTGTATTCGTCGAGACTGAGGTAGCATTTGCCGCTTACCGACATGCATAGAGCCCCATGGGCGAAAGCCTCTATCTGCACGAGTTCGCCTTTGGGTCCGCGGATGTTGTTGTCTCGGATGTATTGGGTGATTTCAGCCACTTGGCTGAGCGGCAGTTCGCGAGCGGTAACCACCACATCGGCAAATTGGGCAAAGAATTTCACCGCCTCAACATTGGAGATATTGCATTGAGTGGAGATGTGAACCTCAACGCCAATGCTATGGGCATACATGATTACAGCCAGGTCGGAAGCAATGATGGCGCTGATGCCGGCTGTTTTTGCCGCCTGCACCAGCTGGTGCATCTCTTCAATCTCGTGGTTGTAGATGATGGTGTTGACTGTCAGGTATGTGCGTACGCCATGCTGGTGGGCGATAGAGCAAATGTTGGCTAGGTCGTCCAAGCCGAAATTGGCGGCCGAACGGGAACGCATATTCAGATTGCCTACACCAAAATATACAGCATCGGCTCCTGCCTGGATGGCAGCACTCAAACTCTCATACGACCCCACTGGGGCCATCACTTCAATCTTATTCATAATTGAATAAAAAAACGCAAAATCGGATGCTTTATTGTATTAGGTACAAATATTTGTGTTGCATGCAATAAAACAAGGGCGGATGCGTTACTTGACATTATGAAAAAATACCTTTTTCTCATAGCTCTGATGGCTGTTGCTTTGTCTGTTTCGGCTCAGAAAGCTGAAAAGCCGAACAAGGTGATACGTTTTATAGCAGAGTATGAAGCCTTTGTGAATGAAGTGGTGATGATGCCTTTCGCCGACTTTCATGGCGATACTTTGGATAATGTGGAAAAACAGCAGCACAAGTTTGTACGCCGATACCGTTGGCATTATCAAGATAAAATGTCGATAGATCAGCTAGAGCAGTTCAACAAGCTACGAGGCAAGTACCAACGCAAGATGACCGCATTAAACAACCGGCGCCGCCTAGCTGCCACTCGAGGCCGCATACATGGCTATTTCGAACGGCTCGAGGTGCCCGATACCTCATCGAAAAATATATAGATGCATCGGTTACAACTATTTGCTTGCCGGATTGCTACGCAGATTTCAGTCATTTTTGCGTACAACATAGCAGACAGAATTGCTTTTCAATCAATATCCCGAAAAATGAATCTTTAGAAAACACACATGTAAGTATGGATGAATTGTTGCTGAAAATAAAAAACTTGCATGTCGAGTTCCGCCATGATGGCGAATACCATGCGGCGGTGCGTGATGTGAATTTGGAGGTGTATCGAGGTCGTACCCTCGGCATCGTGGGGGAATCGGGAAGCGGCAAATCGGTGAGTTCTATGAGCGTAATGGGTCTTTTGCCGCCAACTCCTTTATGCAAGGTGACGGGCGAAGCCTGCTATTATCCACAAGACGGGGCGGCACCGGTAGACCTTTTGTCATTGGCCGAAGAAGAACACCGCAAATATCGTGGGCGACATCTTTCGATGATATTCCAAGAACCCATGACCAGCCTCAATCCCGTGCAGAAATGCGGAAAACAGGTGATGGAGATGCTTCAGCAGCACGAGGATGTGCCTGACAAGGAAGCTCGAGAAAGGGTAATATCGCTATTTGAAGAAGTAATGTTGCCTCGGCCCGAGAAGATTTTTGATAGCTACCCCCACGAGATTAGCGGCGGACAGAAACAGCGTGTGATGATAGCTATGGCCTTGATCTGCCATCCAGAACTGCTGATAGCCGACGAGCCTACTACTGCGCTGGATGTAACGGTACAGAAAACGATATTGGAATTGCTTCGCACCTTGCAGGAAAAATACCAAATAGGAATCATTTTTATTACGCACGATTTGGGTGTGATAGCCCAAATTGCCGACGATGTGGCTGTGTTGTATCATGGTGATATAGTGGAACAAGGAACTGCTGCTCAAGTACTCCACCATCCACAGCATCCATACACCCAAGGACTCCTGGCTTGTCGTCCTCCCCTCGACAGCCGCCCGGCACATTTGCCTACGGTAAGCGAGTTTTTGGAGGGCAAGAAAATCTCTGATGTCCCCACGGAATCACAGCGTATGGATAGAAGCGGGAATATGCCGTTGCTTTCGGTGCGCGATTTGAAGGTGACATACGATTTGAAACGGAATATTTTTGGAAAGCCACTGCAACAGTTGAATGCGGTAGATGGAATCAGCTTCGATATTTATCGTGGTGAAACATTGGGCCTTGTGGGCGAGTCGGGGTGCGGTAAAAGCACGTTGGGCCGTGCTTTGCTGCAGCTGATAGACAAAAGTGCCGGCAGCATCGCTTATGGAGGTCATCCGCTAGACCAGCTGCCCAAAGCCGAAAGAAAAAGGTTGCGACAAAAGATGCAGATCGTGTTCCAAGACCCGTATTCGTCGCTCAATCCCCGCATCACCATAGGCGAAGCTATTTTGGAACCGTTGAAGAGTCATGGCCTTTTTTCCAACGATAAGGAACGCCGCAACAAGGTGTTGGATTTGATGGAAAAGGTGGGCCTTTCGCCCGAATGGTACAATCGCTATCCACATGAATTTTCAGGCGGCCAACGCCAGCGGGTATGTATTGCCCGAGCATTGATATTAGAGCCCGAACTGGTTGTATGCGACGAAAGTGTGTCGGCATTAGACGTGTCGGTACAGGCCCAAGTGCTTAACCTGCTGAATGAGTTGAAATCACAATTCGGATACACCTATCTGTTTATCACGCACGACCTATCGGTAGTTAAATTCCTTTCCGACCGCATAATGGTGATGGAGCGCGGGCGCATCGTGGAACAGGGTGATGCCGACGAACTATTTGCCCACCCCCAACATGCCTACACGCAGCGTCTGTTAGATTCCATCCCCAGGATAGAATAGCCTGAGAGCATGCAAAAAAAAGGCAGGACCATTATTGGCCTGCCTGTTGTATGGAGATAAAATTGACGGCTGTGATTAGCGGATTTTCTTCTCAAGCATTTTGCCTTCCACAGTAGTGGTAGCGTGAGGGACAATCATCAGGCGCTCTTTGGGAATGAGTTTGCCTGTGATGCGGCATATACCGTATGTCTTGTTTTCAATACGGATGAGGGCTGCATCGAGATCTTTGATGAATTTCTGTTGGCGGCCAGCCAGTTTGGCATTTTCTTCTTTGGAAAGAACGTTGCTACCCTCTTCCAGGGTTTTAAAGGTTGGAGAAGTATCGTTGACATCATTTTCGCTTCCGGCAACAGCTTCGTTAAGCAGGCGAAGGTTCTCCAAAGCCTCTTCTTTTTTGGCAATAATTAATTCTTTAAAAAATTGCAGCTCTTCGGAAGAGTAGCAGGTTTTTTCGGTGGTCTCATTTGTGTTCATAATGGGCGCAAATTAATACGTTATTACACTATTATTGCGGGTGCAAAAGTACATAGACTTTTTGTTATGATGCAAAAATAAATATCAACAAGCTGTTATTAACTCTGCAGATATAACTCTATCAATCCGTTAGGCGCATCGATAAAAATTGTACGTTGCTCTCGGTCCACCTTCTTTATCACGGGGTCGATGATGGGGATAAGGATCTCGGTGCCATCTTTCATGATTTGGAAGAGGGGCTGTGCCGGGTATTCGAGAATGCTCTCGATATGGCCGATGTCGCCGTAGGTTTCGTCGATAACGGTAAATCCTGTTACCTCATGGAAATAGAACTGGTTTCCAGTTAGTTTTGGCAGCAGATCAAGGGGCAGGTATAGGTCGCATCCTACAAGCGCCAATGCTTCTTCTGGCGCGAGCTCTTCAAAGGTGGCAATGGCCTTGTTGCCATTGATATTGCCAAGACTGAAAAAATGAGGAACCAGGTTGTTCTTGATTTCAACGAAAGCAGAGTCTAGTTCGGCATATTCTTCGGGACTGTCGACATCCAGAAAAAATACCACTTGTCCTTTCACTCCGAAGGGTTTGGTGATTTTTCCCAAGCGGTAGCATTCGTCTTTGGTCATAATTGGAAAAAGAAATGAGGTTGATAGGAATGAAAAAAAGCGTGCTTATTGAAGGCACGCTTTTTTATCTCTGTTTGAACCATAAGCTTATTCAGCAGCGGGAGCTTCTTCAGCAGCAGGAGCCTCTTCGGCAGCGGCAGCAGCTTCAGCTTCAGCCTTGGCAGCAGCCTCAGCCTCGGCAGCAGCCTGACGCTTAGCGGCAACAGCAGTAGCTTTAGCTTCGTTGAATTTCTTCTCGCATTCGAGACGCTCTTTCTTCACGTTGCGGAGC
The DNA here is from genome assembly GCA_018066145.1 of Candidatus Colimorpha merdihippi. Lineage (GTDB taxonomy): Bacteria > Bacteroidota > Bacteroidia > Bacteroidales > P3 > Colimorpha > Colimorpha merdihippi. Next base: position 1,112 of record JAGHRY010000305.1, on the reverse strand, counting down.
TTGTTTTCCTGTTCGCTCTTAGCGTTGGCGATCTTAGCTTCCTTAGCCTGGAGCCACTCGTTGAACTTAACGTCGGCCTGTTCCTGGCTGATGGCACCTTTTTCGACACCGATCTGGAGGTGGCGTTTCAGGAGAACACCCTTATAGGAGAGGATGCGGCGGCAAGTATCGCTGGGCTGAGCACCGTTCTTAAGCCACTGAGCAGCTTTCTCAACATCGAGAACGATGGTGGCAGGGTTAGTCATGGGGTTGTACGTGCCTATTTTCTCGATAAATCTACCATCCCGAGGTGCACGACCGTCCGCAACAACGATATGATAGAAAGGTTGATTCTTTTTACCATGGCGCTGTAATCTAATTCTTGAAGGCATAATTGTTTGTTTTTTAAATTGTTAATAAAATTTTAGTTTCTTAAACCGAGTTGCAAAGATACACACTTTTTTTGAATTGGAAAATTTTTTTTCAAAATTATTTGTTTTTCGCTGGCTCCAAGGGGGGGGTGAATTATTGCTTAAACCCATTGGCGGAATTGTTTCTCGAAGACAAACACCCACTTCCTCCACCCGAGGGTCGCCCATCCTACGGGGATCTTACGGGGTGGCTTCGCTCTATAGGAGCGGACCGACCCCGTAGAATCCCCGTAAAATGAGCGTCGTTAGGGCAAACCTGCTTACTGTTGATTTAGAATAATTGGAGTTTTGAAGTTTGGAGTTTTGCAGCAACCGCTTCATCAACTACTAATCTCATAATCTCAATCAAAAAATCAGCAACCAAATCTAGAATCTAGAATGGATTTTTTGATGCATTACGCAAAACGGCGTTCTAGATTCTAGATTTGGGCATTTTTTGAATCTTCAGCACAGGTCTATGTTAGATTAAATTAGTTGGACTACATATATTTAGCACAAATTCCTCCTAGGATGTGCCGAGACTGATTTTGTGCACATCAGTGGCTGGACAAGCTAGAAAATATAGAATTGATTCTAGATTTTCCAGTTGGATTATTTCCGCCAAAGGGTTGCTTAATGTTAATTATTTGTTGAGATTCTTTATTCGTAGTTATTATTTCGTATCTTTACAAATTCTTTATAAGATGATGAATATATATAAAT
>JAGHRY010000009.1 GCA_018066145.1 Candidatus Colimorpha merdihippi | reverse complement strand
CCCTTATGACGAATTGTTTAACATAAACTGAAATTTTAAGATGAGAACTTATATGCCCTTTGATGGGGTCTAGTGGTGTCGCGATAGCGACTCTGCTCATTGTGATATGCCTCAAAATGCCGTTCTCGGACGGCCTGGGGGGGTATCGGTGGCTGTGATAATTCCGGAAAATCCGGTGTTTCCGGAATATCCGGATATTCTGGTGCTTCCGGATATTCTGGTTTTTGCGGGCTTATTTCTTTCTCAGTATGATTTTATTCAGGGTGAGGCCGAGGGGTTCGAGGGGGTGGGAGCGGTGGAGCTGGTCGAAGGTGAGGGGGTGGGTGCCGGCAGGTAGGGTGAGGGTGCCTAGGTAGCCGGTCTGCACCATGCGGTCGACTCCGGGCAGGATGCCGCTGACACTGGACTGGCCGCAGCTGAGTGTGTAGGTTTTGTCGTTGTTCTGCGGGTCGTAGATGACGAAGACGTCGTAGTTGCCCCCTTGTGGCAGCTGCAGCTGCCAGGTGAGGTAGGAGTGGGGCTCGATGCTCATATAGCCGGTGCCGTCGATGGCAGCATGGTAGAGTCCGTTGGCAGGGGTGAGTTCGATGGTGCTGGTGATGCCTTGAATGGTTTGCGGCTGCTGGGCTTGGCGCGAGAGGCGCAACAGGGCATTGAGGGTGTCGGGGTGGGCACGGAGGGTGTCGCCGATGCCGCGCAGCACCTGCTGTTCGTAGTCGATGACTCGGCCTTGGCCGTCGGGTCCGATATTAAGGAGGAAGACGCCCCCATGGCTGACGGTGCTATACAGGCGGGCCAGCTGGGTGTTGATTTGCTGGTCGACGGGGGGGCGCTGGATCCACGATTTGTAGCCCCAGGTGCCGTAGAGCGAGGCGGGGTTGTCCCAATATATGTCACCGTAGGAGGCTACATTGCCGTTGTCGGGGAGGGTCATGTAGTCGCCTTGGTTGTTCATGATGCGGCCGTTGATTAGGCAGGAGGGCTGGAGCGATTTGACGGTTTGGCGGAAGCGCTGGCTCTGCTCGGGGGTGATGAGGCCCATGTCGAACCAGAGGGTGGCTACGGGACCGTAGTTGGTGAGGAGTTCGGTGATTTGCGCTACGATGTATTCTTCGAGTTCGGGGGTGACGATTTCGAGGGGCGAGTATACCTGGTTGACGTGTTCCCAGCATTTGGTGGCGGGGTCGGGCTCGATGCGTGGGATGCCGCCCTGGAAGTGCCAGTCGGGGAGTGAGTAGTAGAAGCCCAGTTTCATGCCTTGGCGTTGGCATTCGTCGGCGAGGAGGCCTACGATGTCGCGTCCGTAGGGGGTGAAGTCGACGATGTTGTAGGGGGTGGTGGCGGTGTGGAACATGCAGAAGCCGTCGTGGTGTTTTGTGGTGATGACGATGTATTTCATGCCGGCGGCCTTGGCCAGGGATACGATTTGTGCGGGGTTGAAGTCGGTGGGGTTGAAGCTGCGTGCCACGGCCTCGTAGTCGGCAACGGGTATGCGGGCGTGGTTCATGATTTGCTCGCCGTAGAAGGGCACTTGTTCGCCCTGCCACTGGCCGGCAAGGAGCGAGTAGACTCCAAAGTGGATGAAGAGGCCGAAGTGGTCGTTGCGCCATGTTTCGAGGGCTTGTGCTGTGGCTTCTTGTACGGAGTTGTCGTTGGCTGCGTGGCGCGAGCAGGCGGTGGCGAGCAGGGCGGCAGCAAGGATGAGGGTGGACAGTTGTTTGCGCATGTGGCTTGGGGGATTTGTTTGAATAAAAAAAGACGAGGGCTTTTGAAGAAAAACCCTCGTCGGTAGGTGTGGTGCGGATAGGGGGACTCGAACCCCCACGGCTCTCGCCACTAGATCCTAAGTCTAGCGCGGCTACCAATTACGCCATATCCGCGGGGTATGTGATGGCGCTAGTCTCTAGCTCCAATATCGTTGATGTCGAGAGGCTGTGCAAGGAGGTTGGTGAAATTGCCGGAGGCATCGAACTCCATGCGGGTGTATTTGAGCTTGTTGCCAAGGCCGGGCACTTTCTGGCTGACGACGACATAGGTGTAGGGCTTGGGCTTTTTGCCATCGACGCGCCATTTGGAGTCGAAGGTGTAGACAATCATGCGTTCGATTTTGTATTTCTCGCCTTTGAATTTCTGCTGGAGGTATTTTACGATGGCGGCTGTGTAGTGGTTTTTGTCGAGCACTTTACCCTGCATGATGTGGCTTTCGGTGGCTACATCGTATACTTCTTCCATTTCTACTTCCTGGCGGTTGGTGTAGTAGGCTACCACCTGGGCTTGAGCGCGGTTGACCCACTGGGGACCGGAGGTGACTTTGGTGGAGGGGTTGAGCTTATTGAAGTGGGCCACGATGGCAGCGGTGGTATCGATGCCGAATGTCATGGGCGTGTCTTCAACAGGAGCGGGACGTTTGCCGCCCTTGTTGGACTTGAGGTTGCGCAGATGCTCGTCGTCGATATCATCGTCATCGGGGTTGTTGAGGGTGTAGAATTCGCGTTTTACGGCATCGGGGTCGGGGGCGTTGCTCTTCTGGAGACGGCCGCGGGGGTCGAAGATGAGCTCGTTGGGGGTGTAGCCGACACCGGTTTTGACAATCATCATGCGGTAGTAGACGTCGCCATCCATCTGCTCGACATAGTCGATAGATTTGATGCGGTAGCCGGGATAATTGTCGACAAAGTAGCGGTTCATGGCCGTGGGGCAGTCTTCCTGACGGGTGGGGAAGGAGCTGTACTGCCAGTCGCCATTATGGGTGAAGAAGGCGCGGCCATTCTGTCCATCGGTGGAGAATTCGGCAATGTACTGTCCGGGGGACTGATACCAGGTTTTCACCTTGTAGGAGTCGTATTTTTTGTCCAAGGCAATAAGTACAGACTTAGGCACTTGGGTCTCCTTGATCTTGTTCTGAGCCATGGTCACGAAGGGCAGGGCCAGGAGGAGGAAGAGAGCTACTTTTTTCATTTATTTCTTTAATTTATTCGCCAAAGAAACGTGGTGGGTGCGAAAATATTGTATTTTTAACTTTTTTTGTGAAATAGTGGCGCAAATGGCACTATTTGAAGAGGACATCCTTGCGGTCGGGGCTGATGGAGACGGCACGAACGTTGACACCGGTGGCCTGTTCGATGGCGGAGATGTAGTTGCGGAGGTTTTCGGGGAGTTGGGCGTACTGGGTGATGCCGGCGAGGCTCTGTTTCCAACCGGGGAAGGCGGTGAACTGGGGCTGGATTTCGACGGTGTTGAACTCGAAGGGGATTTCGTTGATTTCCTGTCCGTCGACCTGGTAGGAGGTGCACATCTGGATTTGGTCGAAATCGTTGAGGACGTCGCTCTTCATGACGAAGAGGTCGGTGACGCCGTCGAGCATGCAGGCGTAGCGTAGTGCGGGGATGTCGATCCAGCCGCAGCGGCGGGGACGGCCTGTGGTGGCGCCGAATTCATGGCCGAGCTGGCAGAGCTGCTGGCCGGTTTGGTCGAAGAGTTCGGTAGGGAAGGGGCCGGCACCTACGCGGGTGCAGTAGGCTTTGCAGATGCCCATGACGCGGCCGATTTTGGAGGGAGATACGCCGAGGCCGGAGCATACGCCGGCGGTGATGGTGCTGGAGGAGGTGACAAAGGGATAGGAGCCAAAGTCGATGTCGAGCATGGCAGCCTGCGCGCCTTCGGCAAGCACTTTCTTGCCTTCGTCGAGGCAGCGGTTGATGAAGTATTCGCTGCTGATGAGGCGGAATTTTTTGATGGTTTCGAGCGAGTTGAGCCAGAGTTGCTCGTACTCGTCGAGGGTCATATTGTCGATACGGAAATTGTCGAGGTCGAAATGCAGGGTGTGAGCGGTTTGCAGGTGCTGGCACTTGAGGAGCTCGTAGCGCTCGCGGAAGTCGGAGGCCAGGATGTCGCCGATGCGGAGGCCGGTGCGTGCATATTTGTCGGTATAAGCGGGTCCGATGCCTTTGAGTGTGGAGCCGATTTTGGCATTGCCTTTGGCCTGTTCGTTAGCGGCGTCGAGCATGCGGTGCGAGGGGAGGATGAGGTGTGCCTTTTTAGAGATATAGAGGTTTTGGGTTGCGTCGCAGCCTTTGGCGGCGAGGGCCTGAACCTCTTGCTGGAAGATGTTGGGCTCGACGAGGACACCATTGCCGATGACGTTGATCTTGCTTTGGTGGAAAATGCCGGAGGGGATGATATGAAGTACGTGTTTGGTGCCGTTGAATTCGATGGTGTGGCCAGCGTTGGGACCGCCCTGGAAACGGGCAATTACATCGTACTCGGGAGTGAGGCAGTCGACGATTTTACCTTTGCCTTCGTCTCCCCATTGGAGACCCAAAAGAACATCTATTTTGCTCATTATATTAGTATTTATACAATCTTTATATACAAAAATCGGTTGCAAAGATACACATTTTTTTTCATATATTAAAAAAAAGATGTTGCGGGGGCGGTTTTGTTAGCAGTTGGAGGGGAGCGGACTGGGTGATGTGGGAATGTGGGGTGTGTTGCTTTAGCCCATGGGCGGGGACGATAAAAAAAGCCCTGCGGGTGAGGCAGGGCTTTGCGGATTGATATTTGATACACACGCGTGTGTGTATGCTAGGCAGCCGATTAGAAGCTGTAGCGGACATGGAGCAGGAGACTCCAGGTGGAGACGAAGTCGTTGTAGCTGTTCCAAGCGGGCTCGGTGAAGGTGTATTTGCCGTTCTTGAGGTTGAGGATCTGCTCGCTGCTGAGCTGCTTGTAGCAACCCCAGCTGCTGTTGAAGAGGTTCAAGAGGTTGTTGACATCGGCACCGATTTCGAGGGTGGTCTGACGGCCAGCGACGTTGAAGTAGATTTCCTGGTCGACTTTGAAGTTGATGCGGTTGACCCAGGGAGCAACGGCGCCATTGCGCTTGCTGTATTCGCCACGGTGAGCGCTGAGGTAAGGATCGTTGGTGATGAATTCCTCAAAGGCAGCACGGTTCTCGTCAGAGGAGAACTGCATGGTGCTGAGTTCGTCGGCGGTGGGGATGTAGACCAGGTTGGGAGCAGAGATGCTGGTGTTCTGGTCGGTTTTCATGGTGTAGGAGTAGCGAGCCTGGGTGTAGGAGCCTACGTAGCAGAGGTTGGTACCTTCGTAGAAGAGGCCCAGCTTGGTGGCGGTGCGGCGACCTTCGTAGATGGTGTAGCTAGCATTGGCAATGAGGCGGTTGGGAGCTACATAGTAGGAGTAGCCGAGTTCGGGGCTGTTGTCGCCGCGAACGTTGGATATTTGAGCGATGTTGTAGACCTGGTCGCCAGTGCCGTCGGTGAGGGAGCTGGAGAAGCTGCGGGTGTAGGCAGCCATGATGTCGAGGCCGAAGCCGAAGTGCTTGGCGAGCTGTGCGGTGATGGAGTAGTACTGGCCGTGGAGGTTATTGTCGTTGTGGAGATAGTAGCCGCTCATTTTGCCGTTGCTGGAGTTTTTGATGTTTTCGCTAGCATAGGTGGTGCGGGTTTCGGATTCGCCGGGGAGGGTGAGGGTGTCGGCCATGGTGTAGCCGAGGGTGGTGGCTACCACCTCGTTGTAGTTGTAGGAGTAGATGCCTTCAAGGGTTCCTTTGATGCCGAAGGGGAGTTTTACGTCGACAGCAGCGGAGGTCTTCCAGCTGGTGGGCATGCGGAGGTCCTTAGCAAGGATGGTGGTGGAGGTGGGGGCAGCGAGGTCCTGCTGATGGAAGGCTTCGCCAGCGTAGATGCTGTTGATGATATCGGAACGGTCGGCAGCGAAGGGCATGACGGGGTTGCCAGTCTGGAGGTTGGCAATGTACTGATACTGGAGGCAGTTGCTGTTGCCTGCTGCGGAGACGAGCCATACGTTGGGGATGCGGCCGGTGAAGAGGCCGGTACCACCGCGAACGATTACTTTGCGATCCTTGGTGACATCCCAGTTGAAGCCGAGACGGGGAGATACGTTGAGGGTGGTGCCGGGGAGGTCGGCGGTGCTAAGACCGGCGAAGGAGCTCTCGGGGTTGGCTTCGGCGATGGCGGCGAAGTCTTTGTTGAGGTTGTTGTTGGGGAAGTTGACAAAGGGCATCTCGAGACGGAGGCCAGCGGTGAGCTTGAAGTAGCGGCTGAACTCGATTTCGTCCTGAGCATAGAGGGATGCCTGGCTGTAGTCGTAGGTGGGATATACGGTTTCGGTGGGGTTGTTGGTGTTGGCATGGGTGATCATGAAAGACAGGGGGTTGCTGTTGTTGGCAAAAGCTTCCCAAGATTCGAAGATGTACCAGCCGGCGCCACCCTGCATGAAGCCGTTGACGATGCGGTTGGTCTCGAACTGAGCACCAGCAACGAAGTTGTGGCGGCCCATGGTGTAGCTGATTTCGTCGGTAACGTTGATGGTGTTGACACGGCGGAGGTTGCTATAGGTGAAGGGGTCGAGGCCGAAGGTGGTGAACATGGCATATTGGGTTTCGCCATTGGCATCGGTATAGGGTTCGAGGATATCGACAGTGGGGAAGAAGTCGCCATAATGGCTGCGGGGCTCGTTCTGGTAGGACCAGGTGGCGCGGAGGGTGTTAGCACCCTTGCCATCGAAAAGGCGGCTGTTCAACTCGGCTGCGAGGGAGGTGAAGTTCTGCTCCTGATAGTAGCGAGCGGACTCGAAGAAGAGGGCGTAGTCGCTCTGGCGGCCCTGAGAGTTGCGGTTGACGGTGTATTCGGTGCCACCAATATTGAAGGTGGTGTTGGTGCCGCCGATGGGACTCATGGAGCTAGAGGGGCTATAGGAGCCATAGTTGTGGGTGTGAGAGAAGCGGAGGTTGAACTTGTTGTTGGCGTTGATGTTCCAGTCCAAACGAGCAAGCAATTTGTAGTCGGGGGTGGAGAGGGAATAGTTCTGATAACGGCCCGGGTCGTAGTTGTAGTTTTGAATGAGGAAGTTGCGCATGGTTTCCATCTGGTCGACGGTGGGACGGTTGTAGGAGGTGGCGCCGCTATAAACGTCGGATTCGCTTTCGCGAGCCTGGCGGGTGGAACCGGCTACATTGTCTATGGTGTATTCGGCATTGACGAAGAAGAAGAGCTTGTCCTTAATGATGGGGCCGCTGAGGGTCATGCCGATAACGTTGTTGAGGACGTCGGAGTTGGAGAGGCTGTTGGTGTCGACGCGGATGCCGCGGGTGGCATTGCTGCTGTAGTAGTTGTAGAGGGAGCCGTGCCACTGGTTGCTACCCTGCTTGGTGACAACATTGATGGCGCTGCCCTGGAAGCCGCTCTGGCGGACATCGAAGGGGGTAAGGTTGACGGTGATCTGGTCGATAGCGTCGAGTGCGAGGGGGCTGCCGCCGCCAGGCAGGTTGGAACCGATACCGAAGGCGTTGTTGAAGGAAGCACCATCAACGGTAACGGCAGAACCGCGGTAGTTGCCACCACCGGCTGCGAAACCACCACCTACGACGGAGGCCTGAGGAGTGAGTTTCATGATGTCGTTCATGCTGCGCGAAGTGGTGGGCAGGTTCTCGACCATCTGGGCGCCGATATGAGTGCCGGCACCAGAGTTTTGGATGTTCATGTTGTTGTTGACACCTTCAGCGGTGATGACAACTTCTTCGAGGGTGTTGGCCTCGATTTTGAGAACGGGGTCGTAGACCAAGGTGTTGGCAAGGGGTGCCATGAAACCTTTGGCAACGAGGGTTTGGTGACCCATCATTTCGATTTTGATGGTGTAGGGGCCGCCGGCGATAACGCCATTGATGCGGTAGGAACCATCTCTATTGGTGAATGCATGGTAGACTACGCCCGAGGGGGTGTAGATGGCGGTGACCATAGCATCCTGAAGTGCGCCATTAGCATCGGTGACGTGACCGGCAATGGACGAGGTTGTCGACTGTGCCATAGCTGTAGCGGAGAACAGCACTGCGAAGAAGACAACGAACAAACCTTTGATAGTTTTACTCATAAAGCTTGATTTTTTGTTGATAAATAATTTATTTTGAATTGAATTTTGGACGAAAGGTGATTATTGGTTGCTGCTTGCCGTGGGGGCCTCTTCCTTGAAGCAGATGGCAAAAAGGATGGCCACAACGAGGGCGTAGGCTGCAAAGCAATACCAGGCGGCACTCCAGTTGGGTTGGGCAGCGCTGAAGACGAAGTGGTTGACTACCAGTCCGGCAGCCCAGGTGCCGAGGGTGGCGCCCAAGCCGTTGGTCATCAGCATAAAGAGACCTTGGGCAGAGGAACGCATATTGGGGTCGGTATTGCGGTCGACATAAAGCGAGCCAGAGATATTGTAGAAGTCGAAGGCCATGCCGTATACGATGCAGGATAGGATGAGCATCCACACGCCGCGACCCGGATCGCCCAAGCCGAAGAGTCCGAAGCGGAGCACCCAAGCCGTCATGGAGATTAGCATTACTTTCTTGATGCCGAAGCGGCTCATGAAGAAGGGGATGAGGAGTATGCAGAGGGTTTCGGATATCTGGCTGATGGAGATGAGGGCATTGGCATTGTGCGCGCCCCAGGAATTGGCAAATTCGGGCACCTGCTGGAAGTGGGTGATGAAGGGGTTGGCATAGCCATTGGTGACTTGCAGCGATGCTCCTAGGAGCATGGAGAAGAGGAAAAAGATTGCGAATCGCTTCTGCTTGAAGAGCTTGAAGGCACTGAGGCCGGTGGCTTCGGCAAAGGATTGCGACTGACCGCTGGTGCGCTTGCAGGGGCATTTGGTGAGGGTGAGGGCATAGGCACAGAGCACCAGGCTGAGGGCGCCGGAAAGGAGAAATTGCTCGTGAGAATGCTGGAACTGGATGCCCTGGCTGTTGGTGACAAAGTTGACGGTGAGCATGCTGCAGATGAAACCGATGGTGCCGAACACGCGGATGGGCGGAAAATGCTTGACGGAATCGAGCCGGGCCTTTTCGAGGGCGTTGTAGGCTACCGAATTGGAGAGCGCCAGGGTGGGCATGAAGAAGGCCACGCTGAGCGAATAGAGGGGGAAGATGGTGGAGAACTGGATGCTGCCAATATGTGTTGAGGCATAAAAGCCTACAGCCAGCATGAAAAGTCCGGCAAGGCCGTGGCAAAGGGAGAGGACGCGCTGCGCCTGGATCCATTTGTCGGCAACGATGCCCATCAGGGCAGGCATGAAGATGGATACAATGCCTTGCATGGCGAAGAAGAGCCATATCTTGTTGCCCAAGCCTGCGCTGGCAAGAAATCCGCCCATGGAGGTGAGATATGCCCCCCATACGGCGAACTCAAGAAAGTTCATTCCGATTAGTCGTAGTTTGATATTCATACAAATAGGCCTTTATTACAAGTGACAATATTTTGCAAAAGTACAAAAAAAATATTATTA
>JAGHRY010000072.1 GCA_018066145.1 Candidatus Colimorpha merdihippi | reverse complement strand
ATTATTACTTATTAAATATTCATTTCTTATTTGTAAATTTGCAATCTGTAACTTTTTTAAAACATTATAAATTATTTTTCTAATAAAATGAAAACCAGACTCCTATCCCTTGCCGCCGTAATCCTAGGCTTATTCTGCGGCAGTGTAAAAGCAGACAATGTCGACCTACAAACGGCCAAACAAATTGGTGCATACTACTTCACCGTAGCCACTGGTGCAAAAGCCCCCATTAGTGCCGACAATCTGAAACTGGCTCAACAATTCGACAATCCTACCCTCTGCATTCCCGCCATGTATGCATTCAATGTTGCTGGCGAAGGTTTCGTCGTCGTTTCAGCTTCTGACGCCACCGAACCTATTTTGGCTTATTCTCCTGAAGGCAGCATCAACCCTGACAATCTGAACCCCGCTTGCGAATACCTGCTCAACAGCTATGTGAAGCTCATTGCCGAACACCAGAACAACGAGGCTGTTGCCAACGCTCAGGTACAGGCCAAATGGACCGAACTGAAGAACCAGACCTTCACCTGCGACCTCAGCAAAGCCGGCATTTTGTTCCAAACAAAATGGGATCAGGGCGACAACTACTATCCTTCATACAACACATTCTGCCCCCAAGAGAATGATGGCCGCTACTGCCTTACCGGCTGTGTGGCAACTGCCATGGCTCAGATTATTAAATATTGGAATTACCCTGAAGTAGGTGGCAATGATAACGGCTCTATTGCTACCCATCAATGGCACAACCAGTCTATCAAATACAAATTCAAAGTCGATTCGAACAAATTCATCTATGACAGCATGCCCAAAAACCTCTCCTTCAATAGCCCTTGGAACGAACGTCGTGCCATTGGCAAACTGATGTTTGCTTGCGGTGTTGCTGTTAAAATGGGTTGGGGTGCCGATGGTAGTGGCGCTCAGAGCTCCGATGTTCCTGAGGCTTTATCCAAATGGTTCAAATATTCTACTGATATCACTTACAAATATCGCATGAATATTTCTGACGCCAACTGGATCAGCATCCTCCATAGCGAAATCACCGAACACCTCCGCCCTGTATACTACAGCGGTTACGATCCTAGTGGTTCCGGTCGCGATGCTGCTGGCCACGCATGGGTTATTGCTGGCGAATCAGCTGCCGACAACACCAAATTTTATATCAACTGGGGTTGGGGTGGTAACTCCAACGGTTTCTTCACCCTGGCTCCCGCAAGTTCTATCCAGACTGCCAGCGGCTACAATTTCAACTCTGGCCATGCCATGGTATACAAGATTTTCCCCAAAGACCTCAACATCGAGGAAACTCGCACCATTGCTACCGCTCCCGCTTATCCCAATCCTGCCAGCGATTACCTGATGATTCCCGTAGACATGGCTAACAGCGCCATCCTGGGCATCTATAGCATCGATGGCCGCTTGGTTGAGAGCAAGGTCATCCCCGCCGGTACCAATGAGTACCGTCTCGACCTTCAGAACTACGCTACCGGCACTTACGTATACCGTTTGAATGGTAGTTCCTATAAATTCTCAGTATTGTAAGTTTTTCATACCATCATAAAAAAAGCCCCTGGCAAATACAGCGCCAGGGGCTTTATTTATTTAAGGATTCCGAGGGGAATCAATCAAATACAATCAATCAGCCTAAAAACGATACCGCAGATACAGTCCAAACACGAGATCGAGGCTTTTTTCAACCAAATCATAATAGAACTCACCATCCAATCCCAACTGAATGTTCTCTACATAAGTGCGTTCGAATCCTACCTTGGCAGTTATCATCTCACGTTCTGGTGCAGAAAAACTCGGCTTGTGCCAGCTGATACTTTGGAACAAATAGCTTCCACGTGGAGCTATATATTGATGCCCGCGCCAGAATCCCACGCTTGCCAACACTTGCCCACCTTGGGTCGTATCTGAAAAATGCAGTCCTCTACGATAGCTCAACTGCGGCCAAAAGCCCCAACCATTATCAAAAGCCATCCATTTCCTTGGGGAGATATCCTGATAAAAGAACCAAGGCACATCAACGGTCCAACGGCTTTGCATCATCATCCATTCCAATCGCAAGCCGACACTCTCGTTAAAGAGCGACTGTATACATGTATCCAACGATGTAAATTGCCCGCCCCGATGTGATCCTAAGAAACTGAAGGGTAGCGATAGTTTAAGTGCGCTATCATCATCTGCCGAGCAGAAATTCAACATATTGCTACTACCCATAGTGAATCGTTCCTGGTTGGCATGCCACGGCTCCAGCAATTCTTCCCAATGAAGCCAAGTGTCATTCATCCAGTTCACCCGGCCTTGACCTAGTTTCCATCTCAGCTGAACACCTTCTTCCTGGTGGTCGTAGATGTACCTTTCTCGGTCGAGCATAGGCTCATAGAGTCCATGTCCCAAGGCTCCATATATAGAACCCATCACCAAGGAGAGATGTTCTACCGGACGAAGCTCCAAACGTACCAGCGGCTGCCAAGAATGGATACCATCATACCCGGCAACACCTGCCAGATGAAGGCCCAATGTTACGGCGGCCTGAGACCCTATACGGCGGCCCACTGTAGGCTGCAGAAAGAAACCCGTGGCAGTATAGCCTCTAGTATACGGAAGCGAAAATTCTGCATCACGCAAAAAGGTTGTCACATCAACATTCCACCTCCAGCCAGTAGCGGCATACCGAATAGGATGATCTATCATAATATCCAATTCTCTGCTTTCTACCAACGAATACTGGGCCATAGCGAAGGAGCAGCAGACCCCCATTAACAAAAACAATACAATTCTTTTCATGCTACAAAAGTACGAAAAAAAAACGAAATAATTGATTATCGCCGAAAAAGTCGTACCTTTGCACACAATAAGCAATTTTGGATCAACAAGATAACCCTTTAATCATTAGCAACATATAAGAACCATGTTCGACAATCGAGACAGCATTGATTTCGCACACACCGACATTCGCAAGCTATTCAACAGCCTATTCTTCCCCACTCTGCTTGGCATGTTGTTCAATATGGCATTCATTTTTACCGATGGCATTTTCATCGGTCACGGCATAGGAGGCCACGGACTGGCTGCAATCAACCTAATTGGACCCATTATGATGCTCATCAATGGATTGGGCATGATGCTGGGTGTAGGCGCAAGCGTAGTAGCTGCCATCCATCTATCTCACAACAACATTAAAGCCGCCCGAATCAACGTCACCCAAGCCTTCATTACTGGCATCAGCATTTCCGTAGCCATGGGCATCATCTGCTATCTTTTCCCTAGTCCCATCATTCGGCTGCTCGGGGCCGACGGCGGACTCTACCCTTATGCGCGAGAGTATTATCTGTGGTTTATGCCCACTTGTTTGCTGAACATGATTACATCCATCGGCCTTTTCGTCATTCGGCTGGACGGCAGCCCACAATACGCAATGCTGTCCAACATCATTCCCGCCATTATTAACGGAATACTCGACTACCTATTTATCTTCCCCATTCCTTGGGGGTTGATGGGTGCATCCTTGGCAACAGACCTAGGCGGATTGGTGGGTGCCGGCATGGTAGTGTACTATGTTTTTTTCAAGGCCAAGACATTAAAAATATATCGATTGAAGTACACCCTAACCAGTCTGCGCTTAATGGTTCGGAATGTAGGCTATATGGTGAAGCTGGGTTTATCAGCCTTGCTGGGCGAAGTGGCAGTATCGGTCATGATGCTAACTGGCAACATCGTTTTCATCAATTATTTGGGCGACGATGGCGTGGCGGCATATAGCGTGGCATGCTATCTTTTCCCTTTGGTATATATGGTTTATAATGCCGTGGCCCAATCTGCCCAGCCTATCATCAGCTTCAACCATGGTAGCGGCAATAGCCAACGGGTTCGCCGCACACTCGGTTTCAGCCTCAGCATTGCAGCTTTGCTCGGACTAGTCGTAAGTGCCATTTTCATCCTTTTCTCGCCCCAGGTGGTATCTTGCTTTCTCGATTCTAGTGCTCCTGCCTATTTGTTGGCGTCCGAAGGACTTCCTTACTATGCCATAGGATTTGTCTTCATGGCCGTAAACATTTGCATCATCGGTTATCTTCAAAGCATCGAACGCGCCGGAGCTGCCGCCACATTTACCATATTGAGAGGTATTGTCTTCTTGATTTCCTCATTTGTACTTCTACCCAATCTTCTTGGAACAAAAGGACTCTGGCTTGCCATTCCTGCCGCCGAAGTGGCCACTTGCACATGTATATTCGTTTTCCTTTGGGCATTTCAAAAAAAATCATTAAGCAAAAGCAATAATCTGGCACTATCGCATACATAATTGGCACAAATGATTTCTTTTGATACTAACGTACATCGAATATGAACACATTTTTTTCAAAGATTCTTTCGTCAGCAACCTTGCTGCTATTTTTATGCATCACCTCCATATCGATTGCTCAACCGGGCGGGCATCCCGGTGGCAGATTTCCCATGGGAGCTCCTCCTGCCGGACACCCAGGTGGCAGCTCGAACATGTCCATGTCTGACCGCGAACGTATGCGCAAAGAATTCGAACAACGCCGAGCCCAGGAAAAGGCTATGGAATTGCGCCAGCAGAAGAAGGTGCGTGAAGGCGACCTCTTCAAGGTTGTTGGCACCCTGCAGGACAGCACCAACGGCGAAGCTATTCCTTATGTGAATATAGCCATCCTAGATGCTACTGACTCAACCATGGTCAAAGGCGGCATTACCGACCTCAATGGCTATTTTGAGGTTCAAAACATTCCGCAAGGCGATATGTTGCTGCGAGTTTCAGCAATTGGCTATAAAAACATTATGGTTCCTTTCACCGTAACCAACAATACAGCCCTGGGTATCATCAAAATAGCCCCTGGCGCCACTCAGCTCAAAGAGGTCAAAATCACTGCTTCGCGTCCTCTATATGCCATGGATGGCGAGAAAATGGTGTATAATGTGGCCGACGATCCCACTATCCAAACCGGCACCACCAGCGATGCACTACAGAATGCTCCCGGCGTTGAGGTTGACATCGAAGGAAATATAACTCTGCGTGGCGTCAGCAGCGTAGAGATTTGGGTGAACGACAAGCCGTCCAAACTGACAGCCGAAAACCTCAAGACCTATCTTGAAACCCTTCCTGCCAATGCGCTGGACCGCATCGAAACCATCACTAATCCTTCGGCCAAATATGCCACCAGTGCCGAGGCCGTTATCAACATCATCACTTCGGCCTATATCAAAAGCAACCATTTCATCAGTTTCGGTGTCAACGGTGCCACCCAGCCATTCGTCTCGCCTTGGCTTTCCTACACCTGGGCAAACGAAAAACTTTCTATCAACATCTATTCTAGCGGCCGTTACAACTATTCCGAAAGCACCGGTTGGAGCAACACTACCTATCGTCGAGATGGAACAGAAACCGGCACCTTCGATACCACTGCAACCGAAAGCAAAGAAAACACTACCGACAATCGTCGTTTTAACGGCAACATCTTTGCCAATGTCAGCTACGAAATCGACTCTATGACCAATATCGAGTTCATGGGCAACTACAACTATTCTTACTCCATCAACAACCACAATCTTTCCCGCACTTACAACTATCTCATGAATGACATCTTTTACGATTATGTCGACACCAACCGCACTGGTTCCAATAGCGGTTTTGGCATGGCCGGCGTTGACTTTACCCACAAGTTCAATAACCGCGGCCATAACATCCGTGCTTCCATCCACAATAATTTCAATTCTGGCCGCAGCCAGCAGGACTTTATTCGCCTTTTCAATCCTGCCACCTCTACCTTGGGCGAATATACCAATTACGACAAATGCTATGCCGACAACAATCGCACCAATAATCTTTCGGCCGACATCCGCTACAACCTCCCTTATAGCGACGATGGCGAATTCTCCTTCGGCTTTGGTTATGGCAACAAGCTTATTTCTCGCGATTACGATGTCTCCGACGATGCATCCACTGATGCGCCCACACGCGATTTATTGCGCAGCTACCATTTCAACGATAATGAAAATTCTGCCGAAGCCGACATCGAGTGGACTCGCCGTTGGGGTGGTTTTACCCTCGAACTGGGCTTTGGATCTCAGTACGAACATATCGACTTCGCCTACAAAGGAAGCGAAGCCTATCCTTTCACTAATGACGATACCACTTATAACTTCATCACCTTCAATCCCTCCATCCACCTTTCCTATCGTACCCAGAGCATGCACAACTTCAAACTCAACTATTCGCTCCGCATGCGTCATGCCGGTGAAGAGCAGCTGACCACCTATAAGCGCTACACACTCGACAGCTGGTCTACCGGCAACCGCAATCTGCAGTACGCCTATACCCACAACGCCGAAGTCGGCTGGAACAAGTTCTTTATGTCTTTCGGCAGCATCGGCCTGGAGGGTTATGCCCGCTATAGCGCCAATGAGATCGACAACCTCACCACTTCAACCGAGGAAGCCGACCCCATTCTCGACCGTATCGTACAATTCTCAGTACCTTATAATATGGGATCTTCCTATCGTATCGGCGGAACAGCTTTTGTCACCTACCGCCCCAACGGATTCTTCAACCTGCGCCTTTATACCAATATCTACGACTATGGCTACTCGTTCCTCCAGCCTGGCAAGGACGAATTCTCCGACCATCGCGTTTCATGGAGCACCCGCCTCAATTGCTGGGTTAAGCTTTGGAACAAATACCAAGTATTTGCTTCTGCCAACTACTCCTCACCCACCATCAGTCTGGCAGCCCAACGTTCGGCTAGATACTACCTCAATTGCGGCGTCAGAGCTGATTTCTTCAAGCGCAAGCTTTCTGCCTTCGTCAACGTTCAGGATATCTTCAATTGGGGCAAGACCATCGGCAATGGATCTTCCAATACCAACCCTTATTTGCTCAGCGAATCCAACAGCTACACCCTCAACAGCCGATACATCTCTGCAGGTGTTACCCTCCGCTTCGGTAAGATGGAACTCGAAAATCGCACCAAATCAGGTGGAGACAGTCCTTCTGCCGAATAGCAATTTCCCTATGGATGCATATAAAAAAAGACCGGACACTGACGCCGGTCTTTTTTTTCTTACTGTCACCGATATCCACGCTTACTTAAGCTCTATAATATCGGTCCAACGGGTTGTATAATTGGGACTTTTATAATCATGCTTTATCGCGTCAGCAAACAAGGTCGACTTTCCATTGCTCCCTTTCCCGGGAAATTGCTGCGAACCTAAGATAACAGTTTCCGTACCGCCGATACGATTTAGCCGGTCAATCACCTTGTCCAAACGCTTCATCTTCTCAAATCGTTCGGCATCATAGTCCAAAAAATTAGTTTGGATTCCAGCACCGTACTCCATGCTCATCAGCACTACACCCGCGCGTTTGTACATAAAACCCTCTTTGTATATTTTCTGAAAGCACGCTTCGGCTTGCTTCACTATTGTAATACTGCTGTTGGAAGGAGTCAAAAGTCGGATATCATAAAAATTGTTGTATTGCTGAAGATCTTCGCGAAAGGGATTGGTGCTCAAAAATACGCCCACCACACTGGCCGCAGTTCCTTGCACGCGCAATTTTTCCGAACAGCGCGCAGCATAGTTGGATATATAACGGCGCAGCACTTCATAATCCGATATCATTCCCGGGAAACTCCGGCTCACACAAATGCTTTTCTTCTTAGCCGGCTCTTCATTGGGCACACAATCCTCGCCGTTTAGCTCTCGCCAAGTGCGTGTGCCCACAACATTAAATAGCGACTGTACCTCCTCCTTGCTCATGCGGGCAAAATCCAAAGCCAAATTCACCCCTAGACCATTCAATTTTGCCGCATATCGGCGACCGATCCCCCACACTTCGCTTATAGGATACAGACTCAACGCTTTCACCCTTTTTTCTTCGGTATCAATCAAGCAGCAATGGTGGTACCCTTTATAGTGTTTGGCAAAATGCGAAGCCATTTTCGCCAACGTTTTAGTAGGGCCGATACCTATGCTCACCGGTATCCCTACGGCTTTCTTTATTCGCACATGCAGCTCTTCTCCCCATTTTTTCAAATCAGCCCCCTCAGTATGCCGAAGAACGACAAAGGCTTCGTCTATCGAGTATCGAAAATATTCAGGAGATTCTTGATGCAGTATGGTCATCACCCTAGCCGTAAGGTCGCCATACAACTCATAGTTGCTCGAAAATACGGCTATCTTTTGATTTGGAAATTCTTGTGCAAGCTTAAAATAGGGCGTTCCGGCTTTTATGCCCAATTGTTTGGCCTCGTTGCTTCGAGCCACCACACAGCCATCATTATTCGACAGCACCACCACGGGCTTATCGTTCAAATCGGGCCGAAACACACGCTCGCACGAAACATAGCAATTATCGCAGTCTACTACAGCAAAGTAGGTCATTACCACGGTTTGATTGTATATACCACCACTCCCCAGACTTCGAAATTATCACTCGCCTCAATTCGTATGGGACTGTATTTGGGATTGGCCGGACGCAATTCGATATACCCTTCTTCGCGGTGGGACAAATCCAGATATTTGATAGTAAACTCATTGTTCACGTATGCCACAACAATACTGCCGTCGTGAGGCTCTTTCGATTTATCAATCACGGCTATATCACCATCGCATATCCCGGCTTCTATCATCGAATCGCCCTTGACTTTCCCATAGAACGTTGACTCCGGATGTTTAATCAAATCGCGGTTAAAATCCAGCGAATCATGTATATACTCTTCCGCCGGACTTGGAAAACCAGCCCTAAGTTCGGGTGCCAGATGCAATTCTAGTTCTGCACCAAAAACGCCATCTATCAGTTCTATGCTTTTCATTATAACGCGTCTTATAACGCATGCCACGTTTTTTTATTGTGCCCATCCTACAATAAAACAGCCATAGGTTCGTCATCCTTTAAAAAGGAGTCTATTATATAAACAATTATTCCTATCGAATCAATCTTAGTAATACTCCCAATATTCTAGTTACAAGTGCAACACTAAGTAGAAAAAATCACTGAACTTCGGTAATCTCATGTAAAGACACTGATTTTCATTCTGTTTCTGACGTTTTCATCCTTCATGCGCAGACTGAACCATACCTTCGTCCATGAAAACTTCTGAACTTATCCTCGACAAAACAATTATTTATAACCCTTTGGCGGAATTTATCCAACTAGAAAATCTAGAATCCAATTCTAGATTTTCTAGCTGTCCATCCATTGATGTGCACAAAATCAGCCTCGGTACACCCTAGGCGAATTTTGTGCTAAATAAGTGTAGTCCAACTAATTTAACCTAACAAAAACCAGTGCTAAAGATTCGCAGAAATGCCCTTATCTAGAATCTAGCACGCCATTTTGTGTAATACATCAGAAAATCCATTCTAGATTCTAGATTTTGTTGATGATTTTTTATGGATCTTATGGAGTTAGTAGTTGATGTAGTTTATGAAGCGGTGGTTGCCCAATTCCCAACTTCAAAACTCCATTAACTTCAAATCAACAGCACACTGGTCCGCCCTAACGATGCTCATTTTACGGGGATTATACGGGGTTTGTCCACTCCTATAGAACGAAGCTACGCCGTAGGATCACCGTAGAATGAGTGTCCTTTGGGTGGAGGAAGGGGTGCATGTTTTCGAGAATCAATTCCGCCAATGGGAATTTATACTATCATTGCATTCGGGTGTTGCACTTCGAAGTTGAATCTAAGCTCAAAGCTTTTTTCCCTACCATACAATAATTGCGCGAGAAGTACGTTTTTTATTTTATGATTTCTTATAAAAAGAAAATTCTTGACAACGGACTACGGATTCTCGCGCACCGCGACGACTCCACCCCGCTTGTGACGGTAAATATGCTGTACCAGATTGGTTCGCGCAACGAAAGTCCGGCGCGAACGGGTTTTGCGCACCTCTTTGAACACCTGATGTTTGGCGGCACCCGCAACAACCCCGACTTCGACCTTGTGGTGGATGCCATGGGCGGTGAGAGCAATGCCTTTACCAATAACGACTACACCAACTACTACATCACCATTCCCGCCCAGCACCTCGAGCAGGCCCTGGCCCTGGAGGCCGACCGCATGCTCGGCGACTGGGATATCAGCAACAACCACTGGAAGGTGCTTGATGTTCAGCAGCGCGTGGTGACCGAGGAATACCACCAGCGCTATGAGAATCAGCCTTACGGCGATGTATGGATGCTGCTGCGCCCCCTGTGCTATCAGGCGCACCCCTATCGCTGGTGCACCATCGGTGCCGATATCAAGCATGTGCAGGAAGCCACGCTTGACGATGTACGCCAGTTTTTCGACCAATATTACAAGCCCAGCAACGCCATATTGGCCATTGCCGGCAACATCAACGAAGACCACGCCTTGAAGCTGGCCGAGCGCATCTTCTCCCCTATCAACCGAGGGGCTACCGAAAAAGCGCCCTTGCCCAGCGAACCCGAACAGACCGAAGAACGCCGGAAATCGGTGGTACGCGAGGTGCCCAACAACGCCATTTACAAAGCCTGGCTGATGTGCGACCGCTGGAATAAGGACTACTACACCTACGACATGATTAGCGACGTGCTCAGCAACGGGCACTCCTCACGCATGTACCGCCGGCTGGTACAGGAAGAAAGACTCTTTACCGAAATCAACGCCTACATCACCGGCGAACTCGATAGGGGCCTGTTTGTGGTCAGCGGCAAACTGCGCGACGGCGTAAGCTTCCAACAGGCCGAGCAGGCCATCGACGACGAGATTGCCAAGCTGCAAGATACCTTGGTACCCCCCATTGAAATAGAAAAGGTGGCCAACAAGTTTGAAAACACCTTCGTTTATTCGCAATACAAAGCTGCCGACAGAGCCTTGTGCCTTTGCTACTACGAAATGATAGGCCGGCCCGAGCTGGTGAACAACGAGCCCCTATGCTACCGACAGGTAACGCCCCAGGACATCCAGCGGGTGGCACGCACCCTCACCCCCGGCCGCAGTTGCGTACTTAATATTTCCAAAGCAGAATGAAACGCCTTTTACAACTCTTTGTCAAAGAAATCAAACGCTTAGCCGAATGGATTGCCAGCATCGGCTACCGCGATATTGCCCTCAACCTACTGCAACATTTGGGCGACCTGATGCACCGTGCCCTTTTCAATGTGCTCCTGCCCAAGAAATATCGCTCGCTGACCAAACTCGAAATATACACCATCATCTTCAAATCCGACACCCCCAGGGGCAAAAAGTTCGATGTTTGGCTGCTGATAGCCATCGCTCTCAACATAGTGGTAATCATGCTCGAAAGCGTGACAGGCGCCCCTCATTGGTTTGTCATACTCATGCGGGCGATAGGCTGGCTGTTCACCATCCTATTCACGTTCGAATTTTATCTGCGCATCTATTGTATCACCAAGCCCAAGCGCTACCTGCTGTCGCTATACGGCATGGTTGACATCATCTCTATTTTCCCCTCTTACCTGAGCCTGCTGCTTCCCGGCGCAACCACCCTTTCGGTGCTGCGCCTGCTGCGCATGCTTCGCATATTCCGCATCTACCGCATGGAGCGTTTCATCAACGAGAGTCGATTCCTTATGGATGCCCTCAAACGCAGCCTTGTTAAGGTATTGGTGTTCATGCTGTTCGTTTTCATCATGGCCATTATTCTTGGTGCCACCATGTATGGCATCGAAAATGGCAAGAATCCTGACATTTCCAGCATTCCCCGCGGCATTTATTGGGCTGTAGTAACCATCACCACTGTAGGTTATGGCGATATTGCCCCAGTAACGGCCTTGGGGCAGTTCATTTCGATGATTGTGATGCTGCTGGGTTACTCCATCATAGCTGTGCCTACCGGCATTGTGGCGGGCGATACAATTGTGGAATACCAGGAGCAGAAAAAGCGCCGCAGAAAAAGCCGCACCGACCGCAGATTGGAGGCCGAGGACGCCGACCAGGCCGCTCGCGCCCAACAGCAGGCCGCTGCTGCCGAAGCTCAAAAGCCTACTGCTCACCACAAACCATGGGACGATGACCCCGGCGTGGATCTTACCGAGGAGGATTTGCGATAACCAAACTTTTTTTTCACAATACGTGTAAGATTTGCATATTTCGTGCGTTATAATGGTAGAAACTTATTAAACAAGAAATATAACTATATCTGTAAGAAATCAACACAAAATAATTCATTCAACAAGTTCAATATTATTGGAATCACTTTAAACGAAAAAAACTTAATCAACTCATGAAGAAAACTTTCCTACTGCTGATGCTGACTTTGGCCTCCTTGGCCACTTGGGCACAGCATACCGTCAGCGGCACCGTAACTGACAGCAAAACGGGCGAAACCCTCATCGGCGCAACCGTTTACGATACCATCTCAAAGAAAGGCATCACCACCAACCAGCATGGACGCTACACCCTTACCCTCAAGGGCGAAAAAGCCGTACTGCGTTTTTCGTTCGTTGGTTGCCAGCCTCAATTTATCGAAATCAATCTCGACCAAGACCAGCACCTGAACGTGAAGCTCAACAGCTCGGTAACCCTCACCGAGGTAAAGATTACCGGCCAGCGCGTGCAGCATGTCGAGAGTTCGCAAACCAGCCTGGTAGAACTGCCCGTAGAGCAGGTGAAGGCGGTGCCCGTGCTCTTTGGCGAGACCGACGTTATCAAGGCCGTACAGCTGCTCCCCGGCGTACAATCCGGCAGCGAGGGCACCTCGGGCATGTATGTGCGCGGCGGCGGACCTGACGAGAACCTGTTTCTCCTTGACGGCGTACCCATGTACAATGTGAACCATTTGGGCGGATTCTTCTCGGCCTTCAACTCCGATGCTATCAAGAACATCAGCCTCTACAAAGGCAGTTTCCCCGCCCATTTCAGCAGCCGCTTGTCCAGCGTGCTCGATATTACCACCAACAACGGCAACGACAAAGAGTACCACGGCGGACTGAGCATTGGCGCCATCTCGGCCAAGTTCAACCTCGAAGGACCCATCATCAAAGAGAAGACCACCTTCAGCATCTCGGGCCGACGCACCTATGCCGACGCCTTGCTGCAGCCTATGATTGCCCTCTTCACCGCAGGCATTGGCGAAAAGGTGAATGCAGGCTACTATTTCTACGATTTTAATGCCAAAGTCACCCACAAATTCAGCGACCGCAGCCGCTTGTACGCCTCGTACTACATGGGCGACGACCGCATCTACGCTCGCATGCGTTCGGGATACAGCTACACATCCAAAGAGTATTTGAACATGGGCTACAATTGGGGCAATATCGTGGGCAGCCTTCGCTGGAACTACGAGCTTACGCCAAAACTGTTCATGAATGTGACTGGCGCCTACACCCGCTACCGCAACGATCTGAGTCTCGGCATCGAAGCCATCAGCCAATACTATAAGGAAGAATATACGCTGGGATTCAAATCCGGCATCCAAGACCTCACCGGCCGCGTCGATTTCGACTACATGCCTTCGCCCGACCACGCCGTGAAATTTGGCGGACAGTTCCTGCACCATATCTTCACCCCTGAGACCAATAGCCTCAAGGCCGTAGACAGCACCAACGGGGTCTACGCCAATATCGACACCCTCATCGGCCAAAGCATGGTTCATGCCGAAGAGATGATGGCTTATGCCGAAGACGATTGGCAGATCAACGACTGGCTGAAGGTGAATGCCGGACTCAACTTTACGGGCTTTGCCGTCCAGGGCGTTTTCTACCCCAGCATCCAGCCCCGCCTCAGCGGCCGAATCCTCATCAACGACCGACTCTCAGCCAAGGTGGGCTACGCCTACATGACCCAATACTTGCACCTGTTGAGCAACAGCAGCATCAGCCTGCCCACCGACCTCTGGGTGCCCGTTACTGCCCGCATCAAACCCATGAATTCCAACCAGGTGGCTGCCGGTTTGTTCTACAACCTCATGGACTCGCTCAACCTTTCCATTGAAGGATATTACAAATATATGAACAACCTGCTGGAATACAAAGATGGAGCCTCGTTCTTCGGCAGTTCGCAAGGATGGGAAGATAAAGTGGCCATGGGTCGCGGATGGTCTTACGGCATTGAATTCTTGGCGCAGAAAACCGTGGGCCGCTTCACCGGATGGCTGGGCTACACTTGGAGCCATACCGACCGCAAGTTCGACCGCGAAAACAACATCATCAACCAGGGCAACACCTTCCCGGCCAAATACGACCGTCGACACGATATCAGCCTAGTGCTCACCTATAAGTTCAACGAGAACATCGATGCCAGCCTCAGCTGGGTGTTCAGCACCGGCAACGCATGCACCCTTGGTTTGCAGGAGATTGACCCCTACGAAGGCGAGCAATACATCGATGATTACTATTGGTACGACGAAACAATCTCTTACATCAGCAGTCGCAACAATTACCGCATGCCCAACTACCACCGCATGGATGCCAGCGTCAATTTCCACAAGAAACTGAAATACGGCAAGCGCACTATCAACATCAGCGTATACAACCTCTACAACCGGCAGAACCCCTACCTCATATACTCCAGCACCGAGTATTACGACTTCCTTGGAGGCAGCAGCAGAGTGCTCAAGCAGCTTTCCATCTTCCCCATCATTCCGTCCATCAGCTACAGCTGGGTATTTTAATAATCTTTATCCTTATTATATATTATGAAACGCGATATTCTTATCATAACAATAATGGCCGCCATGA
>JAGHRY010000277.1 GCA_018066145.1 Candidatus Colimorpha merdihippi | reverse complement strand
ATGTAGAAGAATATATAATAGCCCGTGTAAATGCCCTCATGCACACCAATGATGCAACCATTGTTCAACGCCTTGAGGGAGGTATGAGCAATTATACTTATGTAGTAGAAACCCGAGGCAAAAAATACACCTATCGTGTCCCTGGAAAATTTGCCGAGAAGTTTGTCGATAGGGTAGAAGAGTGGGATAATATTCAAGAGGTGAACCGACTGGGATTGAATAATGCAACATCTTATGTAGAGGTTATTTCTGGTGAGAAACTGGCGGAATATGTTGAGGGAACCATTCTTTCCGATACCGATATCGTCAGCTTTAATGAAATGTCTGTTGCTGCACTCAAACGCATCCATAATAGCGACCTCAAGTTTCGTGATTACAATGCTTTCGGCCGGCTAGACAATGATGAACGATATTGCCGTGAAATGGGGTTTACCCATCCGAAGGAATATATCGAACTGCGACAGAAACTTGAAGCCATGCGCGATGCCCATGCGGCTGTGCCTATGGTACCCTGCCATTGCGACTACCAGCCTACAAATCTAGTTGTCAATGGCGATAAGTTGTATGTGCTCGATTGGGAGTTTGCTGGAATGAATGACCCCTTCTACGATATTGCCTGCTATGGCAATGCCGGTTTCGACAAGGCTCTCTCCCTGCTTGAAGCTTATGTTGGACATGCGCCCACGCGTGAGGAATTGCAGCGTCTCTACTACCATCGCTCCTTCCAGTGCCTCCAATGGTACAACGTGGCCATTTTCAAAGATCGTGTTGGGCTCAGCAAAGACCTCAATATGGATTTCAATCAAGTGGCCTTGTTCTTTTTTGGTCAAGCCAAAGAACTTGCCGACCAGTATTCTCAGCTGTAAACAAGTAAAATAGTTTTTCCCCAGATATCTGGTCAAAAGATGTAAGAACACCTATCCAAGCAATAGCCTGTACCGTAAGAATGCTGCGGTTCAGGCTTTTTTTTTCAAATGTGGGACATCTGTAAAAGAGTAAACCTCATGGTGTTGTTCAACCATTCCTCAGTGGCCATCGCCAAAAAATCCTTAAGACTGCGACAAAAGGGCCTGTCTGGCACTTATGGGTACCGAGCATTCTAATTTGCATCTATGCCATCACAACATTGTTGGGTTTACCGCCGAGATTACATCACAAATATCCGATTATCCGTATTATTCCCCCAGACAAGTGGCGCGTTGGTGATACCCTCCATTGTCTCTTACAATGGGACCACCTACCCGGTGACCTCCATCGGCTATTCAGCTTTCTTAAATTGCAGTGGCCTTACGAGCGTGACCGTTCCTAGTTCGGTGACCTACATAGATGTTGCTGCCTTCGCTAATTGCAACAGCCTCACGAGCATAACCTCCTATTCGGTGTTTCCCCCAGACCTGGGGAAGACGATTTTAAGGGGGTGGATAAGAATATCCCGCTGAATGTGCCCGCCGAGTCTGTGCAGACAATAAGTCAATTATCTCGCGGGCTAACCCATTAGCCATGTCAAATATGCCTTAGATAAATTCCGCCAACGAGTTCTAGAAAATCTAGAATTCAATTCTAGATTTTCTAGAATCGGCATGGGGGCGAAACGTTATCTTATTAGTGTTACATTATTATGTATATCAGTTGTTTACGATATAATCAACCTCATTGCCAGCTGCTGCTTCCATGTATAAATCTAGAATCTAGAATGCGTTTTTGCATGTAACTTACACATAATTGCAGATAGACTTAAAAAGTCCATTCTAGATTTCTACCTAACTCCAAAGCAAGTTCGCCCATTCTACGGGGATCCTACGGGGTGGCTTCGATTCTATGGGGTGGACTAACCCCGTAAGATCCCCGTAGAATGAACGAAAGTAGGGCGAAGGAAGTAGGGCGAAGGTTGCTTTTTACACGAAAGAAAATGTTCAATAGGTTGGGGAGATACCAATCAATAATATTACGGCAAAAGGGGGCGCCTGAGAAGTGAGGGACGAATTTTATTTTGCCAGATGGGAAAAAGTTTGTATCTTTGCAATCGCAAAGTGGATAGATTTGTAATGATTGCAACCACTGAAAAATAATGCTAAATACATGATTTTCAATCTCAATCATCATTCTTTCTTAATCTTTGCTTTTTTATGTTCAACATCAAAAAAGTACAAGTACTATGAGTTATTTCTTCACTTCTGAGTCGGTCTCTGAAGGCCATCCTGACAAAATTGCTGATCAGATTTCTGATGCTTTGCTCGACGAGTTTCTTCGCCGCGATAGTCAAAGCCATGTGGCTTGCGAAACCCTTGTTACCACTGGCACCGTGGTGCTGTCGGGCGAGGTTACTTGCAATGGTTATGTAGATATCAATGAAACTGCCCGCGAGGTTATTCGTCGCATCGGGTATACAAAGAGCGAGTACCGTTTCGATGCCGACTCCTGTGGCGTTATGTCCATGATTCATAATCAAAGCGAGGATATCAACCAGGGTGTCGACCGCGCCACTGCCGAAGAGCAGGGCGCTGGCGACCAAGGCATGATGTTTGGTTATGCCTGCAACGAAACCCCCGAGCTGATGCCTCTCCCAATCACGTTGGCTCATATTTTCCTAATCGAATTGGCTAAGATTCGCAAGGAAACGGAGCTGATGCCCTATCTTCGCCCTGATGCTAAAAGCCAGATTACTATAGAGTATAGTGACGAGGGGGTGCCCATGCGTGTGGATACTATCGTTATCTCCACTCAGCACGACGACTTTGCCGAAGAAGGCGTCATGCTCGATCGTATCACCCGTGATGTTCGCGAGATATTGATTCCCCGGGTGCTCAGTCGCTTGAGCGAGGCTAACAAGGCGCTCTTTTCGTCGGCTGATTATAAATTACATGTGAATCCCACTGGCAAGTTTGTCATTGGGGGACCTCATGGCGACACGGGTCTCACCGGCCGAAAAATCATTGTGGATACTTATGGCGGTCGCGGAGCCCACGGCGGTGGCGCATTTTCGGGCAAGGATCCTTCCAAAGTCGACCGGTCGGCAGCATACGCTACCCGCCATATTGCCAAAAATATGGTGGCGGCAGGCATCTGCGATGAGGTGCTGGTTCAGGTGGCTTATGCCATCGGTGTGGCAGAACCCGTGGGACTCTATGTCAATACCTACGGAACCAGTCATGTGGATATGAGCGATGGCATGATTGCCGCACGCATCAAAGAGATTTTCGATATGCGTCCCTATGCCATTATCGAGCGTTTCGGACTGAAGAATCCTATTTATGGTCCTACGGCTGCCTACGGCCATATAGGGCGTGATCCATATTCGGCCATGGTTCGTTTCGTCGACAACAATGGTCAGGAATCAGAACGCGAAGTTCAGTTTTTTGGATGGGAACGTCTGGACTATGTCGATCGCATCAAAACAGCATTCGGTCTCTAATTATTTCTATAACAGACGCTAAATAATGGCAGAATCTTTTTTTTGAGGATTCTGCCATTGCTTATTGTGTGGGATGAATTAGTCAAGTGTGTTCCAATTGCATTGCAGCGTGGTGGACCAGTCTTGATTTTCGAGATGTTGGAGGTAGTCTTTCCGAGGAATGGGATTGGCCCCTAGCGATGCCAAGTGGGAGGTCTCTTGCTGAGCGTCAATGAAAATAAAATCGTGTTGCCTGCAGAATTCTACTAACCGAACGAATGCCACCTTCGATGCATCGGTCATGGTGTGGAACATGCTCTCGCCAAAGAAACATTTGCCGAGGCTGACGCCGTAAAGCCCGCCTACAAGTTCGCCTTGATAGTAGGTTTCGAACGAGTGTGCCAGCCCTAATTCATGCAAGGTGGAATACGCGTCGATATACTCCTCTGTAATCCATGATCCATCTTGATCTTCTCGAATCGTTTCTTGGCATTTGCGCATTACTCCAGCAAAGTTCGTATCGATGCGTACTTCATATTTTCCCGATTTTACCACTCGGCGCAGGCTTTTGCTGTATCGGAAATCGTTAAGATACAACACCATTCGTGGATCGGGCGAAAACCAATACGGGTCGCCATCATGAATGAACCAGGGAAACATGCCTAATGCATAGGCATTGAGAAGATAGGGGACCGAAAGGCTGCCTCCTAAGGCAATGAGCCCATCAGGTTCGGCTTCATTGGGATCGGGGAATCCATAGAATTCTTTATCGAGTTTGTATATCATTGCGTTAGGAATAGGATGAAGGAGAAACCAGGAGTTGAGGATTGCGAATAGTTGATGCCGACGAGGATGTTGGGTTGATTATTGTGATAGGCCAAGGTCATTTGCTGGCAGAAAGGTGCTTGAGCAGTCCTTTGCATCCCGCCAAAACATCGCGGTAGGTAATTTCGAAATCGCCAGTATACCATGGGTCTGCCACTTCGTGGTTATCTTTCCCCGCAAAGGACATAAGAAGCGATATTTTGTTTTCAAAGTCGGTGGGTATGATGCGGCGAATATTGCGCAGGTTGTTTTTGTCCATGATGATTAGGTAGTCATAATAGTCGTAGTCGCCGAGAGTGAATTGTCGCGCTTCGTGTTGTGCATCAACAATGCCGTGACTTTGCAAGCAGGCTAATGCAGGGGGATAAATGGGGTTGCCGATTTCTTCGGTACTGGTGGCAGCAGAATCAATTTCAAAAAGATGGCTAATCCCTTTTTTCTTGACTAGGTCTTTCATTACAAATTCTGCCATAGGGCTGCGACAGATATTGCCGTGACAGATAAAGAGGATTTTTGTCATACTTGGATGTGTGTTTGAGAGTGCAAAGATACGAAAAATTCGCTAATTGAGAAAAAAATCGTATCTTTGCATCAGAAAATTGATAGATTGTATTATGAAGAGAGTTCTGATAATGTTTATGGTAGTGCTGGGGCTGACAGCTGTGGCACAGACGAAAAAAACCAACATCGGTGTTATTCCCACCCCGCAGCAGGTAACAATGCAGCAAGGCACAGTAACGGTAAGCAAAAGCACCATGCCGAGGCGCAACTTTGTTTTTGAGATTGAAGGTGCGGCTAATCAGCGTCAAGCCTATGTGCTTACGATAGCCCCCGAAGGCATCACGGCTTCATGCACTAGCAACGAAGGGTATGATAATGCCACCAAAACCCTTAATCAGCTGCGAAAAATCTATAATGGCAATGTCCCTTGCATGACAATTAAGGACTGGCCGGCATATGAGTATAGGGGTTGGTTGGACGATATCAGTCGCGGACCAATACCCAATAGAAAATTCCGCCAGAAAACTCGTTCTTTTGCTGAGCAGTATAAGCTGAACTTCGGCAACTATTATACCGAGCACACGCTGTACAATGAGACGTATCCCGATATTTCGGGTGTGAGTGGCTTATCGGACTTTGAATATGCCAATGATCCCTATATGATGGCTAACCTGCAATGTTTTGCTCACTTCGAAAAAACGCTGCGTATTCCTTATTACCAAAGCCTGATGGATGGTCCAACAAATGTCAATCCGGCAAAAGAAGAGACCTATAAATTCTTGACCGACCAGATTGAAAATGCTGTTCAGGCTTACTATAGCAGCAAATTTTTCAATATCAATTGTGATGAGACTGAAGGGTTGGGTACTGGCCGGGCTCGCGACTATGTGAGCCAGAAGGGTTCGGATGAAGTCTATTGCCAGCATATCAATCGCGTTTACGATATTATCCAAAAGGCCTATGCCGAGGCTCACGATGGCGACAAAAAGATGGAAGTGCTGATGTGGGGAGATATTGTGGCTAAGAATCCTGAAATGTTGAAGAAACTGCCCAAAGATATGCAGTATATTGTATGGTCTTATGTGGCTAAGGAGAGTTATGCCGACATGTTGGCCCCATTCGCCAAGATACACAAAGAACAGGGCAATCCTTTCTGGGTGGCACCAGGTACCAGCCATTGGAGCAGTACCCCTCAGGTGCGCAATTACATGCAGAATATTGCTTACCTGGCCCGTGATGGATATTTGGCTGGCGCTCGCGGATTGATGAATACCGCCTGGGACGATAGCGGCGAGAGTCTTTTTGGCGACTGCTGGCATGCGATGGCTTGGGCTGCCGAGATGGCTTGGAATCCTATCACTAGCACAGATCCTGAGCAGGCAAAGGCCGAAATGGCAGAACGCGAACGTATTTTCAACGAAAACTATGACCGCTTACAACGTATTGATTATAAGGCTTTGTATGGTATTGAAACTGACGCTTCTATTACCTCCATGATAAACGCTGTAGGCGAGTTGAACAATAACCCGTTTGTAGGCGATTGGTTCAATACCGGCTCGCTTATGCAGCCTCTTACCGAATTCTATCCGGCCAATACCGATGATGCTACGTTGGTGCGTTGTGATAGTGTTGAATCGATGGTAAACCGCATATTGCAAACGGTTGATAGCGCAATGGTACCCCATTTCGCTTACGCATGCCATAGAATCTTGTGCGTGGCTCAAAAAAGCCGACTCAGGGTGATGCTGTATCGCGCTTTGCAGAACAATGGGGCATCGAAGACCGATATCCAGAATTATAGCAAACATTATTTCCGAAACCTGCATAGCTTGAAGTTGGAGTACCTTCGTTTGTGGGATGAGGAATGCACCGACTACAGTCGCGACATCATTTGTGCACGATACGACAAACTGGGCCAGGAGGTTCAAGAGTGTCGTCAAGAGGTGTTTATCAGCAATGAATATCGCGACAATCGAATGTACGTGACGCTGCAAACGCTTTTCAATGATCGTCCTATATATTTTACTGTTGATGGCCGCAAACCAACCCAAGGTTCCAATCTTTATACCCGACCTTTTACCATTGCACGCAGCTGCATTGTTAAAGCAGTAAGCTATAACAAGTGGGACGAGCCCGTGTATAGCGAGCAGTACCTGTTATTCCACAAGGGCTTGGGCCGCATCAGCAAGCTGAATAATGCATACGCTGATTACAAACCTACCTACAGCGGTGGCGGAATGAATGCGCTTGCCGATGGCAAATTGGGTAGCGACAATACCTATGCCGACGGTCATTGGCAGGGCTATTGGGGCAAGGATATGGATGTTGAGTTTGATTTCAAATCCGCTACTGCAGTCAACAATCTTACCCTCAGATTTATGCAGAACACCTTCGATTGGATTCTCGCCCCCGAAGAGATTGAGGTTTATACCTCTACCGATGGCAAGACTTGGAAGAAAGTTCGCACCGAGCATTTTGCACCCGATTTTCGCGAGGCCGGCTATATTGTCCGCACCAATGCCATCCGCGACTTGAAGCTCAACACCCGCTACCTTCGCGTGGTGGCTAAGAACCCCGGCAAACTGCCCGAATGGCACGGCGCCAAAGGCTGGGATAGTTACATTTTCTGCGACGAGATTGTGGTGGAATAATGCCAGTTGGCAGAAGCTGAATTAAGCAGAATAATAATTGCCCCGATTGACGTTTCAGTCGGGGCAATTTGTATGTTTTAGTGAGTAGAATTGAGAATTTTTCTTGAGAGAATTGAGAATTTTTCTTGAGAGAATTGAGAATTTTTTTTTGAGAGAATTGAGAATTTTTCTTTAGAGAATTGAGAATTTTTTCTTGGAGAATTGAGAATTTTCTGTATCTTTGCAAAGTAAAACAATTATGGTTGAATATGATTAAACGCAGTCATTATAAGATACTTAAAGAACGTATAGAGGAGTCTCGGCATTTCTTGCAAGTGCTCGCAGGGCCGCGGCAAGTGGGAAAAACTACGCTAGTGAGGCAGGTGTTGGAGGATATTTCTATACCGCACACTTTCGTCACAGCCGATGCCACATCCTCGGATGATGCAGCGTGGATTTCTGTACAATGGGAGTCGGCTCGCGCCAAATTGCTGATGAGTGCTGCTGCAGAATATCTGTTGGTGATTGATGAGATTCAAAAAATTGACAATTGGAGCGAGGTTGTGAAGAGAGAATGGGATTTGGACACATTCAATGGGGTGAATCTAAAAGTTGTGTTGCTCGGGTCGTCGAGATTACTGCTGAAGAAAGGACTAAGTGAATCATTGGCTGGGCGATTTGAACTCATCCGCGTAGGGCATTGGAACTATGCGGAAATGAAAGAGGCATTTGGCTGGACGCTTGATCAGTACATATATTATGGAGGCTATCCTGGTAGTGCTCACTTGATTAAAAACGAGACCCGGTGGCGACAATTCATCAAAGACTCCATTGTGGAACCGGCCATCAGTAAAGACGTATTGCTGACCACGATGATTTACAAGCCAGCTGTTTTGCGGCAATTGTTTGAGTTGGGGTGCGGCTATTCGGGTGAACTGCTGTCTTTCAACAAGATGTTGGGACAGTTGACTGATGCCGGCAATGTGACAACGTTGGCATCATATCTAACAGTATTGGATGAGGCCGAATTGCTTTGCGGCTTGCAGAAATATGCGGTTGACAATGCACGAAAATACAATTCGATACCTAAGTATCAGATATATAATACGGCATTGATGAGTGTTTGTGCCGGCCGTGGATTTGCCCAAGAGCGCACTACCCCTGACCGGTGGGGTAGGTGGGTAGAGTCAGCCGTAGGGTCATATCTGGTTGGCCATGCGGCAGAATGGGACTATAAGGTATTTTATTGGCGTGATACACCGTTGGAGGTAGATTTCGTGCTGGTTCATAAGCAATCCATTGTGGCCATTGAGGTCAAAAGTGGACACCAGACCACCAACGCCGGACTCCCACGTTTCCGCCAAATGTACTCACCGAAGTATTCTCTTGTGGTAGGCTCAGGAGGTATTCCTGTTGAGGATTTCTTACAGTCTGATTTGCGCAAACTGTTCTGAATTAATCAATAATGCTAGGTATTTCGGCTTTGAGGTAGAGGCGGTCTACCTCGGTGAAATCACTGTCGTCATCCTTGTAGTCGGGGTCGGGCATATACCACCACTGACTTTCAAAGAACTCGCGCAACACCTTGTCTTTGAACACATGGCCACGATAGGCATAAGGCAGGTTTCGCGACACTCGCTTTACAAACTGAAGGTCCTGATGGTTTTGTTCGGCAGCCCAGTTGGCCATGAAGAAAGGCATCTTGCCATAGTGGGGGTCGTAGAAATGACCGAAAGGTTTTGATTCGACAAAACCCGACGCAATACGAAGTTCATCCTGCGGTTTGAAATTGGTGATGTGGGTCTGCACGGCACCGTTGCGCAAAGTGAATTCGAGATAAGGGGTCTGCCATGTCTCTTTCGGTAGGTTGCGGATCTTGCCCACGCCTTCAGTCACAGCGAAAACTGCCTGAGGGAATGCTTTTTGCTCAATGATGAAGTGTTTGGAAGTGTTGTCGGCACGCACAATGAGGGTGAAATCGTCAATCTGACGATTTGCCCACCGTCCAGCGGGCGTGAGCTTGTAGCAAATATCCCATGGGTCGCCTAAGCCATGTGACATCCGGTAGCAATAAGTGTGGTGCACCTTGTTGAGGCCGGGCTGGAAGGTGGCCGTGAAATAATAGACATAAGCAAACGCAATGCCAGTCTGCCGGTACTCTGGATAGGCCTCAGGGTCTTTCTCGTAGAGATTGTTGTCGTCAAATATTGTGTTGTATTTTGTCGTCGGTACAGGGTCCAGCTTTTCTGCTCCAGCGTGGCATACGGCATTTTTATGCAGCAGTCGCAACCCATTCATTTCTACTGTAAAATCCGAAATGTTGGGATGCACTCCATTGGGGTGGAATTTCCAATCAGCATTGTACGGCGGGTCGGCCTCAAATCCCATGGTTAGCTGTCGGGTCTGCTTGCCGGGATTCCAAAATTCGTAGTATACATCCACCTTGGCAAAGCCATTGTTGAGAATAGAGATGGTTAGCACCTCTTTTCGTACACTGATGTCGGTCTCCATTAATGGAACGAGCTGGTTGCCAGAGGTATAGTATGTGCCATCGTTGGCAAATAATTGAGCGCAACATGCCAGAATGGCAATGGTGATGCTGAAAAGATATTTTTTCATGGTTTATGTTTTTTTTTTAGGGAATCCAGTGGCGGTTGATTTCTGTAATCATTCCGTTCTCAATGGTCACGGTTGTGTTGAGTTGGTTGAACTCGCGGCGACTGTCTTCTAGGCTTTCGATGTATTGTTTTTGCTCTGAGCGGATAGTGTCAATAGGGTCGTTAGGTTCCAATCCGCAATCAATTATTACAAAGTTATCAGCCAGAGCCACTTCGGATTGACCTAACTGTGAATAGGTAGGATAGTCGTCCCAATTGCGGGCTATGTAGGTGCCTCCTTCATAGCCTACCAGGCAGTAGCCTCCTTGGTCAAGACCTCCATTGATGTCGATTCTGCCTTCATCAGTATGTAAGCTGTTGATCACCACAGGCTGTCCGGCAAAAAGGAGTGTGTCGCCCACTTGCATTTGATGAATGTCAACAATGTCGTAGAGCTCTTTGCTGAACACGGTCATGTGCAGATTTCCGCCCATCCACTTGAAATCGTCGGCATTGAATGCTGCTACTACGGTGCAGTCCTGCATGTTGCCCGTATCAATGCCAGAGGGTAGCGGCGAAATTAGTTTGTGTGACGCATTTTGGGCGCATCCGCTAACAAGTGAAATAAGTACTATCAGAAGTGTTGTTTTGAAAAGTTTCATTGTATAATATAGTTAAGATGTGTATCTTGTGATTCCGATTCTGGGATTAATATTCGAAACTGCTTCCTCCAAGGAATTCGCGCATAATGCTGGTAGGAGGTATGTGTTTGGGGTCTATTGGGTCGATTAATTCGAGAAACTTAAGCATGTAGTGGGCTTCGGCATATTCGGGACAGTTTTCGGGCACTCGCTTTAATTGAGGCTCGGCATAGATTTTCAGGACACCAAGTTCATATAATAAAGCCGAGTTGAACATGATGTCGGCATTCTCTTGGTATGGGAAAATATTCAACTCTTCGCCGCGTCGTACTTCAGCCCAGCGGTGCAAGGTGTTGTATGCGTCCCAGCCTCGGAAATTGTTGTCGCGTACGATACGGCGAAGCATGCGATTCTCGCTGCTGTGGATGATGTTGGCATCATCTATGGCAATTTGCGTTAGGGCGGATACATATACCTTGAATTTCAATTCGTCATCAATCTGTGCGGTGAGCTTTGGATTGAGTGCATGGATGCCTTCAACCACAAGGATGCTGTTGGGGTTCAGTTGCAGGCTTTTCCCATCGAAATAGGGGTTGCCTTTGATGAAATCGAATGTGGGGATTTCGACTTTCTCTCCTCGGAAAAGGCGAATCAAGTGGTCGTTGAGTAAGGGGATGTCAAGGGCATCGATACTCTCGAAATCGTACTCGCCATTGGGGAGTTTCGGGGTGCGGTCGCGGCTGACAAAATAGTCGTCAAGGGATAGCTGCTTGACGTCGAAACCAAGCACGCTGAGCTGCACGCTCAATCGTCGGCAGGATGTGGTTTTGCCGGATGATGAGGGACCTGCAAGAAGAACCATGCGCACATGGTCGCGACGCTGGTATATCATATCGGCAATTTCGGCATATTTTTTCTCGTGCAAGGCTTCTGATACATGGATGAGATGATTCTCGCCATGATTTCGAACAATGCGGTTGAGGTCGGTGATGGTAGGCACATGCAAAAGGTCTACCCAGCTATGATGCTCCTTGAAAATACTGAATAGCTTGGGCGTATCTGGAAGCACAGGCTGCCTGTCGAGATGCCGCTGGTCGGGCATTTGCAATAGGAAACCTTGGTCTTTGTACACCGAAAAGTCCCATGTGCGGAGGCATCCGGTAGAGGGAACCAGTTTGGCGGCAAACTTGTGGGGCGTACCATCAAGGAAGTTCATGTTTATGTATAGCTGGTTGAGTGATTCTAGCAGTTTCATCGTTTCGGGAATCCCGGCATTGCGAATCAGTTCAATAGCCTCTGTAAGCAGCATGCCTTTGGTCTCGAATGGAATGTCGAGGCGTTGCAACTCGATCATGCGGTCGCGTACGGTGTTGGCAATGATGCATCTGTCATCGATTCCGGTGTTTTCAAGCGTACAGAAAAAACCACCTTTGAGCGAGTGTTTGACCGAAAGTACTGCTTGCGGATAAACGTCGCGTACGGCTTTGTATAGCATGAATACCAGCGATGACTGGTACATCCGTTTTCCGTGAGCAGAAGTGATGTCGAAAAAATGTATGGTTTTTGGCTGAAAGATTCTGTAGTCAAGGCTTTCTACCACATTGTTGACCATGGCGCCCAGAATGGGGTGCTCTAAAGGCCAGCGGCCGAGGTCGACATAGTATTCCTGGGCCAATTCTGCCAGGGTGCTGCCTTGCTTGATAGTGCGGTGTTCGTGGGTGTTTTCAATGACGATTTCGATGCTGTTCATAGGCTGTATAAAAAATAAATTTAGGTTTATATAACGTAGGTCGTTTTTTTTTAGTATCTTTGCATCGCGAAATTATATATAATCTAGGATATGAATAAGACCCGTTTGTTCCTCTTATTGCTTGCATTGGTGCCTGTTGTGGCACATGCGCAAGCAGATCAAAAACTCATTAATAATGCCCACCAGGGCGACCCAAAAGCCATGGTATTGCTTGGCGAGTGCTATGAAAAAGGTGCTGGTGTTGAGGTGGACTCTACAATGGCATTAAAATGGTTCCAAAAGGCAGCCAATACCGGCGACGGCCTAGGCTGGGTATACGTGAGCCACTATTACCTCACCGGCAGCTGCGGTATGCCCAAGGATACTTCGCGCTATTTTGCTATCCGCAAAGAGTGGGCTGGACGCAATGTGCCTGATGCTATTGCAGGCTTGGGTGTTGCTTATGAGTTGGGTTTTGGTACCAAAATTGATACCGAAAAAGCGCTCGAACTTTACCAACAGTCTGTTAAAGCTGGTTCTGCTTGGGGCAATTATTATATGGGCCTGAACTATCTTAATGGCGACTGCGGGGTGGCTAAGGATGTGAAAAAAGCCATGGCGTACCTGTTGAAATCTTATAAGATGGGTTTGCATTTTTCTGAAGGCATCCTTGCCGAAATCTATTATAACAAGAACGATTACAAGAATGCCCGTAAATGGTCGGAAGAAGGCATGAAATGGGGTGATCCTCGTGCTTATGAGGTGGCCGCCATGATGTATTGGAATGGTCATGGTGTCGAAAAAGATCAGGCCAAGGCTATGCAAATGATGTCAGCATTGATTGCCAAACACCATAATCTGGGTTATGCCCAATATCGTACGGGCGCTATGTATATGTCTCCAGATAGTGCTGCCCTGCGTGATAGCTTAAAAGCCATCCGTATTTTCGAGGAAGGCTGCAGAATGGATGCCGAAAACAGCTCATATTGCCAACTGGCTATGGGCGATGCCTATGCCAATGCCGAACAGTTCGATAAGGCTATGGGCTATTATGTGGCTGTGGCCGAAAAGGACGAGGTAAATGGCGGTTTAGGCATGGGTTGCTACAATTCTGGTAAGCTGAAAATCCAAACTGCCACATGTTCGGCTGATACTGTGGCAGCCCTTGGCTGGTGGGAACGCGGCGTGAAGGTGTTCAAGGATGCTGATTGTGCTTTGCTGTTGGCCAGCTATTATGAAAGTGACGAGGCTCGGGATATGCCCAAAGCAGTCAATTATCTCCGTTTGGCAGACCAGTATGGCGACACGGCCGCTATCGGTTATTTGGGCGGTTTGTATGAGAGAAATGGCAACTACAACCAGGCAATCGAATGCTACGATACTATGATTGCCAGGGGTGTGGTGGATTTCTACTATTACAAAGCCATGATTTATGAGCGGCTGGGCGATGCCCAAAAATGCAACAAGATTCTGTTAGAAGGCGACAAAAAAGGATGTCCCAGTTCACAGACTTCTTTAGGAATGATTTTTGAGAATGGCTTAGACGGCCAGAAGGTGAACTTCAAAAAGGCCGAAAGCTATTATAAGAAAGCGCAAACACCTTATGCCCAATATCGTTTGGCTATGATGTATCTCACCGGCAATTTGGGCAAGCAGGGTGCAAAAGATATCGCTTTGGGCCTTGATTACCTGAACAAGTCGGCCGAAGCCGGTTTCCCCGATGCTATGTATGATTTGGGTGTGTGCTATGAGTCTGGAAGATTTGTCGATACGGTTGATCACGCTAAGGCTGTGTCTTTGTTTGCTCCTTTGGCTGCTGCCGAGATTGCTGCTGGCCAGTTCAAGATGGGTCTTTATTACGAATTAGGCGATGGCGGCTTGGAGGCCGATACTGCCAAGTCGATAGAGTATTACCGTTTGGCAGCTGCGCAAGGCCACGGTTTGTCTATGGTTTATCTGGGCGATTTCTATCGTATTGGACGTGGATTGCCCCAAAATATCGATTCGGCATACATGCTCTATACCCAGGCCCACCAGGCTCGCGAAGAAATGGGTACCTACTTTATCGGACGTAGCTATTTGGAAGGTTGGAGCGTCGAGAAGGACACCCTCATGGCTATCCCTTATCTGAAATCAGCTGCTGCAGAAGGTGTAGGCGATGCTGCGTATGAAGTAGCAGAGATTTATAATTTCGGCAAAGCCGGCGTAACTCCTAACGCTGATTCGGCTGTAGCCTACTACTTTGCCGGCCACAATGGCGGCAGTGGGGCAGCCAGCTATTTCATAGGCCGTCAGTTGTTGAACGAGGGCGCTTTCGATAAAGCTACCGACTATTTGTATATTGGCGCAAAGCGTGGCGATGTTGATGCAATGGTCACTTACGCCATTTGCCTCCAGCAAGGAATTGGCTTTAAAGAGGCTGACCCCAAGACTGCCTATACCATTTTTGAAAACATTGCCAACAATTATCATGACTCTCGCGCCTATCAGCAATTGGGCGTTGCTTGCCTTCAGGGCAATGGATGCCCCGAAGATGAATCTTTAGGTAAGGCATATCTGGATACTGCTGCTAAAATGGACAATATCCAGGCCATGTATTTCCTCGGATTGTGCTACCTCAACGGCTATGGCTGCAATGCCGATACCGCTGCTGCCATCAGTTGGCTGGAACGTGCAGCCGACAACGAGAATATTCGTGCCATCAACGCTTTGGGCGATGTTTACGAGTCGTTGGAAGATTTTAAAAATGCAGTGCTCTATTTTGAAAAGGCTGTGGCCATGGGTAGCCTGGAAGGCTATTGCAACTTGGGCTACTGCTACGAGCAAGGACAGGGCGTGGTGCTGAATAGCCAAAAGGCTTATGAACTGTATATGTATGCCGCCGAACACGAATACAACCGTGGCTATCGCTGCGTGGCTGGTTGCTATATGAATGGCATTTATGTTGAGGAAAATCCGGCCGAGGCTCTCAAGTGGTTCCAAAAGGCTGCTGCCAATGGCGATGTGCGCGCTATGTACTATTGTGGCGCCATTCTCGAAGATGCTGGCGATCTCAAGTCGGCCAGATCTTACTACAAGATGGCCGCATCTCAAGGTTTCGAACCTGCTGCCGCTGCTCTTTCTCGGATGAAATAAACCAACGTGGAATCCGGATGGACATTCAATAGATGTTCGTCCGGATTTTTAATATGATAATGTACAAGTAATAATAGGTAATATATATTGATTATGTCCTACTCGGAAATATTGATTATCATTCTGAATTTTGCAGGTGCATTAGCAGTGTTCCTGTTCGGTATGAAGTTGATGAGTGAGGGTTTGCAGAAGTTTGCCGGCAACAAGATGCGCATGGTGCTGGGCAAAGTTACAGGAAGCCCTGTTAGAGGTATCCTTACAGGTGCGGCTGTAACTACCGCCATCCAGTCGTCTTCTGCCACCACTGTGATGGTGGTATCATTTGTGAATGCGGGTCTGCTTTCTTTGGCGGGTGCCATAGCCGTTATTATGGGCGCCAATATCGGTACCACTGTTACGGCTTGGATTATTTCGCTCTTCGGTTTGGGCGAAAGCAGTAGCGCATTCAGCCTGCCGATGCTCTTGGGCGCTGTTTCGCTCATTTTCATGTTCCTTATGAAAAAGGACAGCCTAAAGTCTATTGGCGAGTTTGTGATGGGTTTGGCCTTGCTCCTTATCGGCATGAGTTTCCTCCAAAAAGCCATGCCCAACCTCGAAGAGTATCCTCGTTTCTTGGAGCTTTTGGCTACTATGTCCGACTTCGGCTTCTGGTCGATTTTGATTTTTATTGTCATCGGTGCACTGCTCACTTGCCTGGTTCAGGCTTCCGCCGCAATGATGGCCATTACCTTGGTGATGTGCTATAATGGATGGATTGGCCTGGATGCTGCCGTTGCATTGGTTATGGGTCAGAATATCGGTACTACCATTACTGCCAATTTGGCCGCTATGGTGGCCAATACCAATGGTAAAAAGGCTGCTAGGGCACACTTGGTTTTCAATGTCATTGGTGTTTTGATTACTTTGGTCGTGTTCCGCCCGGTGCTGACGCTTGTTGCCCATATTACCATGGGTATGATGGGAAGCAATCCTTATACCGAAGTGGGTTCTGCTGGATATGACCCTGCCTCCATCCCGCTGGCTTTGTCTATCTTCCATACTTTCTTTAATGTGGTTAATACGTTGATTCTTGCTTGGTTCATCCCGGCCATTATCAAAATTGTTGATTGGATGGTTAAGGACGAGCCCGAGGACGAAGAATTGCATTTCCGCCTCAAATATATTACCGGCAATTGGATGAATACTTCGGAATTGAACTTGCAGGCTGCCGAAAAAGAAATCGAGGAGTTTTCCAAACGGGTGTTGCGTATGTATACCTTCCTTCCCGGATTACGTACCGCCAAGGACGATGACGAATTCAATAAACTGGTGGAACGCATCGAAAAGTATGAGGAAATCACCGACCACATGGAAATGGAGATTTCCAATTACCTCACCAAGGTTTCGGCTAACGAGATTTCCGAGAAGGGTTCTCATCGTATCAGCGCCATGCTGCGTATAGTCGACAACTTGGAGAGTATTGGCGACAATATTTATCAGGTGGCTGTTACGCGTAGGAATAAGCGCGAGACCGAGGTCCACTTCGACCAGCATTTGAACGATAATCTCGATCAGATGACCCGTTTGGTTCAGCGTTCGCTGGATGTGATGGATGCCAATCTGCGGGGCGATTACGATCATGTTGATATGGATAGTGCCAATGCTGCCGAGGAGGATATCAATCGCTATCGCGACCAGCTGCGCAACGAACATCTCGATGCACTCAAAAACGGCACCTACGATTTCGCCATTGCCAGTCTCTATAGTTCGCTCTTTGCTTTGTATGAAAAGATTGGCGATTATGTGATTAATGTAAGTGAGGCCATTGGCGTGAAGTTTAAAGATCAGAAATAAATGTATAAGGCCTTATGAAAATAAGGCCTTTTTTTCAATATGGCTTTGCAGGAAGAATTGGTGGTTGTGGCCGGGCGCCAGTGCCATATAGTGTGTGGCACCGATGCGCCGCTTTGTATGGTGGTGAAACCTTTGGGCCCATTCGAGTGGCGCTGCTTGATGGAGGAATGCCTGCTTACCGAGCAGCTGGCGGCCATTCCTTTCGTCATGGTTGCTTTCGATATGGATAATCTGGATTCTTTCAGACAGCCTGATTGGGCTACCCGTGATTTTGTAGTCGAACAGCTCATGCCCGAAATGCGCCATCGCTTTGGCAATATTCCTGTAGTGCTGGGGGGCTATTCGTTGGGAGGCCTATTT
Source organism: Candidatus Colimorpha merdihippi (assembly GCA_018066145.1). Taxonomy (GTDB): domain Bacteria; phylum Bacteroidota; class Bacteroidia; order Bacteroidales; family P3; genus Colimorpha; species Colimorpha merdihippi. Next base: position 2,675 of record JAGHRY010000277.1, on the reverse strand, counting down.
GCTTTGTGGTGTAGCACCACGGGTTCCTGTTGCGATGCTGTTGCTGCGGCATCCCCGTCGCTATGGGCCGAATGGTGGGCCGATTATGCCGATTGTCATCCCCCTTTGTCGCAATATGTTTACCTGAGTGTGGGGGATACTGAAGATAAAACGCGCAAATATCCTTTTTGCCGAATGGGGGAGTGCCTGCGCCAACAGCATGGGCGCAATTTGATTAGCCACCCCTCCGGCAATTGCACGCTGGAATGGAATGCCGGCGGCCATTTCGATCACATCGAATTGCGTAAGGCCAAAGGCTGGGCATGGTGTATTAATGCCCTTTTAAAGAAATCGTAAGGCTATTGTTTCCAATAGGTAAGATCAAAGTCTCGTTCGGTGGCTTCTTCGATAGGGTCCTCCAAGTTGGGGAAAAGGTCGCGTTGGATTATTTCTTCCAGCTGGTCCACACTCATGGCATAACTATTCTGTGGGTGGTGCTGACCGTTGTTGGGCATTACGAAAGCGATTGATTCGTAGTCGTTGCCGTTCTTGATAAGAAGCGCTTTGAAGAATTTGTCGGGCACCTGCACCTTGGCCTGGCCGATGGTGCCATATTGGTGGGTGGTGAATATCGGGCCGCATACAATCCATATACGTTCGTACTTGCGTGCCCAATTGCGAACAGATTTTTCGAGGGTGTTCCAGTCGCCGGCATTGAATTTGTGGTTTTGGGGGCAGATGTTGGTAAAGTAGTGGCTCTGCCAGTAGGCTTGGGACGACCAGCGCATATCGGCTTTAGGCGCCATGTGGCCTTTGTCCCATCCTGAGTTCGAGTAGTCTTCGCGCGAGGCCTGGCTGCCTATAAGATTAGGGTCGCGGCTGAAATTGGAGTTTTTGTTATCATAGTCCCCGTCCAGCTCCGAACTGGTCAGCTCGTAGGCAACCCAGTTGGGCACGAGCGTGGTGTGATTGTATGAAACGGTGAATCCTTTATACTTGTTGATGTCCTCGCTGCGTGAGAAGGCGGGTATTTCTAGCGATTCGGCCTTGTTGTTTGTCGAGGGTACTATGTCCTCAAAGGAGTCGGCGGTGCGTTCTTTCTCCCGTTTGCAGGAGTCTAGGAAATTGAGTAGGGATGATAGTGATACCAGGATAAGAAAAAGGTACTTCATGGGTGGTTTTTATTGTTCGGGAATGACAGCGGTGAATTCAAGAGTGGATTGTGAGTTGTTGATAAGGCTGTGCGAGTGCCCTTTGGGACAATAGTGTGTGGTGCCTTCGCCTACCGGGAAATATTGGCCGTCGTACAGCACCTGACCTTCGCCACGGGTGATGAAGATGATTTCGCTATTGGTCTCGTGGGTGTGCAGTCCGATGGATGCGCCCGGAAGGAGTCGCCCCATCATTATCTTGTTAGTGCCGTCGAAATATATCTTGGCATGGGTTTCTTTGTCGCCTCCTTTAAAGTTGGGGATGGCTTTTTCTTCAATGCTTGAGAAGTCGATAATCATGGATTTATTTATTTTCGGTTGTGTTCTTGCGGTGATGTCGAAACAAGCAGCATCGTTTCCTTTTGTCTGCCATTGAGTTAGGGCTATGTGCGGCAACGAGTTTCAAGGTGCCCATGTCTATTTTGCCCAGCCCTGTAGGGCCGCCATACCGGGTGTTGGGTACCGTGGCGGTATCAGGTTCGTATCCTTCGGATTTAACGACAAGGAACGTGGGAAAAGCCTCATTGGCAATGGTGAATTGTCCCTGGCTATCGGTGGTGTCTTGGCGCAAGAGGCTGGAGTCTTGTTGCGAAAAAAGCACTACCTCGGCCATCGGGATTCTGTTTCCCGAGCGGGCATCAGCAACCGAACCTACAATAAGTTGTTGGGCTTCAGTAAAAGATAGCATGGCTACCCAGATGAACAAAAAAACTGCCTTGACCGAATGCTGTTTCATAACTCATATTTCTATTGTTTAGTAACGCGATTAATGCTATTTTATTATTGAGACAACTTCTAAAAATGTATTCTTTTCTGTATTTATCTGCTGCAAATGAGTTTATGTTGATGATTATTAGGTCTGTATTGAGCAGAATAAGCCATCATGATATACCTTATTGCCGCTAGTTTTTTTGGATGCTTTTATTGGCACTGGGTGATAAGGATATTTATCAGGTGGTTTCTAAAAATTGCTTTCAAGAAATTTCCTAATCACAGATTCGGTAAGGAATAGTCAACCGCCCATTCCCACCTCGAAATACCCTTGTAGGTTCGCAGTAGCTCCGGGGTAGCTTCGGGGTAGCTCCGACTCGCAGTCGGACCTACCTCGGAGCTACCTCGGACCTACTTCGGAGCTACAACGTAGTTGCAGCGACTCCGTAGGGCTTCATTTTCGATATTTTTTCCTAAGGTAGGCTCTAAAAATTCAACTTTTGTTCGTAGGTGTTCGACGAAGAGCCTATTTTAGCCGCTTTGCACCTAAATTCAAACTACAAAGATACAAACTTTTTCTTATTTAGACACACTCATTTCACATTCCCCCTGTCAGATTTATAGGATTGGTAGTCATTATCATACATTGTTTCTTTTCTTTATGGAATATCTATGCGGACAGCAGCGGTCGAAACATCCACAGAGTCTGGAAGTATCACTTATTAAGGATATTCATAACCAAACCTCAACTTGACAAGTCTTCTATCTTTAATC
>JAGHRY010000049.1 GCA_018066145.1 Candidatus Colimorpha merdihippi | reverse complement strand
ATATTGTTTCATTTATATATATGTCTGCAACGAGCGTCTGGGGAGGTCTATTTAAGAGTAAATTTCACGCTGCGGGTGCCGGAGGCAGATTTGACCTTGACGGTGTAGGTGCCTTTTTTCATTTTGGAGATGTTGATATTGGTGCCGTTGCGATATTTGGGCACGGAGCGCACTTTTTCGCCTTTGGCGTTGAAGAATGTTACCTCGGCTTCGGGGGCAAGCATGCTGATGGAGAGCGTGCCTTCCTGGAGGTTGGGCGTGAGTCGGATTCGCTCGTCCTTGGCTTCGGTTTCGTTGTCGGCAGCGGTTTTGGCCTTGGCAGCGTTGCTGCTGCTGCCAGCGGTGGAGCCATTGGCATTGTCGGCCAGGGCGTTCTCACCAGCAGGATTATCGGCAGCGGTTTGCTCGGCCATGTGGTAGTCGGAGAGGCAGTAAAGCCCCTTTTCATCGGTGCCGAACCAGATGTTGCCGTTGCGGTCGATGGTGACATTCTGGTACATGCATTTGGGCAGCTGGTTGCCTGCGCTGAACACGTCCCACCGCTTATCGCAATCGAACACGGCCACGCCGCCGTCGGTGGCCATCCAGAGGTGGCCCTCCTTGTCGAATTCCAGGTCGTTGATCTGGTTGCCGGGTATGGGGCTGTTGTCGATATTATAGGTGGTCCAGGTTTCGCCGTCGAAACGGGCCAGGCCCTCAAGAGTGCCAATCCATTTGACGTTATTCTTGTCGATGGCTACAGAGAGACAGATGTTGTGAGGGATTTTGGAATTTTTTGTGGTATAAGAAATCCAGCGGCGCCCGTCGAAAACGCAAAGGCCGTCGTTGGTGCCGATCCACTTGCGGTCGCGGTTATCAACAACCACGCGGAGGATGAAGTCGGATAGCAGATCAGATTCGGCAGCCGTGTACTTGTTCCAATTGACGCCGTCGTACTGGACAAAACCGCTCAGGGTTACGCCAATCCATTTCACGCCGGCGTGGTCGACAGCGATATCGCGGATATATTTCATATTGAGGCGATGGGTTTCTTCGGCATGCTCGTACCAGCGGTTGCCGTTGAATTCGATAATGCCATAGTCGTCGGTACCTATCCACAAGGTGTTGCCTTCGACCACAAGGCAGTTGACGAACTGGTCTTTCAGTTTTTCGTTAAAATCGGCATAGTCGGTCCATTGGCCATCTTTGAACTTGTTCAATCCCTGCGTGGTGCCTACCCACAAGCCACCACGGTTGTCGGAGGCCACGGCCAGGATGTTGTTGCCGATAAGACCCGAGTTTTTGGTGTTGTAATAGCTCCAACGCTGGGCATTGGAGGTCAATGCCAGCGCCATCATGAACAGTATTGTGAGTTGTGTCTTCATAATCGTTTTAATTTATGCGTATGAGGAACTTCTGCAATTCTACAATGTGGGTTTTGTTTGATTAGGCGAGTACCGAGGAATCGGGATGGGATTCGTAGGACTTGCGCGGAATCAGGTTTTGTGCTTTTCCTTTTTGGCGGCAGGGAAAAGGATGTTGTTGAGGATTAGTCGGTATCCCGGGGAGTTGGGGTAAAGCGAGAGGTCGGTGGGAGGGTCGCCTACATAGTGCCTGTAGTCTTCGGGGTCGTGTCCCCCGAGGAATGTCCATGTGCCTTTGCCGTATTCGCCATGGAGGTAGCGCACCTCGTCGAGGGCTTTGTTTTCGGCCAGGATTACGGCCGAGGATTTTACGCATTGGCGGCGGAAGGCTGTGGTTTGGCCCATGAAGCCGTGAATGATGCGGGTGTGGTTTTGTGTGAGCATGGTGGGCACCCAGTCCCATTTGGCCGAGAAGTCGAAGAGGGTGAAGAAATCATTCTTCTCGTTGACGGATTTGCCGCGTACACGGTCGTCGATATCGATTGTGGAAATCTCGTATTCGCTAGGATTGGTGCTGATGCGGAAATCTTTAAAGGCGAAGGTCTTGCTGAAATCGAGCTGGTTTTGGGCATCGGGCTGCATGGGGTCGCCGTCGAACATGATGTCGCAGATATCGACATTTTCGGCCGCTAGGGCCACATCGTAGCTGTCGGGGGCAGAGCACATGGCGAATAGGAAACCGCCGCCCATCACAAAATCGCGAATCTTTTGGGCTACGGCAAGTTTCAGGAGGCTTACCTTGCTGAAACCAAGTTTGTGGGCGGTGGCCTCTTGTGCGCGGACATCCTCGATGTACCATTGCTGGTTGCGGTAGTTGCCCCAGAATTTGCCGTATTGGCCGGTGAAGTCCTCGTGGTGGAGGTGCAGCCAGTCGTAGGTGGGAAGCACCCCGCCAATCACCTCCTCGTCATATACCACATCGTAAGGAATCTCGGCATAGGTGAGCACCAGGGTGACGGCATCATCCCACGGCAGTTTGTTTTTAGGGGAATAAACGGCAATCTTGGGTGCTTTCTGAAGCTTTACGGCATCCATGTTGACAGACGGGTCGGCAATTTCGGAAAGGATGGCGCTGGACTGGCCGTCGGCCAATGTTTCCACGCTGATGCCGCGTAGCCTGCATTCGCGATCGAGGGCGTCGGCATATTTCATCATAAAGGAACCGCCGCGATAGTTGAGGAGCCAGGTGACCTCGACATCGCGTTGGAGCGCCCAGAAGGCGATGCCGTAGGCTTTGAGGTGGTTCTTTTGCGACTCGTCCATGGGGATGAGCAAGTAGCTGGCTCTGGCGGGAGCCAGGGCCAGCATCAATAGCACGATAACGAATAGGACCTTTTTCATTCGGTCGGTAATAACGTTAAAGAGTATCGTTTATTGTGGCAGCGGCATTATTTAACGATTAGCTGGCGGGTGGCCATGCCGTTGTCGGTTTGGATGCGAACGAGGTACATGCCTGCGTTGAGGCCGTTGAGATCGACATGCATGGTGCTGGCTCCATTGCCCTGGCGGCGGAGAACGGTTTGGCCGAGGGTGTTGACCATGGCGATGTTGCGGATGGGAGCATCAGCCTCGAGCACCACGCGCTGGGTGGCAGGATTGGGGAACAGGCGAAGCTGGCTGTTGTTTTCGATTTCGCCGATGGCCAGGGTGTTGGTGAGGAAATCGCTGGCGGCAGCATTCATCACTTGGCAGTTGTTGTAGTTGGAGGGGTCGTAGTTGTACATGAAGGCCACAATTTTCAGTTCTTGGGGTTGAAGGCCTGGGTGAGAGTGAAGTTGACATCGTAAGAGAAGGTGCGGTTGTTCTCGACATCCACAG
>JAGHRY010000155.1 GCA_018066145.1 Candidatus Colimorpha merdihippi | reverse complement strand
CAAAGCGCCCGACGGCCCCGTTCAGGGCGCACTGCGCAGCATGTGCGGTAAGGGCGATTGGACTGTACCGAAGTGTACAGCCCCCGCAGGGGGTGAGCAGCCGTGAGGCAGCACCGAATCAACGCCTTTCGGGGTCGCTGCGTTGCCGTAGCGAACAAATCCACATATTTCGGCCCGGCGTGGGGAAACTCATTCCGGGCCACCTTTTTACCAATTACCCCCGTGTATACCCCGCTTGCCTCGGCGTCCTACCACAACGAAGCACCACAGGAGCGAAGATGAAATTGCGAGATGCTGAAAGCATTGCTGATACGTGCTGACACTTCATGGGATACATGCTATAACATAAGTATTTACAAGTATGACAAAGAATTAATATAATCCAATCACTCTTCACATAACGCTAATTACCAAACAGATAGATGATAAAACTTGGTATTACAAAAGCATTTTAACATTGCTTCCAAGCACAGTTCATGGTAGCATCGAACAATGCTATATGCTGCTTCAGTATAGTCATTCTACGATTGAGTGACAGCATGCCATATAGCAATCACAATAACCATAGAAAGGAAACAACAATGGTCATGACAAGAGATGAAAGGCTGGAATTCTGGGATCGTTACTTCGGCCCAGGAGTATACAAAGCTGAAGATATATGTGGTGCTATCATGGAAAGAGAAGCGCAAGAAAACACGAATACATCATGGGAAGTTGATCATATTTTCCCAGAAGCCAATTTGAAGATTATAGGTGTCTCCCAAGATAAAATAGACGATGATAGGAATCTGCAACCACTAAACGCCGCTAACAATTCATCAAAAGGGAAAGATTACCCCGTATTTAAATATAGTGTAACAGCGAATGTTCTGAGAAGAAGACCAATAGTAGAGCCGCTCTGTATTGTTAGTTTGAACAAGATAATTCAATTGAACGATTTATATCGTAATGAGTTTGCGAGCTTTATATGGAAGTGTACACATAAAAGCAGATTGACGGAAAATGAAACGAACGTTATGAATTCGTTAAAAATGACAGGTTGGGGCGAAGTGATTAAACGTTTTAAAGAATGGTAACATTTTGCGGCTTATTTAAAACACTTCTGACATTATCACACTTGTCACTCAGTTAAAATTCTATTAATGGTTAATAAAGTTGGCGACTACTTCAGCTCAAACCAACGACAAATCTATCATCACGTTACGTCTAATACCTAGCGTACTGGATTAGTATGAGAAATAACAGATTTCTATCATATTCTCGAATGGAGAAGCGGCAATTAGTTGAGCGAAAGAAGTCGCATGATATTTTTGGCTCGAGAATATGCGGACGGAAATTATCGTGCATAGATCCTTGCCAAACAAAATAACATAAGTAAAGCCCACTCCTGTCACACAACAGAGTAAATAGCTGGTCGACTGGAAGGCAAAAAGAATTGCAATAGGAGAGGCTACCTATTTCGACATAGCTGAGACAATCTCTTTCAACTAAAGCCGCGCACTTATCAATGTCGATTAGTCACCAAACTTCCATAAGGGAACGCTATCTCGAATCATACTCAAAATTGACCATATTTAATGCGGGAACTTCCATATAAGATGTTTTGGATCAGATAGCTTATCCCACATATTCTCAAAAGCCTCCATAATAATCCGTCCATCAGCAACTTTTTGTAATAAATGATGAGATTTCCCCATAGAATTAACAGAAGTGCCTAAGGACCAGGCTAGAGGTTGATCACCAGTCTCAGGAAAAATAATAAATCTGTCATGAAAATCGGCAAAATGACTACCTTCACTTGTTCTAAACTCCAAGTCTAAAGCAGCTGAAACAAGTTGGACTGAATTCATCTCTGCACGGTATCTCTCTAAAACATTAAGATGCTTTTCAAAATCCGACCCAGAAACAACAGGAATTTTTGACCGCGTCAAGGCTCGCATAGTCGATCCCGCGTGTGGATTAAAAAACAGTGTAGAAATAATGTCATCAGGAGACAAATAGGGGTCCCAAAGCCACACGCCATTTTTGCCATGTTTCTCAATTAAAAATTTAATATCTTCTATTGATTTATTGTGAAGGAAATTCCGCCCTCCATCTTCTTCACTACTTGGCAAATATTGAACCAGTTCCCTTTCTTCGTTCATTTTGCGCAAAGCTTTTCTATATAGCCTCTTTTTCAATCTTGCGTTTAATGCTTCTTCTTCGTTATATCCCACGCTAATTAGATCGCTTTGCATTATCTCGATTTTATATTTTTCTCCTTTATATACAAACTCTCTCATTCCAGCCCTTGCTCTGATATTCAAACATATTTTTGACATAACATCAAGCGTAGCAGAATATATAACGAAGCCATTATTTATATCATAAATAGTAACTGTTTGTCCTTTATATTCATTATTGTTTAGATAAATTTTTCCATCGTTTGAGCCCAGAACCATTTTTTGGCTAATTAGTCCATCCTTGATTTTGGATATTAATATAGCAATTTCTCGTTTCATGTAGCCTTCTTGCCACTCCGTACCAATTTCTATGCCATCTAAAGTATCTCTTACCCCTTTCACTTGCACTTTTATGCAATCAATTGGCAGCACTATATACATGCCGCCCACCTTATCTGAGATATTCTCAATTGATAGATGGGTAGATTCAGATATTTTTTCTGCAATTTTCCGGTATATTTCTGGCTGCTTTAGAAATATATCAAAAACTTTCTGTGTTTTGGCACCCCATTCCCATATATCCGATCCCGCGCAGCCTTCTCTGCTCAATATTCCTTTTATTGCAAAAGTTTGAGATGAATGTGAAGAATTGGGGGCGTGCCATCGACCACAGAATACCATTTCATCAAAAATGAGATCGCCTCCATCTGATTTCCACTTATGACAAATAGTCGCACTTCGAACTTTACCTATAATTTTAGAACTGCAAACGTAGTGTGTGTGAAGCATAAATCTCCATCCCTTGAATTTGTATGGGATTATAATCGTGCCATTATCACCAGCATCTTCCGGATTTTTTTCTACGCCCTCGATAACAGTAAGAAAATTATATGATTTGTCTTTGATAGATGCAACGATGGTAGAAATTTTGAAACCTACGAATTGCCCCAACAAACCTGGTTCTATTGCTTCTTCTAACTCAGACGCGTTAAATCTAATTACTAAGTTTCCTTTTTTGAACATATATTCTATCGATTTTTATTTTCTTCTTTTTTTGCGTTTTTTTCATCGCCTAATGCATAGCTAAAAAAATTAATTTATCGCTTATTGATCGCTTAATAAGGCGTATTATACTCTTCTCGTCGTCTATTGCAAGCCTATTCTTGCAATGGCAACTGAGGCGGATTGCTTTTTTTCCGAGTCGACGTTCTGGCATGGCTTTCTAACTCGCTATTTCATTAGGATGCTAATTGTACACAATCTGTATCTACTCATCTTCACAGCAGGGTGACGTTTGCCTGGCGTTCCCACCAGCGGTGCTCCTCTTCCCAATCGCAGTGGGTGGTGCTGTCCTTGGTGCCATCGGGGTAGGACTTGGCTGAAGCCCAGGTACCATCAGGGTTGTGGCCGATGCCGATGGCTGTGACGTGGGCTCCGCATGAGAGTAGCCACTTGGCGGCAATCACGCCGCATGATGCCTCCTTGTGTCCGACTTCCGCCGCTGCCTGCAGCACCATGTTGAGCGGGAAGTTGTTCCCGTCGTTGGTGGAGATCACGCGCAGCGGTGCGCGGGGCGCTTCGTCAAAGAAAGCGCGCTCCAGTTTTGCCATGCGGACCACGGCGAGATCTGTGCGCGTTCCTACATCTTCCGGTGCTCCGTAGTAGTGGTTGCAGCGCACC
>JAGHRY010000043.1 GCA_018066145.1 Candidatus Colimorpha merdihippi | reverse complement strand
GTCTAAGTTTTCGGACAGCCTCCCCCATCAGCGTTTTTTTTACACACAAAATTGCGGTCTTTATGAAACGAATTCTAGCAATAGTCATGGTAATGTTGTTTTCCCAGGGGTGGATTCTGGCCCAATCGACATTGGTATCGTCGGTTGTTGGCTGTGAATTTAGCGATAATGGGATGTCGGTGCGAACAAAGCTGCATGCCAAATTTGGGGTGAAGCCTACCAAGGATTTAGGCAACGAGGTGGTGTACTCGAAGGTGGAAATCGGTGGCGTTCATTACGACTATGCCCATTTTTATTTCCGCTCCAGCCAGCAGGTAGGGAAAAGCGAGTTTGCGTCGGCTGTTTTAAAGAAACAATTTCTGGCTACGGACCGGGCCAAAGCCATTGCATACTATCGTTCGCTTCAAACCCAGTATCGCCGAAAATATGCCAATTTTGAAGCGTTGGATTATGACAATACCTATATCAGCCAATGTGGCGAAAATCCGGACGGCATGACTGGTGACGAATACCCTATAAGAATTGCGTTAGAGGATGATATAGCGCATGTTGGCGAAAAATACATCTATGTTACCGTGACCTATTATCCTTCAGTGCTTGAGTCAATAAGAGACCAAGAAATTTAGGGCCGGCAAACCTTTTTTTCGGAATTGAGTGAAGTAGTCGGAATTCTCGGCTAGCTCACATATAAGCGAGAGTTGCGGATGCTGACATCGGTGGAGAGAATGTTGTTGGTAAGGGAAGCCTGTATCTGATCCACTATTTTCATGACTTACGCCATTTGTATGAATTAGACCCATTGGAGGAATTGATTCTTGAAAACAAACACCCACTTCCACCGCCCAAAGAACACTCATCTTACGGGGATCTTACGGGGTAGCTCCGCTCTCTAGGGGCGGACAGACCCCGTAGGATCCCCGTAAGATGAGCTTCGTTAGGGCGAACCTTCGTACTGTTGATTTGAAGTTATTGGAGTTTTGCAGTTCCGCAGCATCCGCTTCCTCGACTACTAAACCCATAAGCTCAATCAAAAAAAACAACAACAATATTTAGAATCTAGAATGGTTTTTGGGATGCACTACACAAAACGGCGTTCTAGATTCTAGATTTGGGCATTTTTGAGAAGTTTTAGCACAAGTTCTTGCTAGGTTAAATTAGTTGGACTACACATATTTAGCACAAATTCTTCCGAGGATGTACCGAGACTGATTTTGTGCACAGTAATGGCTGAATTGGCTAGAAAATCTAGAATCGATTCTAGATTTTGTAGATGGATTAATTCCGCCAAAGGGTGAATTTAGTATAATTCCATTATCACTTGTTTGATTACAGTTCTCAGATTACTGATTTGAGAAGACTTCGTTAATCAACCTTCGTTTTTGTAATAATTGCTATAAATACG
>JAGHRY010000146.1 GCA_018066145.1 Candidatus Colimorpha merdihippi | reverse complement strand
TAATTATGGTATTGATTCATTGAATGTTATAGTTGAGCTAGAACGCTGCTGTGCGAGCATTTGCCTGTGTGCCGAAAATGAAGAACCAACTGTTTGAGGCTCGATTGTGGCATTCTGTAATAGCGAGATGCCGTATCAAAAAAAAGCGTGCCTCCCGCTGTTGGGTGGCACGCTTGAGATGTTAGACATTATTATGTTGGTTTACAACACATCGTGGTCGTAGGCATTCTCTCCAAGAATGGCGGCATCGATGCCTTCGATTTCTTCTTTTTGGCTCACTTTTACAGGGGTGATTTTGTTGATGATCCAAAGAATTGCATAGGTGAACACGAAGCCGTAAACAGCCGTGAGGATGGTGGCGACAATTTGTTTCCAGAAGAATGCGCTTTCGCCGGTGATGAGGCCGTTGGCGCCATTGGCGTTGACAGCCGTAGTGGCAAAGACGCCCAGCAGAATGGTGCCGACAAATCCGCCTACACCATGTACGCCCCAAACATCCATGGCGTCATCCCAGCTTTGCTTGTTCTTCCATTCGACTGCCACATAGCAGCAGGCCGATGCCAGAATGCCGATGATAGGCGAGGTCCACAAGGGGACAAAACCAGCAGCAGGAGTGATGGTGGCGAGGCCAGCGATGGACCCAGTGAGCACACCCACCAGCTTGGGCTTGCGGCTGCGGCACCATTCTATTGCCAGCCAAGTTACTAAGGCAAAAGAGGCTGCAATGTCGGTGTTCAAGAACGCCAGAGTTGTCACACCGTCCACACCCAGTTCGCTGCCGGCATTGAAGCCATACCAGCCAAACCACAGCAGGCCGGTGCCGATAGCTACCAGAGGAATGCTGTTGGGAGTGGAATTCTTGTCAACACGGGCACCAACAAAGAATACCGATGCCAAAGCAGCGAAACCTGCCAGGATATGCACAGCAATGCCGCCTGCAAAGTCGAGTACGCCCCATTCGCCAAGGATGCCTCCGCCCCATACCATGTGGCAGAAAGGATAGTAGCAGAGGAATTGCCAAGCGGTGAGGAAAATCAGGTAAGATTTGAAGTTGATACGGTTGACGAATGCGCCGGTTATCAGCGCGGGGGTGAGAATAGAGAACATCATTTGGAAGGAGATGAACACATATTCGGGAATGTTGCCATTGGCACTGGGGTGAAGTGTTTCGGGGGTGATTCCTGCCAGAAAACAGTGCTGCAGATTGCCTAGAATTCCTCCCCAGTCGGTACCTTCGGCATAGGAGCCTGAGAAGCAGAGCGAATAGCCACACACAAACCACAAAAGGGTGCTCCAGCCAAGCGACACAAAGCTCTGAATCATAATTCCAAGGATGTTTCTTTTCGATGCCAGGCCACCATAGAAGTAGGCCAAAGCAGGAGTCATCAGCATGACCAAACTGGCAGCGATGACCATAAACGCGGTATCAGTTATACTAATCATAAATGTTGTATGTTTATTATTGTCGGATTTAAATAGATGGCTTTAAAAGAGATGATTTCTAATGAATTTGAGTATTGGTATAGACGGGTTTCAGTGTTTTGTTGATTCAAAATAATATCTGGAGTGGATCTGTTAAAAATCAATGTGGGTGCCGCAGACAAGGAACATCTTGTTGGCAGTGGGATTGGCAACCACTTGAGCATAAACCGGCAGGGATAAAGTGGAAGTAAGGTTTAATGTTCGGGTGGCCATTACGCTGATGTTTACCACATCGAATCCATCGTTGCCATAGAAGCTATAGCCATCGTTGCCATTCAGCGCGCAGCCGAGTGCAAAGTTGAAGTCGGTGGCAATCTTTTCGCAGTTCCATTCGTAGCCCAGTTCGGCATAGGTGGAGTATACAAGGTCGCCAGCCTCGGTCTGGGCATCGGCGCCATAGAAGTTGGTGAAAATCGAAGCCGAAAGATTGGTTTTGGGCACATTGAATAATAATCCAGCTTCCAGCACATGACTTGTGGTGTTTTGTCGGTAGTCGAAATAGCGGTGACCCGAGGTGTAGTTTGGTAGGGCGTAGTCGGTCACCTGCACACGAATCATGTCGTCAAGCATGGTGTAGCTGAGTGTCCAATCGAGCTCCTGATATTCGGTGCTGTTCAAACTAAAAGAACCCCACAATTCTAGAGCCAGACCATTCCAGCCTATATTGGCTGCGGGTTGGAAACAGGGGGCATTTCCTCCCAGTGCCTGGCCTCGCCAAACGTATCTGCTTTGTAAGTCGGCCGACATGCCGAATTCTACCTGGGCCATAACTTTACTGCCCATCATCGAAACTACAAAAAGTAGTAAATAAGTAATGCATTTTCTCATAAATGTAATGTGTGTTTGATTTTCGTTTGCAAAGTTAACAATAATCTATAAAGTGTTGGTAATGATTCTACAATAACGAGTAATAATACGAATTATTACTGTAATTATTTGTTTCAACAGATTATTTTTCTTATCTTTGCATTTTAATATCCGTTGCTATGAAAATCCATATTCGCAAGTCTGTCTATTTGTTTTTGGTTGTTTTTTTACTCATACCAGGCGCCATAATGGCCCAAGGGAAGCGTCAGCAAGGAGTGGAAGAAATGGAGAAAAAAGCCTATAGTCTTTATCAGCAGGGACACTACCGCGAGGCTTGCGACATTTATATACAGACTACCCAGGCCCGCAGTGGCGAGCATTCCTCTCGTGTGGTTAGGGGACTCACCATCTTCCTCTTGGTCGACATTATTGGTGTACTTTTCTTCCTTTATGTCGAAAAACGCAAGGCCTTTGCTCTGCTAGTGGAAAAGAACAAGGAGTGTGCTACCCGCCCTGTAATCAGCACTACTGCTATCTCTTTTGCCGATGACAACGTGGTGGATCCTCATGAAAAACACATTGTTGAACAGTTGCAGCAATTGTTTGAAAACGGCAAGATCTACTTGGATTCCGAACTCAGCATCGATGCTCTCTCTTTGCAGTTGGGAGTCAACCGCACGGTGCTTTCCAAGGTCATCAACCAGCATGTGGGCTGCACATTCCCCACCTTGCTCAATCATTATCGAATCAATGAGGCTATTCGCCTCTTATCCAACCCCGAAACACAGAATTACAAAATGGAGGCAATCGGTTCCATGTCAGGCTATAACAACCGACAAGTGTTCCATGCCGCTTTCAAGAAAGAAACAGGACTCACTCCGCTGGAGTTTAAAAAAGTGTTGATTTCTAATAAGTGATTTTTTTTACTAAAAAATGTATTATT
>JAGHRY010000167.1 GCA_018066145.1 Candidatus Colimorpha merdihippi | reverse complement strand
GGAATCAGTCAGTTGAATAATCACGGAACGTGTGGCCTTATAAGAGTTCTGTACCACTCTACTCCACAACAATGTGCCGACAGAGTCGAACTTGGCCACAAGCAATTTGGTTTGATTGCCAGCAGAGACCGTAGAATTGTTTACAATGGGCTGTCCATCATCCCAGCAGCCAAACTGGCCATATACGCCAACGATGTAGGTGTTGCCGTCAGCATCGTATTCTACTTGCTTGATAGAGTTGCCAGGAGTACTTCCGTCTGTTCCGCCGAAGGCGCGGGCCCACTTCCATTCGCCGCCAGCCGTCTGCGCGAAGGCAGACAGGCTGAGGGCGAAGAAGATAAATAATGAAATATACTTCTTCATGATGTTTTGATGTGATAAGATTTGTTTCATGATGATATGTTTTCTATCTTTTCGTCTTTGTTTCATAGAGAGGTCACCGAAGGATCACCGAGAGATCACCGAGAGATCACCGACGGGGCTGGCCTTCTATCTCGAAAATCAACAGAGATACAATTTATGAGAAAATTCATGGGCAATTCATGGATAATTTATGTTGCGTTGCGCCAGCAACATGAGATTTTTTTAACATGAATGACCATAAATTTGCCACGAATTTTTTCATTAATTAATTATCTTTGTAGGGGGTCTATAAGGTGAACACGAATTGTCATAAATTACTCACGAATTTCTTCATAAATATTTTTTGCGTAATTCATGCTCACCTTGCTTCGTTTATGACTACTGTTTGATGAGTTTGAGATAATGATACTGGCTATCGGAGGTTAGCACACCGATGATGTAGCTGCCCGAGGGCCAACCGTCCACGACAAACTGATTGGAGCCGGAAACGGACAATACCTGCTGGCCGCTCATGTTGAACACCTTGATGCTGACAATCTCCTGTGGCGCAATGCCCTGAACAGACACCTGGCTGGTGGCGGGGTTGGGCTGGAGGATAAGCAGCGACCCACCGGTCTCAACGCTTTCGATGCCTTCGGGTTGTGTAAGTGTGTATACATGCTGTTCTGTCGACCAGTCGGAGTAAACCCCATCGGCACATAATGTGCTGATGTATACATAGTACAAGTGGTAGGGCTCCAGATTGGTGATGAAATAGTATGGGGTGTCAACCACGGCGGTTTGGCCGGTGCCGAGTTGGAATCCTGCCAGCCCGTATTCTATACTCCAAGCGGTGGCAAAACTATCCTGGCTCCATGATATATGTGCACTATTGTGGGTAATGTCGGTCACTTCGATATCGGTGGCAACGGGGCAGGGGAGGGTGGTGAAAGTCAGCATGTGGCTCCATGTGGAGTATATACCTTCAGAGCATATAGAGCGCACATACACGGCGTATTCGGTCAGGGCGTCCAGCCCGGTGATGGTATACGATGTAGTGTCGGTGGATACCAGATTTCCGTGGCCTTGGGTGAATCCGGGCACGCCGTATTCTATTTCCCATGAGGTGGCGCTGTCGCTGCTGTTCCACTGTATGGTGGCGCGATAAAGCGATATGTCGGTGGCTGTTACATCGCTGACGGAAGGACAGGTGGGGGTGGAAAATTCAATGGTGTCGGACCATTCGCTGAATATCTCAGGCTCGCATTGCGCCTGAACCGAGGCGTAATAGCGCGTTTCGT
The DNA here is from genome assembly GCA_018066145.1 of Candidatus Colimorpha merdihippi. Taxonomy (GTDB): domain Bacteria; phylum Bacteroidota; class Bacteroidia; order Bacteroidales; family P3; genus Colimorpha; species Colimorpha merdihippi. The sequence continues at coordinate 4,498 of JAGHRY010000167.1, read as the reverse complement.
TATACAGTCCTTCGGCCGTCCACGTGGTGGCGTCTACGGTGTCGGTGATGTCGTAAAACGTGTTGAACAGATGCACTATCCAGCGTTGGTCGTTGCTGGTGGAGTCGGAGTTCCACGAGAAAGTGGCGCCGGTATAGCCAATGCTGTCGACATGCAAGCCCAGTGGGGCATGGCATGGCAGGCTGTCTGTGGTGAACGTAATGCCGATATAGGAAGAGTAACTCGTAGAGTCGCACAGCTGCCGCACTCGCACTTCGTATGTTGTGTAGAGGTCCAGTCCGGTGAAGGTAGCTGATGTGTCGCTCAACACCATCGACAGGGTGTCGGTGCTTCCTTGGGCCACATACTGTACCTCGTATTCGGGTGCCGTACCCGACCAGCTGACGGTGGCGGTGTGGCATGTGGTGCTGTCGATTCGGAGTTGTTCGGGATTATGGCAGGTGATGTCGCCGCACGATACAAACCGCACAATGTTTCTGTAGCGGGGATAACTGCGGTGGCCATCGTGTATGTACGCATCGAAATCGAATCCCCAACTTGCATCTACGCAATACATATATTTGCAGGATGCTACGGGTTCGCATGCGGTAGTAATCAATGACGAGTTGGAGTGGGTTGGGCGGCTGTATCGGATTGCGATAACCACATTGCGCTGGCCGTCCCAAACGAAATAGTTCTGGAAAGGGAATAGGTTCCATCCGGTGGTCATGGTGTTTTCGCCTGAGTAGACGAGCTGCAGCGAGTCGGTGGGGACCCAGTCTCTGCTATGGTCGAAATGGGCCTTGGTGGTGTGGCCCATGTATATCTGGCAGGTGCCATCAGTCCGCGAACTGTTTTGCGCTAGATATTCGATGGCGTTGATAACCACGAGGTCGCCCAGCTGCGCTGCATCGAAGATTTCTTGTGAGTAGCCGTTGCGGTAACCATCGTGGAAAGGCCTATTACCGATATATACGGCTGTGGATGTGTCGGCCGAAAGGTGGGTGATAGTGCTGTCGCACAGGGTGGTATAGAATCGGAATGCCTCAGATATAGTAAGGGTGTCGTCGCCGCAGAGCGATCGTACGTAGCAGGCATACTGGGTGTTTTGGGTCAAGCCGGTGAAGGTGTAGAACGTGTCGGTAACAATCTGGGTGTTGTCGTAGGTGCCGTCAAGGCTGGTGAGCCTTACAGCAAAGGAGTCGGCCTCTGAGCTCCATGCCACTTGGGCTTGGGAAATGGAGATGCTGTTGGCATGCACATTGGTGGCAGGCTCGCAATAGAGGAAGGTGTCTAGCACAATGCTGTCGATATATAGTTTCGCACCGCTTATCCAGTCTTGGCATGAAATACGGATGGCAGGATAGCGTCCGGTGCCGCGATAAGACACAAAGGTGCACTCGCGCTCTTGGAACCCCGAAGGAGCGTTAACGTCGGTGTAGAAGTCGTCTACCTGCACAAAGGAATCCGGATCGTCGGGCGATTGCATTACGCCCCAGATGATGTGGGTTCGAGGATAGCCGATGTATCTGTACTTGTAGGTGGCTTTGAGTCGGTCCATACGCACATTGTCGTCCATTCGGGGCAACACGATGTAGGATGGGGAAGGTCCGCCGCCCAATGTCACGTTTAGCGCGGTGCCGTTGCTATAGCTGTCGCTGATGAGGAATATCCTGTTGTGGTAGCTGTTGGCTCGATTGATGCGTTTCCAGCATGGCGGCATGGGTGAGCCTATGCCGGTGGCCAGACTGTTGCCATCGGCGGATCCGAAGTTGGCATAATAGGGCAACGACACTGGAGGACATTCGGTAGTGAATGCCAGCGAACTCCATTCGGTGGTGTCGCTGCCGCAAATGGCACGCACGGATAGGGTATACTGGTGCCCCCGCATCAAAGAGTCCAGCACCAGCGAGGTGTCCGTGGTGGTTCCATACAGGTAGGTGGTGCTGCTGTCGGTCAGTTGGTACTGGTAGCTGCCGGCGGTGGCAGCCCAGCTCAGCACCACGCTGTCGTAGGTGACATGGGCCGTAGGTATGGGTATGGGGCAGGGGCGATACTGGATTGTGATGTCGTCCACGATGGCCGACCAAAAACCGTCGTTGTAGCCATAGAGGTGCTGCTCTTCCATTTCGCGGATGACCACATGGCGGCCATTGCCGCTATAGTTTGTAAGGTGCGCCGTTAGCAGCTGCCAGGTGGTGTGGGGCTCTTGCATCGACACTACCTGTACCGGTTGGTAGGTGGTGGTGTCGTTGGCATCGGTCATAACGCCTATTTCGAAAGTGGGGTTGGCCGCGTTGTTGGCCTTCACCCAGAAACTGACCTCGATGTTGCGCATGGGGTATCTGTCGGTGTCTATTTCTCGCGAAATCAAATAGCTTCGATTAGAATTGTAGATGTGTTCCCACTGGATATATCTTTCGCCGCTGTGAGCGTATGATGGGTGGGCCGATGTTTGCCTTTTGGTCAGCAGGGCTCCCATTCCTCCGGAGAGGAAATGGGACCAGCAGCCTCGGTCGGCGTAGTTTCTATCGCTACTGAGTACGTTGGTGATTGGTATATCCTCCCAGTCCTCGGTGTAGGGGAGTGTGTCCAGAATAGAGCATTTGGTTTTGAAGGAAAATATAGCCCATTCGGCTACGCTGTCGCTGGGCTGCGGGGCCACCCAGATATCGTACCACGTGTCGGGCTGCAACATCGTCAGGTCCACATAGTTGTTGTGGGTAATTAGTAGCATCGAATCGCAGAGGTCCTGGTTGGCAGGTCCTATTTTGTATATAAAATCGCTGGCCGTAGGGTGGGTCCAGCTGATGTGTGCCGAATTATCGGTGCGGTTCGTTGCGGCAAAGGCCGACACCACGGTATCTGTATTTTTTTGCATAATGAGCACATTGTCAATCTCCAAGTCTTGCGGGTCGTTGTAGGAGCTGCTTTGACGCCATACAATGGCCAGATGTCGGTAGTTGGTCATCGTGTCGGGCACACGTATGGTATGGTTGTCATTATACAGAAAGGGTGAGATGGAGTCGATTTCCACAAAGGTGGAATAATCGTCGGGGTCGCTGATGGCTCCCACGAAAATGAGAGGCGTGTTGTTTGATGAGGCACCAAAAATCTCCATGCTGAGCGTTAGTGTGTTGAAGGGGTACGTGGCCGTGTCGATAGCCGGCGTTACGATAGCCTCCCAGGTAGGCAGCCAGTTACCGTATCCGGGACCATACATAGCCCATTGGAAGGAGAATGTTGCCGTTTTGCCGCGCGGATCGTTGTATTTCACATAGGGGTAGCTGGTCGAATACCAGCCGTGCCCGTTGCTAAGAAAGGTCCATCCATCTGCCACCGATTGATAGCCGGAGGGACTGTTTTCGAAAGTCTCCCGCCAAGGGAGGCAGGATTCCAGATTGCGGGTGGTGGTGAAGTGGAACATCTGCCAGGGGCCGTTTACGGTGTCCCAGCTGGGTCGGATGTAGTAAACGTACAACGTGTTGGCCGTGAGGCTGTCCAGGGTTGCAGAGGTGTCGGCAATATGCCGAGGCGTCGATGTGGTGTCGTTGGTTAGCTCATAATACAGCGCACCTATGTCGTTCCATTCCACATGCGCCGTGTGGTTAGTGGTAGTGGTATGCAGGCTTAGCGTTTGCGCTTGCACCGCCATGCACATAAGCATCCATAGCATTAGATAACAAAGTCTTCTCATAACTTATTATTTTGTAGTTTATTATTGTTTTTTGTTTCGTTATTCTGTCTGATAAGTATATTTGTTCGTTTGCCGGTATGTCGATTCGGTTGTCACCCATTTTGATTAGTGAGTCTGGCGTCTCAAATCAACAATACCCCACGCTAGATAGACTGAAAAAAACTGCTTTTGTTGCAAAGAAAAATGAATTTTTTTTGCAACAAAAAGCCTATTCGCTGTAAATCAGCGAAATAATTTTTCAAAAAAAATTGCGGTAATCGCCCCACACGGCCCCGATAATGCTAAAAAGCACTATTTTTTCTCACCTCACCGCTTCCGATTATCCTCTATGTAGGGGCCACGTATCGCCCACGTATCGCCCACGTATCGCCCACCTATCGCCCACGTGGAGCCGCAGTAACTGCGTAATAGCTTCGGGGTAGCTTCGGGGTGGTTTCGACACTCTGTCGGACTTACCTCGGAGCTACCTCGGAGCTACAACGGAGCCACTGCGAATCGGCATGGGCGGTTTGACTATGTTTGTTTTTCGTTAATGAAGGCAGTGCTATGTATTTGAATGCATCTTCCCGAAAATCAGCCATGATTGTGGCGTGGAAGGATGTTTTTTGTGAACGAAATGATTAAAATAGATTTATGATAAATTTGCAAGATCTAACGTCTGTCCGTGCCAATGAATGGGCTAAATTTGTGAAATATGGGGAAGATTAGAACTGCTTTTTGGGGCTGCTTGCAGCTGGTGCTGATGCCATTGGAAATGTTAAATATAGTAGTGAATGGCTAAAAGAATGAAAAAAGTTGCTATATTTGCAAATTGTTTAATTT
>JAGHRY010000103.1 GCA_018066145.1 Candidatus Colimorpha merdihippi | reverse complement strand
TGTAGTTCCCCAATCAAAAATGACATTTGACACTTTGACACTTTGACATATTCTGTATCTGTCTGAAAATTGTTTGTGAATTAAATTTCAGTAGTTTGCGTGTCCGGTAGTACAGAGCCTCGTCCGCCTGGCTCGCTTCTTTCTGCCCCGATCTCTATAGACTGAACATACATGTTTTTGAGTCCCTCCAATGCGAGTGCACTTTCAAAAAACAACCAATATCAAAAAAAAATCGTTGCGACTATACCCAAAATTCATCCCACATTGTTCGTCCATTCATCCCAAAATAAAGTAAAAATCCTTCGTTCTTCCTTCGTTCATCCTCTCTTGCTGCTTCGTCCGTCCTTCGTTATTCGAACGAACAAAGAGCGCAGCCACCCTATAATAACAAGAAGGGTTCTACGAAAGAACAAAGAAACGAAAATATGAGTGATGGATAATGCTTGGGGCGGCAGGCAATCGTGTAATCGATAATCCCGTTTGCCCTTCATGAAACGCTGAAAATTTGCATTCGGAAATCTCAATCTTCTTATTTTTGTGTGCTGATTATGGACTGTGTTTAAAAAAAACATTATTTGTAATTTGTTGAATTGTAAGTTTCTATGAATATTTTTGTTGTAGGAATGAAAAAAAATGTGTTGGATTCGAAAAAAAGTAGTACTTTTGTATCCCGTATTTTTGTTAATTCAATATTAGAATTATGAAACACGGTTTTGATAACGAGAAGTATCTCAAGATTCAGTCCGAACACATCAAGGAACGTATCTCCAAGTTCGGCGACAAACTCTACTTAGAATTCGGCGGTAAGATTTTTGACGACTACCACGCCAGTCGTGTCCTCCCTGGTTTTGAACCCGATAGCAAGCTCCGCATGCTGATGCAGCTCCGCGATGATGCTGAAATAGTATTTGCTATCAGCGCTCGCGACATCGAAAAGAACAAGGTTAGAGGTGATTTGGGTATCACGTACGACAATGATGTTCTGCGTTTGCGCGACGAATTTCTCAATCGCGGGTTGATGGTTAGCGCTGTGTGTATTACCCAATACAGCGGCCAGGCTAGCGCACAGGCTTTCCGCGAGCGCCTCGAGCGTTTGGGTATCAATGTTTATTATCTTTATCTGATTGAGGGGTATCCCACCAATGTGGATGTTATTTGCAGCGACAATGGTTTTGGCCGTAATGAGTATATTAAGACCACCCGTCCGCTGGTAGTGGTTACGGCTCCTGGCCCCGGCAGCGGAAAAATGGCTGTGTGCCTCAGTCAGCTTTATCAGGAGAATAAGCGTGGTGTGAAGGCCGGATATGCCAAGTTTGAGACTTTCCCCATTTGGAGCATACCGCTGAAACATCCGGTAAACGTGGCTTACGAGGCTGCAACTGCCGATTTGGCCGATGTGAACATGATTGACCCGTTCCATTTGGAAGCTTACGGCAAAACAGCTATCAACTATAATAGAGATATCGAGATTTTCCCGGTGCTGAATGCCATTTTCGAAGGCATCTATGGCGAGAATCCCTATAAATCGCCTACCGATATGGGTGTGAATATGGCTGGTTTCTGCATCAGCGATGATGAGGTGTGCTGCCAGGCTTCGAAGGACGAGATTATCCGCCGCTATTTCGACACCCGCTGCAAGTTTGCCCAAGGCAAGGTTGATGAGCGCGAGGTGAATACCATCGCTCTGTTGATGAAGCAGATGAAAATTACTACCGACGACCGCCGCACTACTGTGGCTGCCCGTGAGCGTGCCGAAAAAGAGCAGGCTCCCGCAGCTGCTATCGAACTGGCCGACGGTACCATTATTACTGCCCATAGCGGCGATTTGCTGGGTCCTTGCGCTGCTTTGCTGCTGAATGCTACCAAGCATCTTGCCGGCATCGACCATGGTGTAAAACTCATTGCACAAAAGATTATCGAGCCTATCCAGCATACAAAAATCAACCTGCTGCACGGCAATAATCCCCGTCTTCACACGGATGAGGTATTGGTGGCACTATCGATGCTCAGCCTTACGAACGAGAACTGCGGACGTGCTTTGGAGATGCTGCCTCAGCTGAAAGGATGTCAGGCCCATGCTACCGTGATGCTGAGCGAGGTGGATCAAAAGATTTTCAAAAAACTCGGCATAGGTCTTACTACTGATCCCACACCAAAGAAGAAATAATTTTTTTGCAGACTATTGGTGACTTTTGTCGTCACTTATTATGTAACGAAGCGAGGCTCAGGGTTGAGTCTCGCTTCATTTTTTTAATATACGTTATCGTTGAATTTGCGTGGTGGTTTGATAACGGATGTGAAAGAAGCCTTAATATTGCTCTTTTTCGTTGGGGAAATCGTGGCTTTTTACATCGCTGATGTACTGGCGGACGGCATTGCTGATATCGGCTCCAAATGTGCCATACTGTCGAAGGTATCGGGGCTTGAACTGCTGGGTGATGCCGAGCATGTCTTGCAGAACCAGCACTTGTCCATCGGTACCGTTGCCGGCACCAATGCCTATGGTGGGTATCTTGATTTCCTGCGTTACCTGGGTGGCAAGTTTGGCGGGGATTTTTTCCAATACCAGGCTGAAACAGCCTGCTTCTTCAAGAATATGGGCGTTGTGGATGAGCTGTTGGGCTTCTTCTTCGCCGGTGGCACGCACGGCGTAGGTGCCGAATTTGTTGATGCTTTGCGGGGTTAGTCCAAGGTGTCCCATCACAGGAATGCCGGCAGTAAGGATGCGGCAGATGGACTCTAAAACCTCTTCGCCGCCCTCTAGTTTTACGGCATCGGCGCCCGTTTCCTTCATGATGCGGATGGCAGATGCCAGGGCTTGTTTGGAATTGCCCTGGTAGGTACCAAAGGGCATGTCGACAACCAAAAGGGCACGTTTGACGGCACGTTTGACAGAGGCTGCATATACGATCATCTCGTCGAGGGTGATGGGGAGTGTGGTGTCATATCCTTCCATAACATTGGCAGCGGAGTCGCCTACCAAAATGACATCGATTTTGGTGGCATCCAGCAGTTTCGCCATGGAATAATCGTATGCGGTAAGCATGGCGATTTTTTCGCCATTGGTTTTCATGTTCTGTAACACATGGGTGGTGACTTTGGTCACATCAGTTTGTAAGTAAGCCATTTGACTTGTGGAAAAAATGTGTATTGTTTTCGGTTAAGAATGATGGGTAAAGGGGCTATTCGGCTTTTTTATTCGTCGAGAGCTTCGTCGTTGTCGTTGCGGAAGAGGTCCTTGGAGTTGTTGGGGTTCTCTTCGTCTTCCGATTCGATGATTCGCAGCATGCTGCGGAAGGGCTTTTTATATTCGTATCCCCCTTTGCCGTTGACTTTGAATGGTTTGAAATAGCGTTCTTCGCCTTTTATAAGCAGAGTGACGGCACCTTGTTCGGTAGGCGAATCGGCAGGGTAGAGGTATTTGGCTATTTCGTCTTCATTGATTCTTTTGGCCAGGTAGATGGTGTCGAACATGGTGGGATTGATGGCTCCCTGGATTTGAAGTACCGCTCCGCCTTTGACTCTTTTGGTGGGGACGGATTTGAATTCGGCTATGCCCCGGTCGTTGTATTTTTTAGCAAAGATGCGTAGTCCCGACTCGATTTGCTCTTCGGTAACGGGGAATCGAACATAGATGGAGTCGGAAAGGTATTCGCACTCGCCGGGTTGGCGGTTGAAGCTGGAGCGTAATACGATGTAGCCTACCGGAAGGATGATTTGGCGGCGGTGGGGGACGAGGGCGTATTTGTCGACAACTTGTTGTACGTCGAGGTGTTGTTCGATGGTAAGTTGAACTGGGGGCGGACAAGCATCTTTGGTATTCTCGACCGCATAGATGGACCCTTTTTTGAGAATGACTTGGGTGTAGTAGGCACGAATATTGCTGTCCTGCGCAGGAAGATAGCATCCGCTATTGCCTCCCAGGCATTCGATGGGGTCGTGTCGGAAGGTGACCAATACCGAGTTTTCTAGCCGGAGATTGGGTTGGAGGATTTTGCGGCTGTCGGGAAGTTCGATACAGTCGTAAATCTGTTTGTCGGTAGGCACTTCGAAGCGTACCAGCTCGGTGGTGTCGCCATGGCATGAGCAATGAATGGGGTTATAGGCATACCGTACCGGCATTACCTCTCTACCGCGCATGGTGAAGTATCGATATACAGATTCTACGCGCGCGCGCATGATATCATTATTATATGCTGTTCCGAAGGCTTCGATAGTGAGGGTGTAGAGGCGGGGATTGGTGCGGTCGAAACCAATGAGGTAGGCCGAGTCGAGCAGGTCCAGGTCGCGTTCGCGATAGGCGCTGTCGTTGTCGTCGAAGAAGAGTTGCAGGCAGAATACCTCAGGGTTGTTCCAAGCCATGGGTAGATCTTTGGGCTTGATAGGCTTTTCCGACGGAATGTGGAGGCGCGAATTTTGTGCGCAAAGATTGATTCCGGTCAATAAAAATAGAACAACAATTAATCTTCTCATGGTAGGTGGCATATTTGTTCAAAAATAAAAACTGTGGCAGGCCTATTTCTGGCGTATCAGTTCGGCAACGATATCCTCGGTTGAAATGCCTTCAGCCTCGGCATAGTAGTTGCGCACAATGCGGTGGCGAAGCACTTCCACAGCCACGGCTTGGATATTTTCGATATCGGGGGAATACTTGCCTTGCATTGCGGCATGGGTTTTGGCTCCCATAACAAGGTATTGCGATGCGCGGGGACCGGCACCCCATGTGAGGTATTTGGTAGCCAAAGAGGCTTTGTCGGATCCGGGACGTGTGGAGGTGGAGAGCCGTACGGCATACTCGCACACGTTGTCGGGCACCAGCATTCGGCGAATGACATCCTGATATTGCAATATCTGTTCGGCCGATAGGATGCAGTTGACTGATGCCGCATGGCCAGATGTGGTTCCTTTTACGATATCCAGCTCTTCGCTAAAGGAAGGATAGTCCATGCGGATATTCAGCATGAATCGGTCCAATTGAGCCTCGGGCAGGGGATAGGTACCTTCCTGCTCGATGGGGTTTTGTGTTGCCAAAACAAAGAATGGAGCAGGCAAGGGATAGCTTTTGCCTGAAACGGTAACGGAACGTTCCTGCATGGCTTCGAGCAAGGCAGCCTGGGTTTTAGGCGGGGTGCGGTTGATTTCGTCGGCAAGAACGATATTGGCAAAGATGGGTCCTTTGATGAATTGGAAATGGCGGTTCTCGTCAAGGATTTCTGAACCGGTGATGTCGGAGGGCATGAGGTCGGGGGTGAACTGGATGCGGCTAAAGTCAAGGCCCAGGGCCTTTGAAAGGGTGTTTACCATAAGGGTCTTTGCCAGTCCGGGCACGCCAACCAGCAGGCAGTGTCCGCCTGTGAAGATAGAGACCAACAAGCTGTTTACAGCCTCGTTTTGGCCAACGATTACCTTGCCGATTTCGTCTTTAAGGCTATGATATTGGTTAACAAAAGAGTTTAGTAACTCGGAGTCAGACATGAGATAATGGTGTTGAATGTTTTGCGGAAAAATTATCTAGGCCAGTTTACGCGGAAGTTGGGACAATCCTTGTATTCGTCGGAAATGCGAATATAGGTGGTTTTGACCATTCGGTTGGCCCATTCGACAACTTTTTTGGTTTTTGCTTCTTGGAGGCAGGCTCCGTGGATGCGGTCGTAATCGTCGGTTAGGTTGGCTTTATGGGCGGGAATTTTGCGAGAGACCTTGATAAGGCAGTAGGCGCTCTTATTGTCCTCGGTAACTATGGGGGAGGCGGTAGAAATTTCGCCTTCTTCCATGGCCACAATGCCGATGTTGGGGTAAAGCTGCGAGAATGATTCCTTGTCGAAACGATAGTTGCCCGACATGGGGTTGGTGACAGCGCCGCCTTGGGCTTTGCTTACCCCGGTAGAATACTGTTGGGCAGCGGCTTCAAAGGTGATATGTCCTTGCTGGATTTCGATGGCAAGGCTGTCGAGGGTAATACGTGCCCGGAGCAAATCGTCAGAAGAAGTTTTTGGCTGGAGCAAAATGTGTCGGCAGTTGACAGTATTGCCACGGCGTTCGATAAGCTGGAGGATATGGAATCCATATTGGGTTTCGATGATAGGGGATACCTCGCCGGGTTTGAGGGCAAAGGCGGCTGCTTCGAACTCGCTAACCCACTGTCCGCGTCCGGTAAAACCTGTTTCGCCACCTTTGGCAGCAGAGCCGGGATCTTGGGAATAGAGTTTTGCCAGCATAGAGAATTTTTCGCCTTTTAGGACTCGCTCACGCAGTTCGGCCAGTTCGCCACGAACACGGTCGCGTTCGGCTTCGCTGATGGTGGGTTCGATAACGATTTCTGACACTTCGTACTGTGTGGGAATCTCGGGAAGGCTGTCGGCATTATACTTGGAATAATAGGCAGACACTTCGGCGGGGGTGACTTTTACGTTGTTGGTAAGTTGGTATTCGACACGCTGGCTGAGCATACGTTCGTGCAGAAGGTCGAAATACTGGTCGTGCAGTTCGTCGTAGCTGGAATGGAAAACATCGCGCAACTTCTCTTTTCCGCCAGCCTGTCGAATGGCCATATTGAGGTAATAAGTGACCTGCTTTTCCACTTGTTCGTCATCCACCTCAACGCTGTCGACGAGGCCTTTATGAACGAGCAATTTGTTGATAAGCATGCTTTCGAGCAGGCTGCAGCGTTCGGAATAGCCGTTCTCCAAACCTTGGTGCAGGCGAACTTGGGAATAGGCCTGCTCGATATCGGAGGTTTTGATGATTGTTTTTCCAACGACGGCCACAATGCCGTCGACCACCTGCCTATGCTGCTGGTTTTGTGCAAACATAACCATGGGCAGCAAGGCAGTAATAATGATGAATAACTTCTTCATTTTTGGCGTTATTATTGTCACAGATATGGTCGATAGAGCCAGGGGATGCTAGTAGGTGATTTCGTCTACAACATCCTGGTGGATGACGATATTGTATTTTTTGCGAAGAGCTGCATTGTTCTGCTCTTCCAGATAGTTTTGGTAATCATTGAGGTAGAAACCGCGAGCCTCTTCTCTGGTTTTGAGTTCAGGGGCAAGGATTTTCTCCACCATGTAGACTTTGAAACCGCTGTCGGAAACATGGATGTAGCTTCCGGCACGCCATTCGTTGGCAGAAAGCACATTTTGATTGCCCTGCTCGAAATACATCAGCTGGTTGGAAACAATAGAGCTGCCGTCAATCTTTTTGCCGCATTTTGCTGCCAGTTGATTACGGAGGTCGTTGCTGCTCCAGCCTTTCTGAGTGGCTTTCTTGATGATTTTCTCAATGCTTTTGCGATTGAGAATGGTGCTGTCGGTGATGGTGAAGACATTGGTGCGGGCACGTTCGTTCCAGAAATAAACGGCATCGTTGGTGTCGTTGTAGTTGTGGGTGAGGCTGGCTTTTTGATAAAATTCTTCAAAACCGAGGCTGTCCTTTACTGCTTTAGACCATACCATCTGGTCGTTGTAGCTGAAGATCATCAGGCCATGACGGTATTCGTTGATCAGGTTGCCGAATTCGGCATTGTCTTCTTCTAGGTGGTCGTCGGCATATTGGAGCACCATGTCGTCAACAAATTCCTTGTAGCGGTCTCTTACGAAGATGTCGAGGTTGCAGAGTTGGTGGACGGTCTTATGTTTGTACATGTGGCGTGCAAACTGGCGGGAATTGAATTCGCGGTTGCCGATTTTGAAAAGCGGACGCATGTCGGTAATCTCGTTAGAATCGTAGTTGAAGATGGCCGAGAAGACCGAGTCGGTAACAATCTTGCGGATATTGTCGAGGCTGGCGGCATAAGTGATTTTTGCATTCTTGCCTTTGCCCTTTTTGGATACCACCTGCTGGGTATAGTCAACAAAATTGTACTGTTTTTTGCATTGTTCAACAAAGATGTGCTGGGGTTTGTTGGCACGTTCGCCGCGGGTCATGCGGGAGCGGTAGTAGGGAATCATGCTTTCGAATTCGGGCATGGTCTCCTGTTTGAGAAGCTTGATGATATGCCAGCCGAAACGGGTTTGGAAGGGCTGGGTGTATTCGTTGACCTTTAATCCTTTGGAAACTTGTTCGACATAGGCGTAAGGCAGCTGGTTGTGGAGCAGCTCGGGCATGATGCCGCCGTTGGAGGAAGTGGTGCGGTCGTCGCTATAGTCTTTGGCTACTACGCCAAAATCGGTACCTTCTTGCAATTGGCGGTATGCCATGTTGATCTTACCTTTGGCGTTGGGGTCGTTTTCCGAAACCCAAATGTGAGCCAGCTGTGCTTTACCATAATATTTATAGCGATCGAAAAGTTTGATGATATGGTAGCCGTAGCGGCTGCGGACGGGTTTTGACACCTCGCCGGGCTGCATGGTATAAGCAGCAGATTCGAAAGAATAAATCATGTCGAAAACCGAAAAGCAGCCCAGATCGCCTTCCATTGGATTGATTTCGTTGGCCTTCTCTCTTACCAGAGGGTCGCGGTCGTTGGAGCGCTGCTCCTTCATCTCGGCTTGGGCAACGGTGTAGAAATCACTGGCTTTCAATGCTTCCTCGTAGCGTTGCATGGCGTGTTTGTAGGCCTTTAATGTATCTTCGGGGGAGGCACTTTCGATGCAGGGCACCAAAAGGTGGGCAGCATGGAGCACATAATGGTGGCGGTCGTAAGCCTCGCGCAGAAGGGTCTGAAGGGTGGCAGAGTCAATCAGGTAGGGGGCTGCCAGCTCCTTGCGGTAGGTGGCCAGTTCTTTCTTTAAAGAGGAAACGGTGTCAAGCCCCATAGCATAAGCATCGGTAATTTTGGCTTGGAAATTGACATAGAGTTGCACATATTCCTCAAGGGCTTTGCGTTTTTCGTATGTGCAGGCCGTGGGGGCGGCAGCAGGGTCTTTACCAATAGACTGGTAGAAGTCCTTCATGAATTGGGATTTGTAATATGGCTTGCCATTGATTTCGAATACCACGGGGTCGGAGGATTGAGCAACGGCACATAATGATGCTACAGAAAGGACTAGCAGGACAAAGATTTTTTTCATAGGGAATAAAAAGGAATATTCTTTGTTTTTATCAAAATGTATGGGTTCTGTTTTGCGATGCAAGAACAGAACCCATCATGAAAATATTATCTAGAATAGTTGGGGGCTTCGCGTGTAATGGTGATGTCGTGGGGGTGGCTTTCGGCAACACCGGCAGCAGTAATGCGGATGAATTTGGCTTTTTGGAGGGTGGGAATGTCCTTAGAACCGGTGTAACCCATGCCTGCCTTCAAGCCGCCGACGAGCTGGTAAAGCACTTCGCTGAGGGTGCCTTTGTAGGGCACGCGGCCAACAACGCCTTCGGGAACCAGTTTCTTGGCATCGGTCTCTTTATCTTGGAAGTAGCGATCCTTGGAGCCGCATTGCATGGCTTCGAGCGAACCCATGCCGCGATAAGACTTGAATTTGCGGCCTTCGAAGATGATGGTGTCGCCAGGAGCCTCTTCGACACCAGCCACAAGGGAACCAATCATAACGGTGCTGGCACCGGCAGCCAGGGCCTTTACCACATCACCGCTATAGCGGATGCCGCCGTCGGCGATGATGGGCACATCGTAGCCTTTGGATTTGAGGGCGCCAACGCATTCGCAAATAGCGGTGAGCTGGGGCACACCGATACCGGCAACGATACGGGTGGAGCAGATGCTTCCGGGTCCGATACCTACTTTGATAGCATCAGCACCAGCTTCGGCCAGCATGATGGCGGCATCGCCGGTGGCAATGTTGCCAACTACTACGTCGATATTGGGGTATTGGGCTTTCACTTTCTTCAATGCGGTAACCACGTTGTTGCTGTGGCCGTGGGCGGTATCGATCACGATGGCGTCAGCACCGGCTTTTACCAATGCATCCACGCGGTCCATCATGTCGGGGGTGATGCCTACGCCGGCAGCAACACAGAGACGGCCGTTGATGTCCTTGCAAGCCAGGGGGCGCTCCTTGGTCTTCATGATGTCGCGATAGGTGATGAGGCCCATGAACTGACCTTCGTCGTTTACCACGGGGAGCTTTTCGATTTTGTGCTGCTGCAGGATGTCGGTAGCTTCGGCAAAGGTGGTGCCCACATGAGTGGTGATGAGCTTGGTGATCATGATTTCCGAAAGGGGGCGCTCCATGTTGCGCTCGAAACGGAGGTCGCGGTTGGTGACCATGCCGATGAGGGTGCGGTTTTCGTCAACAATGGGAATGCCGCCGATGCCATACTCATGCATAAGTTTGAGGGCATCCTTTACGAGGGCGTCTTTCGAAAGTGTGACGGGGTCGATAATCATGCCGTTTTCGGCACGTTTCACCTTGCGGACCTCGTTGGCCTGACGCTCGATGGACATGTTTTTGTGCAGAACACCGATACCACCTTCTTGCGCCATACCGATGGCTACAGCAGCCTCGGTTACGGTGTCCATAGCGGCCGAAACGAGGGGCATGTTCAGCTGGATGTTGCGAGAAAAACGGCTAGCTACAGTTACTTCGCGGGGGATAATCTCGGAATAAGACGGCACCAAGAGCACGTCATCGTAAGTAAGGCCTTCGCCTATGAATTTAGTGGTATCTGTATACATAATATATAAATATGTTTATTTACTATTGTGATTTAAAATTTTGCAAAGGTACATTTTTTTTTTCAATTGTAAGGAAAAAATATATTCGGCAGGGCGTTTTTAATATTTTTTTGCAACGTAAAGGTCGGTTTCTTTTATGTTTTTTTTGATAAAAAAAGCTTTTGGGAGAGGATGAGGGCGTTAGCTTGCTTGAGTCCTTGTGCCTGCTTCCTTGCAAGGAGGTGAGTTGTGGTTGGTTTTGATAGTTCTTCGTCTAAATAGCGAAGCCACAGCGAAGTGGGAGCGAAGGTGCGACGAAACTCGAACGACCCATATTCGAACGCAAGAATTGATTTTTGGTGCCTGCGGACGAACAAAACAGGGACGAAATAGTCGAATCGGATGAAGGAGTGAATTCGTTAATCGATATTCTTCAAAATGAAATGGGGGAAAAACTTAAAATGCATCCCGAATAATCATATCGAATCGGGTAGGCTGGGCTTCGGGGGAAAAAGATAAGAAAGAAAAATAGCATTTCAAATTATGGGATTTGCTCACTCGAGCGTCGAGAAGGAGTGTCGCAAAAGAAACTGCTCGTGGATGCAAGAAGGACAGTAAAAGGATGCAAGAGGGACTGTAAAAGGAGGCAAGAGTGCCGCATTCGATAGCTGATTTTATAAAAACGATAAGCCGAAGATATTTTTTTGCTTTTATGTGAAAAAAAAATCGTAACTTTGCATAGTATATATT
>JAGHRY010000212.1 GCA_018066145.1 Candidatus Colimorpha merdihippi | reverse complement strand
GGAGAAATGATAAGGGTAGCCTCGGTGGCTGCCTGCACCTGCTCAACGGTAAACTCGGGGTTGATTTCGGTGAGTACGATGCCCTTGGGAGTGATTTCCATTACACCCATTTCGGTGATAATCATGTTCACCTGGCCCTTAGCAGTAAGGGGAAGAGTGCATTTCTTGAGAATTTTAGGATTGCCTTTTGCGGTGTGCTCCATGGCAAGAATCACCTTCTTGGCACCAACGAGCAGATCCATTGCACCACCCATACCCGGAGTTTTTTTGCCAGGAATCATCCAGTTGGCAAGGTCGCCTTCTTCGTCAACCTGCATGGCACCGAGTACCGACACGTTGACGTGGCCGCCGCGGATAATGCCAAAAGAGGTGGCGCTATCGAAAGTGCTGGCTCCTTCAGCATAGGTGATATATCCGCCACCTGCGTTAATCAGGAAGGGGTCTTCTTCACCCTCAGCGGGGTTGGGGCCCATGCCGATCATACCGTTTTCGGACTGGAGGATAACGCTTACACCTTCAGGAAGGAAGTTGGGGATAAGGGTAGGGAGGCCGATACCCAGATTAACGACATCACCATCTTTGAGCTCTTTGGCTGCACGACGGGCGATAAAGGGTTTAATTTCGCTTTTTTCCATTGTTATTATTATTTAGTTTGTTATTTTTTCGATTTTCAGTTGAATCGCGAAGCGGAATGATTATTTCATTCCACGTTTTACCATTTCCTGTGCTATATAGGAGGCCTCATCGTCGGCATAGGTATTCATGCCAAAGCCGGCATCGTATCCGAGCTCCTTGGCCAATTCGTGGCTGATACGGGGACCGCCGCAGATGAGGATGATTTTGTCGCGCAGACCTTCGGCCTCAAGCATTTCGACTAACTCTGTGAGGTTCTTGATGTGTACATCCTTTTGAGTGACTGTTTGGCTGACGATAAGTGCGTCGGCATTCAACTCGATGGCCTTTGCTATAAATTCCTCGTTGGGCACTTGGCTGCCGAGGTTGTAGGCATCAATCATGTCGTAGCGTTCCAAGCCGTAGTGGCCTGCATAGCCCTTCATGTTCATGATGGCGTCGATACCCACAGTGTGTGCGTCGGTGCCGGTGCTGGCTCCCACGATCACAATCTTTCTGCCGATATTTTCGCGGATATACTCGTCGCACTCGTGCATTTCCATTTTATCGCTTTCGACCTTGGGCACATGGATAGTGGTGTAGTCGACAGTGTGGGTGCAGCTGCCGTAGCAGTTGAAGAAAGTGAAACCCTCGGTGAGTTCTTTGGTGTAAACCACAAGAGGATTCTCGAATCCCATTTTCTTCATCAGCTGTTTGGCTGCCTCGATAGCCTCATCTCCGTTGGGCACGGGCAGGGTAAAACTCAGCTGGGTTTTACCATCATTCATGGTGTCGCCGTAAGGCTTTATTTTGGTAAGGTCTAAGGTTTTGTCGAAATCCTTAGCCTCCATTGAATACAATCCTTCGCTCATTTTTCTTTATGATTTAGGTGTGGTGTGTCTATCGGTTCCGATTTCCTTGAGAGGAGATTCTGCGTAGATGCGCCACAATTTGTTCTTTTTTTATTTTTTACCTTTCATGAGTTCAACAAAGGGGTTGAAATAGGCGTCGGCCTTGAGGGTGACGCCATCGAGGCCCTTACCGCCGTTCTTGGGACGCTTGACGTCGGCAAAGATTCCTTTTTCCAATGCCGAGAACAAGCCTTCCTGCTCCATGGCTTCAAGGAGGCTGGTGGCCTTGTCAAGAACCTCTTTGGCTCGGTTGCGCACAATGCCGTTCTCTTTGAATTCTACCTCTTCGCCAATGCTCTTCATGTTGTTGAAGATATATTTTGCGTTCTCGATAGATAGGTAGCGGTCGCTCATGAAGGGAGTATGGATTGCTTCGGTAGGCATACCGAGCAGCTGCAAGCCCTGGTGAGTCCATTGTCCGATAATGTTGAAGAGCGCATCCTGGATATGGCCGCGGAAAATATTACCGGTCATAAATTTGGTTGGCGGCATGTATTTGAGAGGAGCGTTGGGGAATATTTCGCGCAGCATCTGAGCCTGAGCAAGTTCGTAAAGGAATCCGTTCTCAAGCTGGGGATCCATCTCAAAGGCGTGGCCTAAGCCCATCTGCTCTTCGGGAAGTCCGGCAGCAAATGCCAGCTGCTCGTTGATGAAGTCTGATGCAAGCACGGTATGGGCCTCTTCAAATGCATCGGCGGTGGTGAGGTAGTTGTCCTCGCCAGTGTTGATGATGACGCCGGCAAATCCGTTGATAATGCGGCTGAAATACTGGTCAACAAGTGTACGCTGCATATTGATATCGCGGAACAAGATTCCGTACAATGCATCGTTGAGCATTACGTCCAAGCCCTCGAGGGCGCCCATGGCAGCGATTTCGGGCATGCAGAGGCCGGAGCAGTAGTTGCAGAGGCGGATGTAACGGCCAACCTCCTCGCCAACTTCGTCCAATGCTTTACGCATGATGCGGAAGTTCTCCTGAGTGGCGAACGTGCCGCCGAATCCTTCGGTGGTGGCGCCGTAAGGAACATAGTCCAATAAGCTCTGACCCGTGGTGCGGATTACGGCGATGATATCGGCTCCCTGGCGTGCGCCAGCCTGTGCCTGGATTACATCCTCATAAATATTACCTGTGGCCACAATGATATAAAGATAAGGCTTGCTTCCTTCACCAATGGTGTCGATGTAATGTTCGCGGCGCTGGCGGCGAGTACGGATACGGTTGATGGTTTCGTCGATATAAGGCTGGAGGGCATTCTTAATATCTTCTGCAGGATGAACGGGAAGGGTTGCAATGTCCAATTTTCCCTCGCTGATAGCCTCGGCAATCTCTTGGGGAGTTTTGCCGATTTCGATAATTGCGTTGCCGATAAAATAGCACACGCCCTGGCCAAGAAGGCCCTTGCTCTTGATGTCGTCAACAACAACATTGGGCAGGGGCACCTCATTGCTGTCAATACCATCGATACCGAGAAGGCGGCAGATGGTTCGTTCCACAGCAACGGTGGTGTAATTGCCCACAAAATCCTGCACCTGATCGGCAATTTTCTTTGCCACTCCGCGTGCATGCTCAACTTTTTCGAAGTCGAGACCTACTTTACTTTGTCTCATATATTATATTATTTATTATTATTAACTTTCACAATATCAATTGTAAC
>JAGHRY010000111.1 GCA_018066145.1 Candidatus Colimorpha merdihippi | reverse complement strand
GATATTGGTTGGTGCTAGCGGGAGCTCCCACGGTGCGGTAAGCCACGCGATAGGTTTCGCTGGCAGGACCATCCCAATGGAGCTGAGCAGTGGTAGAACCAACAGCCATAGTGTCGAGATTGTAGGGTCGTACGCAGCTAGCATAGTCGATATGGATATCGTCGATAGCGCCGGGGCCGCCGAGATAGCCATAAGAAGCGGTGTTCTGGTTGAACCAGAAGAAGGCAATGCGATGAACGCCGCTGATGGTATCGAGCGAGCCGCGATAGACACGCCATGTGGTATCGAGATGCAAGGTGGCAATCTGATAGAGATCGTTGACATTGCCCCAAGGAGCAGTAATGTTGGAGTTGGACGAAATCACAGGATCGACAGCATCGACGAGGAATACCATAATAGCATCGTACTGAGCGGTAATGGTACCGCCGCACTTAGCCTTGAAGGAAATCTCGAAGGAGGTATCAACAGTACCGAAATCGAAATCGCGATAGATGGTGGTGTTGATTACGGAAGAGAAGCCATAGTTGCCAACGGTGGCACCCTGGTCGGTGGAAACATACATGGAGTAGTTGCCTTCGGCAGCAGTAGCATTGCCACGATACCAAGCGACGGTAGGATCGTTGGTGCTGGTCTGCCAATTGTTGAACTCGGCATCGTCCTCGAAATTGTAAGCGTAAGGAATGGTAGCGGGAATCTGAGTGGTGTAGAAATCGCAAGCGTGACGGCTAGCCATGCTGGTGTCGCCGGGGCCGCAGATAGAATAGACGTAGAACTCGCCGCTATAGCTGCTGGGAACGCCGGTGACGGTGAAGGGGTTGCTGGTAGCAATCACACGGGTGCCGGTGCCAGGAGTGAAGCCGTGGCGGCCATACTCGACAACCCATTCGTTAGCGCTACCGCGCTCGTTCCAATGGCAGGTGAAAGTGGTAGTGGTGGCAGTGTCAAGCACGAGATCGGCAGGACGCTGACAATCGGGGATAGTCTCGATGATAAGATCATCGAGGTAGAAATAAGTGTAATCAGAGGTGGTATTTGTACGGATGGTGATGAAGGTACCGGTGTCGCTGTAGTTGTTCAGGGGCACTTCGAAATCATACCAAACGCCGGTGAGAGCACCAGCGGGGAAGTAAACGGTATCGACGGGGGTGTAAGTATTGTTGTCGTTAATGTCGGTTTGGACACCCACTTCGATGTTGTTGACATAGCCAGTATAGGACTGGAGAGCCTGGAAGTAGAGCTGCAGGTTGCGGATGGGCTGAACAGTAGTGTCTATTTCGGGAAGGGTGAGGCGGGAGATATATCCGCCGCCACGCCAGCAATAGAAGTACATCGAATAGCCGCTACCAGGGCCGTAGTTGTAAGAGCTCTGGGTGTAGGGATAGCCGCTATAGCCGCCTTCGTTGCTCCAACAGGTAGGAATGGAACTGTTGCCCCAGTTGTTGAAATTCTCAAAGAAGGGGAATACGGTAATCATTGCACACTCAGTGGTAGCCTCAACCTCGGTGTAGAGAGAGTCTGTAGCGCAATGGGTGTAGATGCGGAACTTATACTGGCTGCCAGCCTGGAGGCCGGTGAAGGTGAAAGAGGTTGAAGCAGACTGACCAGCATAGGTAAAGTCAGCATCGCCATTTCTCTTATAAGCACAGCTCCATGAGGTCTCGTCATTGCCGGGAGCCCAAGAAACGGTGGTGGTGAAAGGAGTAACGTCGGTAACCATAGCTACAGGAGCAAGGCAGGTAGCCAAAGCGGTGCAAGAGCCGCCGAAGAAGCGGACATTATTGCGAACATTGAGGCTATAGTAGGTATCCGTAGAGCTGGGCATAGTGGCGGGGTTGTAGTTGGTGCCGTCGCCATAAGCATATCTTGCGGAGTTAGACCATGCGGGAGAAGTGAGGAAGGAGTTGCCCGAGACATAGCTGCCCGTGTTATCGTCGACGGTGAGCATGAGGGGGCTGGTACCATCATAGAAGAAAGGAGTGGTAAGCTCGATTTCGTTCCAGCTGTTGGGGGTGAAGTTGGTCATACCAGTCCATACGGGGGAAGCACTGCCAATAGAGAGCCAGTTGTTGATGACCGAGTCGGTGACCTGGGTGAGATAGATGCTCCAGTTACGAGACTGGGCAACAGAGCCCACCTGCAGATAAATCTTAGTAATCAAAGCGCCCGAGTCGGGAGCGTTGATTTCGCTAGGAGTAAAGATCTGCTGACTGTAGCCATAATTGTAGAAGGAATATGAGGGGATGTAGGTGGAAGTGCCGGTACCGGTGCCGATGGTGGCATCGATGAGGTTGGAGCTATCCATAACACCGCAAGGAATGGCCTTGGTCTCGAAACTGCCAGAGACAGGAAGTCCAGTACCATCGGAGCAAATATTGGTGACGCGGATGGGATAATACTGCTCGGGGTTGAGACCAGTGATAACAGCAATAGAGTCGGTGGTGTTGATGGTGGTCCAGTTGCCGGTAGCAGTGTCCTGATACTCGACAGTGGCGCCATTGTATTCGCCTACTGAGCTAGGATTCCAGCTAACAATAGCAGAATAGGTGCCGGCCTCAATAGCGAGATCGCTGACAGGACCGCACTCGGGAGCAAAGTCGACCTCGATATCATCGAGGAGGAGATGGGTAATGTAAGCAGTGGTGTTAGAAGCATCTTTAAATGCGATATAGCGGCCATTGCCAGTGTAGGAAGCCAGGTAAACGGTGAAGCTGTCCCAGGTAATGGCGTTGGTGGCGGTGTAGGTGCCAATTTCTTCAAAGGTGGTGATGTCGGTAGGATCGGTCATCACACCCACCTTCATGCTGTAGTTGTAGTAGTTGTAGGAATAGTCGTAGTAACGACGCATCTTGAACTTGAGCTGCAGGCTATCGAGCTGGTGGTTGAAGAGGGGCATAGCCAAATAGGAGTAATCAGTACCGCTATAGTTGTAGTTGTAGAAATAGAGACCATAGCGACCAGAAGCGGCTGTAAGGTCGGGATAAGGATATTCCGGGCTGTAGCTGCAGTACTTGGTAAAGCAGGAGTTGATGGAGGCCGTGGTTCCAGTGCCGCTAGCGTCCTCGAAACCGTAGAAATAAGGCAGGCTATCGAAGGGGGTGCAAGCGGTGCGTACAATGAGTTTAACGAAACGGCTGCTGTCGCCGCTACAATCATTGTATACATAGAACTCGTAGCGAGTGTCGGGATTCAGTTCGCCGATTTCGACTAGGGTGTCGTAAACTGTTTCGGAAGCCACATCTTCATCGTCCATATTGAAACCTTCTGGACCATAGATAATATGGTAGGTGCCGCCATTGGCGCTGGTGTCGGACCATGCAAGGTATACGGAATCGGAGGTGATTGCTGTAGCATGCAGGTCGAGCACTTTGGGGCAGGTAGGGGCCACGCCGAGATAAATGTCGTCGATGCCTACATAAGAATACTGATAAGAGGCTGCGGAAGTGTTTTCAGGACCAGCAACAAAGGTGATGTACATACCCGTATCGGTATAGTTGCTGAAGCTGACAGTATATTCTTCCTTGTGACCATAGGGGAGATTGGTGATGGTATCAACACCTACGAAAGTACTGTAGTCACCAGCAACGGAGCAAACGCCCACGATAACAGTACGGGGGTATGAAGTGCCAGTGGAGCTTGAGGTAGCAAAACCATTGAAGGTAAGCTCGAGATTGCGAATAGGATTGACATTGGTGTCCACTGCGGGGAGGGAAGCCATGGTGCGGTAATTGGCATACGAGCTTTCATAATAGTTGTACATATACAGTGAGACTGTGCTATTGTAGCTGGTAGTGAGGTAGGGATAAGTGGTGCCAGAATAGCAAGCAGTTCCCCAGCAAAGGGGTTTGGGATAGTTTCCGACCATGGGCATGGTTTCGAAATCCTCAAAATAAGGAATATTGATATATTCGGGGCAGGAGGTACGAGCGTTGATTGTGCGAGCGCTGGAAGTATCATCACCATCGCAGAGAGCGTACACAGTAATCTGATAGCCTGTGGCGGGATTCAGATCGGTGAGGGTGATGGTAGAATCAAAAACAGTATACTCGGTAGAGCCAACATTGACCAGCCATTGCGACTCGTCTCCAAGGGGAGTCCATGCAATTACCAGAGTATCGGTACCAGCATATTCGGTGCGGAGATTGTCAACAGCTATACAGGTGGGGAGTTCATCAACAGTGACATCGTCCACATAAACATAGTTATAGCTATATGCACCTGCGGGAGGGACGTCGTTCATGATGGTGATGAAACTGCCGGTGCCATGATAACCTGCCAGCGGAATTTCGAAATAGCACCAGTCGGTAGTGCCAGGTGTAGGCTGAACCAAAGCGATGCGCTCGAAAGTAGCAGGATCGTTGGGGTCACTCATCACACCTACGCTAATCCATCCGTCGTAGGAAGTGCCGCTACGCTTAGCCCAAAATGAAATTTGAAGCGTGTTGACGCTGTCTTCAAACTGAGGAAGAGAAGCCCAGTCACGAACAGTGGAATAGCTGTACATGTAGAGCGAAGCAGAACCGCTATGTGCGTAGGAAGTAGAAGGATAGGGATAAGGAGTGGTAGAACCCTCTACACCCTTAGTCCAGCAGTTGTCGATGGGTGCGTCAGTGCCGGTGCCGGTGCCCTCGAAACCATAGCTATAAGGCAGCGAATCGTGCTCGATGGGAAGACAGGGGGTAACGAAGATTTTGGCACGAGGAATACTCATTTCGTTTGCAGAACACATAGAAGCCACCAATACGGTGTAAGCGGTATTGGGGTAAAGCGAAGTGAGGGTGTAGCTAGTGTCGTTGAGAAGCATGGAATCGATGTTGGCAATGGTATCAGAGGGATACCAGTAGAACATCCAAGAAGAAACGCTGGCGTTGGTATCAACCCAGCTGATGGTGGCCTGGGTGGCGTTCAAATCCGTCACAGACACCTGCACCGGCTTGGGGCAGGTAACAACGGGACGGTGGAAATAATAACGGAGACCGTGAACAGGCAAATTGGAGGTAGGTCTAGAAACGGCCGAAGTGACCATGGTGGGCGAAGCCCAAGGACCGGAAAGCATCACGAGGTCGTTGTTGGGAGCATCCCAGAAGAAGGTGCGGAGCGTAGGCGAAGCCGAGCTGATATTGACGGTATCGTAAACGAGCTCCATATCGCCATTGGAGTGGAGTTTTACCTGGAACGAGTATTCGCCATAGGGCGAGCTGTAAAGGCCCAAAAGGTGATACTCAATGGTGAACACGCCATTGGCAGCATCGTACTCATAATAGGCACCCGAACCGGAGTAACGGCCGATGTGGGCGTCCTGATTGACGATGGGGTTGATAGTTCTGTACGTCGATGTATAACTAGCACTGGTTCCCGAGGCAGAACTAGCACCCAGATAGATAAATCCATTGGCGCTAAGAGCAATCGAAGAACCGCTGGGAAGCGAACTCTCGCCAAAGCCGAAAGCGAAAGGCAGCGTGCAAGTGCCGTAGCCATCATCGGTAGAGGAGAAAGAAACCGCTGTACCAGTAGATACAATCGACGTAAATGTGGTTGTGTCAGTCGTCAGCGAGTAGTCGCTGAGACTTTGTGCATTCGCCATCCAAGGCATGGCCATAGCCAGCAGGATGACAAGTTTTTGTAATTGTTTAAACATTACACATTACGTTTTGGTTAATAATAAAGTGAACTAAAAATATTCCT
>JAGHRY010000117.1 GCA_018066145.1 Candidatus Colimorpha merdihippi | reverse complement strand
GTTATAAGGAGAATCTAATTATATTTAACAACAAAAAATTCCTTAAACTGTTATGAAAGAGAAAACTGATAAATTATTGACCCTTTGCATGATGGGTTTGGGCGTCTTGTGTGCAGTATTTGCATTCTTGTTCGCTCAGAATACCGTCAGCAATTCGGCTATGTTCGACATCGTATTCTGGCTGCTTCTCGGCATCGCCGGAGTATCGATTGCCGCAATCCTCTATTTCATGTTCAAGTCGATCATTTCTAAAGGCAATCTGGTGAAATTCCTTATTGGCGTTGCTGCAGCTGTAGCACTTGTTGTAGTGCTGTATCTGATTTCCAGCGGTTCCGATGTCAGCATTGCTCTGCTTGAAAAGAACGGCCTCACCACCAGCGGCTCCAAGCTCATTGGCGCTTGCTGCTACATGGTGTACTTGATCGTGATTGTTGCCACCGTAGCTATTATCGCTACCGAGGTAATGCCCAAAACTAACAAGAAAAAGAAAAATAAATAAACTATGGGAAGAAAAACACCTGGCTTAAACACCAGTTCAATGTCCGACATCTCGTTCTTGTTGTTGGCCTTCTTCCTTTTGGTCTCCAACATCAACACAGATCAGGGTATTGCACGTCGTTTGCCGCCTCCGCTGCCTCCTACCCAGGAGAAAAAGCCAGAGGTCAAGGAGCGTAATATCTTCGTAGTAAAAATCAACAGCAAGGACCGTCTTCTCTTTAATGGAGAAGTAGGTGATATTCGTGACCTGAAGGATCGTGCTAAGGAGTTCCTTGGCAACCCCAACAATGACGATAATCTGCCTGAGAAAATCGACATGGAGATCCCCCTGCTGGGTATGATGAAAATCTCGAAAGGTATTATCTCGCTGCAGAACGACCGCGGTACCTCGTATGACATGTATGTAGCCGTTCAGAACGAGCTCACAGCAGCCATCAACGAGATGCGAAACGAACTCTCTACTGAGAAGTTCGGTAGAAAATACGCAGACCTTAATGACACCCAGGCTGACGCCATCGACCAAGCAATCCCCATTGCTATTTCCGAGGCTGAGCCTACTAAAGTAGGAGAGAACAAATAATGGCAAGATTTACTGGTAAAAAACCCAAAGAGACTCCCGCCCTGAATATGGGTTCGATGTCCGACATTATTTTCATGCTCCTGTTCTTCTTCATGACCATCACTACCATGCGTGAAAGTTCGCTGTATGTGACGATCAAGGTGCCTAAGGCTACTGAAACTGTCAAGCTTGAGAAAAAGAGCTTAGTAAGCTACATCAACGTAGGTACTCCTATGCAGGGTGAATGGCAGAAGAAATACGGTACCGATAGCCGTATTCAGCTCAATGACCAGATTTCAGAAGTCAGCGACATCCCTCTGTATGTTGAGAATGAGTTCCAGGCCCGTATCGAGGCCGACCGTCCTTTTGTTACCTTCTCGATTAAGGCTGACAAGGATACCAAGATGGGTCTTATTAGCGACATCAAGCAGGAGCTGCGTAACACCGGCGCATTCAAGATTTTCTACAATGCCGCCAAAAGCGAACGCAACTACAACTAGCGTTCTGCTTACTCTATACATGGAACGCCTTTCCCTCGGGAGAGGCGTTCTTTTTTTGCTTTCTGTTTTTGAACTAATTCGTGTGGTATGGAATAAAAAAAAGTCGTTGTCTGAAATAAAAATCGTATCTTTGCAAAATATTAATAAAAATGTCATGAAGAAATTTCTCTTATTTTCAATACTTTGTATTGCTCTGTCGAATGTGGTTAGTGCTCAAAATTATGTTCATACATGGAATATGGGCCCCTTGACATGGAACGATTTCAGCCATAATAGTGCTGTCGACGGGCATTGCTCATATTTGGAGTACTATTTCCAGATAGATGATGAACAGTATCACGAGGTTGATGGTGTAACGTATGCCAAGCCCCATGTTTCAGCCCACATGGCTCCTTTCTATTCATGGGCAGACACCAACTATCGTACGCCCGAACTTCTGCGTTATAACCAATGCATTTTTGCGTTGGTTGAAATCTATCGCCGCCAACTCGAAAACGATATTCAGAATGTTCCTTTTTACGATCGTCAGCAATTGTTTGATCGTTCAATGCGGCGCTTGGAAGAAGATATCCACCGTGTGCATCAGGACACCCGCGAAGGAACTGATACTGCCGAATTGTGCCGTTGGGAGCAAACTGTTCAAACTCGTTTGGACTCTACCAATGATTCCAAACAATATGGCTTCGTAGATGCCCCATACCGTTGGGATTTCTCTATAGGCATGAGTTATCAGGCCGTATGCGGTCAATTGGGCGATGTGTTTAGAAACGGTCTGGGCATGTCGATGAATTTCGGTATAGGATTTAAACGCTTCTTTTGGAACAATTCAATGGTTATCGGCGGCTCCAGATGTCGTACCAATTTATACAATATAAAAGATTCCATTAACGATTTATATCCTAATGATGAATTGGTCGTATTGAATCTCTATACCAGCTTGGGCTATTCGGTCATCGATAACAACAGAATGCGCCTGGCACCATTTGCGGGCTATGGTTTGATGGGCTATTATTTCACGCCGGATGAGGGCTCCTCGATGGGAACCGGCAACGGGTGCTGGCATTTCGGTATCGACTACAACCACTATATCCATAATCAGGTACACTCGTGGAATTTCTCCCCCGATTATTATAATGGCGACCATTCCACCCTGAATCTGAATGTTCGACTGTACGCCACATACAACCACTTTAGAAAAGCCACTCTAGATTTGGAGGGTTTGCAAAACCATGTAACCGACTTGTCGCATCCCACTGGATTCACAATCAATCTGCAGGTGGCCATTGGATTAACTAGCGGCAGAACCCATTGCAAATAACGTCAATGCGGGTTATATGAATTCCACTTATTGATAGAAATGAAATCACTTTTCATGTATCAGTGATATCAATGCCATTTCGGCATCATTTCTACCAGACCTTGATAGGCTCGGCATAGCAAGTAAGCTTGCTATGCCGAGTTTTTCTTTCGAGGCTCATCATCTCAGTCGGTAGGGCCTACTTTGGGATGCAATACCTGCCCTAACTGGCCCACTGTAGGTTGCGAGCACCGCCGAATTATACGTATGCTAGCGAATAATCGTTCATCGAAATTGCTTGAAATCAATTTATTGAACCTGTATTTCCCACCCACAGAATCCCCATTCAAGTCCCACACTGAATCCTCCAACCTATTTCCCGAAATCAGCAAATACCATAGCAGCTCGGGGGTAACCCAGGAGTGGCTCCGTTGTTTATCCGTTCCAGAACGGAAAAATGACGGACCAACTACGGATTTACTCCCTATTTACTACTGATTTACAATGAATTATAGCAAATTCAAAATAATTGAACGATTATTTCAAATGGTGGCAATAAGGGTATCAAACAAAAATCAAGGCACATAATTATTAGAAATCAATTTCAGGAAGCCATGATACATTAAATTCTTCCAACGAGTTATTTGTACTAGCGTGTAAACGTTCGCTGCAATCACTCCAAAGCAATTCATTGAATCCACACTAGTAGTGAACCCTGGCTTTGGCAGCTGACCATGAACGACATGGATTATTAATCCGAATCATTCAACAATGGATATTCAAGGGCGGCGGCCAGCATGGCTGCCGCCCTTTTGTTTATGCAGGATGAGTTGTGAATAATGCGTGGGTGGCAGCGTCAATCCATCATTCTCCAATCACTATTCACCATTATGAATCATATTGGAAAGGATGCTGGGGAAGGATTGTAAAAAAGAAGTCTTTGTAAGAATGTTGATAGCTAGATGGTTATGAGACGATGTGCAAAGAAATAGGTCTATGGTTTTTTAATAATTCAAAAAAAAGTCGTATCTTTGCAAATTCAAGTAAAAAAACAAATAAACGAATGTAGAATCCAGACCACATAGTGATCGCAACAACGAAGGGATCAAACTCATGATTGAGACTATCCAGTACCAGTCATTAAAATGGCAACACATCACCAATCCAAGCGAGGACGACTATCGCTACCTGTTAGACAAATTCAATTTCCACCCCTTAGATATTGAAGACTGCCGAAGTACCAATCAGCGTCCTAAGATTGATGAATACGACGATTACTATTTCCTGATTCTGCATTTCCCGTATTTCGACAAAGGAAACCAGTTTATCCGCATTCGCGAAGTGAAAATATTCTGGGGTAAGGATTATATCATCACCATCGGCAAATCTCATTGGGTGGTGAAGAAACTCTTTGAAGAAATCCAGCAGGACCTTCTTGAGAATGACGAAGACGTAAAGCAAAAGCTGTCTTCGAGCGACCTGCTACTCTACCATATTCTCGACAGGCTGATGCTGGAAACATACACCTTGATTATGCGCGTGGGTGCCGAAGTGGATTTGATCAACTACGATATCTTCAATAAGAAGGCACGCAGCATCATCGAATTGATTTCCATCACACGGCGAAACATCATCTTGCTGAATACCACATTCAAACCTCAGCTGCGCGTGTTGCACATGTTTGAGGGAGGCGCCATCAAAGGATTTGTCGACCCCGAAGTGTTGGATATGGAAGACTATTGGGGTAACATTTTGGACCAGTACCAGAAGATGTTCGACTCGATTGAAGATTATGGCGAATTGATCGAGGGCCTTACCAATACATTCGATTCGTTGCAGGCCAACAAGACCAACGAAATCATGAAGCTGCTCACCATTTTCAGCACCATCATGCTTCCCTTGACGGTGGTGACGGGATTGTTTGGCATGAATATCGATTTCCCATTCACTACCAATGTTACCTCATTCTGGGTAGTCATCCTTGCTATGGTGCTGATAACCACCCTGCTGATAGTGTATTTCCAAAGGCGTATCAACCATTAGCATGCAATGTTGATAACTTTTTTGTTGACCAACTGATTTTTTTTGCTATCTTTGTAAGCTTAAAATTCGAGTCG
>JAGHRY010000194.1 GCA_018066145.1 Candidatus Colimorpha merdihippi | reverse complement strand
AGTGGAAGGTGTCAATAACAAAATCAAGACTGTCAAGAGGCAGGCCTACGGCTTCCGTGATGACGAATATTTCAAGCTCCGAATCCTTTCCTTGCACAACGACATCTACGCAAAATTATGATGAACCTTTCTTTTTTGTGTTTTTTCAACCCAGGGCCAAGTTGATAAGTAGTTGTACCCGACACGGAATAGGGGGAAATTCATGAAGAAGAAAAATATGAGATGCCTCTGGTAGAGGTGCTTGAAGCAAAGGTTGAACACGGTTTTGCGGGTAGCGGCGGCGGAAATGGTGGCGGGAATAATGCCTCTGAGCCCATCGGTAATGGTGGCGATAATCAGATTTGGAACTAAACAACTTGGCTTTATGAAAAGACTATTTTTACTGGCCATCAGCACTATGTTTCTGGCTGTGGGCTGCCAGAAACAAGAGACTGAGAAATTTCCTACGTTTTATGCATCTGCCGAAACTAGCACAGATGCCAAGACTGCACTTGTGGGCTCCGCTATCCACTGGGAGGAGGGCGACTTAGTGAAGGTGTTTGGCGACTGCGGATATGCACAATACCGAGTGACACCCGAAGCCGACCCCACCTGCGCTAAGATGAGTTACAATAGCGTCACCAGTGGCAATATGTTCGGTTTCCTGCCCTACCGCATTGTTTATCCTTACTCCCTGGCTCTTGATGGCAGCGGCAACAACAACGTATTGCGATTGTTGCTGCCTGGCGTGCAGCAGAGCCAAACTGGTGAGCTAACCAAGAACTTCCCAATGTATGCCGAATCCATGGTACACAATGTGGTGTTTAAAAATCTCTGTGGCATTCTGCGCATTCATCTGCAGCATTCTAGCAAGAATATCGCCGTTCGCAAAAAAACAAAACTAGTTACTATCAGTTGGATAATAATTCATGAAAAAGAGGTTAATCATTTGCTTATTCTTTTTCCTATAAAACTGTGCATCAGCACAATACGTTGAATTCTCACAACCTTCGGGGATTTATACAGAAAGTTTCAGCCTTGCCATGCACTATCCAATATGTCTGAAGGAGTAACTATCAGATATACAACCAACGGCTTTGATTCAACCTCCAGTAGTCTGATCTATTCTGCTCCTATTTTTCTTGATAACACTTGCTATTCAAAATTCAATCTGTTTTCTGTACAGAATTGACCCGACAGCGATTGGAACCCACCCCACGCTGTAGAACATATCATCGTTATCAAAGCAGCCCTATTTGATTCGAACGGTAATAGAAAAGGGGATATATCCACGGCAAATTGCATCATTAAGGATTTGATAGGCAGGCATATTGATCTTCCAGTCATGTCAATCTGCAGTGATTCAACATCTTTATTATCTCAGGATGATACCCCATGGCAATGGATATTTTATGATAAGGACGTCTGTATGGGATCGACCCAAAGGTACCTTGGAAGCCAGATTGGACACCATCTAGCGAGGTTCAGGCACCCTTCAAGCCATAAAAACTGGACTAAGAGAATTGAAAACATACGCAGATATTTCGATGACGTGCAATACATTATGCGAAATCGGTACAAATGTTTTGTCTATTAACATCAACTTCCCTACTGGAACGTATATTGTAATGGTCGGCAGCCATCCAGTTGCAATTTCTGTTTTAAACCGGTAGACTATCGCATAGTAGGTCTTTCGGCTGAGTGCAGAGCAATTAATAGTACTCGCCTCAAGTCATTTTCATCATCACTTATTGCCGACGCACAAACGAATGTGCTTTTGGGGGAGAGCGTAATAAGGGCCAATCGAACCATGCAGATGTTCTCTGATATATAATTCCAGCGCATCAACATAAGGAATGCTATCCCCCTCCAACACCTTGACATCGCCGAAATTATGTCCATCGCCATGCTTCAGCAAGGTGTAGTCGCAGCCGGCCACAGTATACAATTTTTCTGGCACTATCGGCTCAAAACACTGTTTTTCAGAATCCCACACACATACATTCACCACCCTGCGCCTACCTTTTACCTTTTGAAAGATACCCTGCTCATTTATCTCTACAAAACATTCCCCACTATGGCCGTGAACTGTTGTATCTATATCGTAGGTCAGACCCGATACTTGAAGGAATCCACCGCCCACTTTAGGGTATCGGTAGCAGCCAAATTCCAGCGCATCCATAATGGACTGACCGCTCACCTCCACCTTTATCAGCCTATTGTCAAAAGGCGCTGCCGAAAAAAGATGATGGAAAGTTACCTCGCCTGCCGGAATATCCACACGCATTCCTCCTGCATTCATAAGGCCAATCTGGGCCTTGGCAACAACCCGATAAGCATCTGCGAAGAAATTACCCAACGTGCAGTCGGCCCATCCTCGAGCGTAATCCTTTCGGCCAAGGTTTACGGCGCTATGGGCCACCCATCGACTGCCAATGGCTTCATATTCCCTCTGTACCGACAGCAACGTATCCACAGTAGGGGTAACAATTTCAGGTATTTCGGATCGGGCAATCAATGTGCTAGACATCCTGCCATCTGCATAAACCACCAATTGTCCCACATGCTCGAAATAGGCACCCGTCTGAGTCCACAACACGGGCTTGTGCTGCTTATCATATAGCGTGCTGTCGGCAATCGTCGTATGGCTATGTCCATCTATTACAGCATCAATTCCACGCAGACTAGCCACCAATTGGGGCACATCGCTCTCGCCCAAATGGGATAGTACAATCACGTAATCAGCCCCCTCCCTTCTGGACTTGTCCACATTCGACTGGATGACCGAGTCGAGATGATCGCCATGGAATGAATATTTCCAGTGTCCAACGCTATCGGTAAAAAAAATCGGTGTGCTTGATGTCGGCACCGTCGGGGTAGTCACCCCCACAAAAGCAATCAGCTTCCCCCCTACCCTGCACAGGCTGTATCCGGGAAACAGATCGTCACCCTCGACAGATGAAAAATTGCAGCACACCGTTTTTGCGCTCAAATTTCCCAGCTGCTCGGTCAATGTAGGTATGCCGAAATCGAATTCATGGTTGCCTAATGTAACGAAATCATACCCCACAGAATTCATCAACCGGATTAGATATGCGCCTCTGCTCAACGAACCGTACGAAGAGCCCGAAAGAAAATCGCCGCACGACACCGTCACCACATTGCCCGTCTGATTGGCCATCATCTTTTTCATAGCAGCCATTCGGGCATAGCCTTCTACGGCCCCATGAACGTCGTTGTCATACAAAATCACGATATCCTCGCCTGATACCCTTTGCTGGCCCCACGCGGCAACGGCTGCCGCCACTAAGCATATCGCAACACATAGAATCCTTTTCATATACATATATAATATATCACTAGTG
>JAGHRY010000273.1 GCA_018066145.1 Candidatus Colimorpha merdihippi | reverse complement strand
AGGGGCCAGCGAGCCTATATCGATGGTATTATCGGCTGCGGCAATCCGGGTGCTGAGCACAAGGCTGCCCCGACTGTCGTATACATGCACCTGCGAATAGCCTTCGCCCAGCCCTTCCAGGGCCACCCTGTCGTATGCCGGGTTGGGTATTGCCCTCAGCTGCTGGGGCGCTTCAAGCCGTTCTATGCCTACCCGCGAGCCGTGCCAGGTAACGCCACGGCTCCATTCGCTATAGCGCAGCGTGTCGTATTCGGTGCAGATGGTGCGCACATAGGCTATGCTGGTGGTATCGGCAAACGAAGAATCGGCCGTGCGCCATTGCGGCGAAGTGACGGTATCCAGTATGCCGTCACCGGGTGCCGTGCCCAGCGGCCCGCGCGACACCTCCCACATATTGCCCCCGTTGCGATCCCACTTCAGCGTCACCTCGTCGCCATACTGGCGGTAGACACGCAGATTGCGCACCTCGGGGCACGCTGGCGGCTCGGCTGTGGTATCGATGCTCATCAGCAATGGCAGCAGGCAGATAAAGAAATCGTTCTGCTCCAAGTAAACCCACTGGTTTAAAGGAGCTTCGTCTACAATATCACCATGTACGAAGGGATAGCGATACGTCAAGCGGTATTTCCACAAAATCGGTGGAAAACGACACTCTATTGGTCTGCCAGTCTGCGATTGATAGCATATTGTACTCCACGGCATGGGCTCTATTTCA
The DNA here is from genome assembly GCA_018066145.1 of Candidatus Colimorpha merdihippi. Taxonomy (GTDB): domain Bacteria; phylum Bacteroidota; class Bacteroidia; order Bacteroidales; family P3; genus Colimorpha; species Colimorpha merdihippi. The sequence goes on along the minus strand of JAGHRY010000273.1, from coordinate 635 downwards.
TCATGATCTGAAAACAACCCTCGTCCATAATCCATGCCCACATAGAAAGAGTCGCACACTCGAACAGGCTTTTCGAAGAATACATCTTCATACATTAGGAACTGGTATGCAGGTCTGCACCCATCGATACATTTTGTATAATCGTTACCATGTGACGCAGGGTTAAGCAGAAAGGTGGAATCAAACTGATGAGGAACATAATGTCCGGGAACATCGAAAAGCGTATCAACTTTGAGAACAAATGTATCCACCTCTGAGTCATACAGATACACATTGATTGGAAACGGTTCGTTCGGCAGGACATACGTTGGTTGACCATAAATTCTTAAACCGGCAACTTCCACACCATTGGGATTGTCCGTGTAATTGTATTGCAGAAATTGGAAAATTCCATATTCCCTTGGGGGATTTTGATAATTTAAATAAAGAAAGTCATTTGACGTATCGGCCCTGACCCATTCCTCAGGGTCGAACTGCCAGTAGGGATAATATGTGGTATCGGCATAGCTGTGGTTCTGCGCATCTATTGCCGAAACAGAGGCCACAAGGAATACTATCGCAAATAAGAAATTCTTTTTCATAACGTTCAGCATTATTGACATTCAACTTGACTTGCATCTTCATACACACTCACA
>JAGHRY010000116.1 GCA_018066145.1 Candidatus Colimorpha merdihippi | reverse complement strand
TTCTGATAGAGGTAACATCAAAAAATTCAACGTTTTGAAAGAGAAATAAGAAATCCACTTTTCTATGATTTTGGACTTCTTTTGGTATCTTGCTGTTTATCTTTTTGTTCTCCGCTTCGCTGTCGTAAAGTCCACTGGACTTTCCTTCACAAAGCCCGCTACGTTCCTTCGTTCTGCACAGCAATCTGCTCAAAATAAGCCTTAAAATCATTAGAAATCAATTTTTAGATGTTACCTTAAATAAAAAGATTATCCGCAAGTGGGTGTCAATCGCACCATTTAGCGGCGCAACTGAACAATAATACCTCTTGGACGATTTATTACAATCACGAGTTTTGAATTTTATTTTCTACGACCGAAGGGAGTTTTTTTTGCGAAGCATTTTTTACATCTTCATTTGAACAGCCTCACGATAAGTGCTGTGGAGGGTTGGCAGCACTCCAGTGCCATAAGGCACCTCAAATGAAGAAGATTCTCTTTTTAATTCTTCAGGCAAAAACTCATAAACCTATAACCTTATAAACCTATAACCTTTCAAGTTTGCCGCGAAAAAACATACGCATTTCACCGGCATGCGGATAATCATTTAATTAATCATCATTTATCAAAAATGAGAATCGATATACTCCCGATACTTCTCTTCATCAAAAGTATATAAAACGCCGGGACGACCATTCACTCGCAACTTATCCTCTGTAGGCGAAATGTAGCCCATCTTGGTCATTTTCTTATGGAAATTGCGGCGGTCGAGCGAATGGCCCAAAACCACCTCATAGATAGTTTGCAGCTGGCTCATGGTAAATGTGGTGTTCAGCAGCCTAAAAGCCAAGGGTTCTATCGTTATCTTCTTCCTTAACTTTTGTAGCGCTGCCGACACAATCTCAAGATGGTCGAAAGCCAATGATGGCAATTCGTCCAACCTATACCACTGGGCTTTGGCAGCATCACTTCCACCTATCACTTGATACTCATCCTGGCGGACAAATGCCATAAAAGCAATGGTTATTACCCGCTCTCTAGGATCGCGGTTTACTCCAGAAAACGACTGGAGCTGTTCGATATATATATTTTCTACACCTGATTCTTCTTTCAATTCTCTGTAGGCACAATCCTCAACCGTTTCGTCCATTCTCACAAAACCTCCAGGCAATGCCCAATAACCCTTATACGGATCGATGCCTCGCTGGATGAGCAGTATGCTCAGCGATTTGCCATCAAAGCCAAATACTACACAGTCGGTAGTTATTGCTGGATGCGGATACCTATATGTATACATTTTCAATAGATTACAAAGAAAAACGACCCTTTGATTCGTTTTTTCGAGTTGCAAAAGTACGAATTTTTTAGAAATTACGAATTGTTTTTGCGTATTTTTTACACAAAATTAGAATTTCCGATCTCTCAATCGAAAAAAAAATCGACTTCCAGACAAACACAATCTATCTGACAATCAAACACAAACAGCACTTTTGATTTTGTATGAGCAAAAAGATTGCGTAAAAAAATACACAAATATTTTTTCCAATTCAAAAATTATTCATACTTTTGCGTCAAAAATACACAAACAAAATAATCTCAGAATATAAACAATAAAATATCAAAAAACCATGAAAACCAGTGTACACAATCTGATTATTGTAGATGCATCAGGCTCCATGACCCCCATCTACGACCAAGCTCTGAACGGAATCAACGAAACTTTAAGCAACATCAAGCAGATAGCCGAAGAGAATAGGGACATAAAGCAATACGTTACCCTTCTCAGTTTTGCAAATGGGGGCGAAAGGCTGCAATATATTTACAACGAAAAGAATATCTTTCAAACACACGACATAAAACCTGCCGAATATCAACTTCGAGGGTTAACGGCACTATATGACGCAATTGGGATATCGGTATCGAAGATGAAGGCACAAATAAACGAGAAAGACAAGGTGCTGGTAACCATTATTACCGATGGGTACGAGAACGATTCGAGGGAGTGGGATGAAACGATGGTGAGAAAACTGATAGAACAATTGATGACCCAAGGCTGGGTGTTTGCCTATATCGGTGCCAACCAGGATGCTGAAATTGAAGCTGGCAAGATAGGTGTGATAAACAGCATGAATTGGGAGGCATCTATAGAAGGAACAGGAGCAATGTTTGAAAGAGAAAAGCGTTCGCGACAAAATTGGAACAGGCGAATGAGCAATGGGGAAACAGAATTGGAATGTGGCTATTTTGAGCAAGAGGTCGGCAGTGCCCCTCTCAGCCGCACTACGCCCAAACATATTGAACATTTGGGCCATAACGAAATTATTGTTTTCGGCAGCAATATTAATGGTTTTCATTCCGGAGGGCTTGCATTGAAAGCCGTGAAGAAATATGGAGCCCTATTCGGTATAGGAGAAGGCATGCAGGGACAGAGCTACGCTATACCCACAACAGACTGCTCGTCAAGAGATACGGCCGAGGCTATCGGGCGATTCATTGTATTTGCGAAACAACACCCCAACCTTCAATTCTATGTTACATCCATCGGATGCGGCCATGCCGGCTATAAGCCTTATGAAATGGCCAGACTCTTCGTTGATGCCGTGTCGGCAGAGAACATCTATCTGCCCGCAGAATTTTGGAGATACCTTGTCTAAGAATAATATTTTATCAGTGGTATACCATTGAGAGATTTTCATCGTTTCCCTAATATCGGTTTGAACTCAACATTGCTAATGGCTTTATTGATTACGAGGATATTAGTAATGACAATAAATCACCTCGGCAATCTTTGAAAAATCACATCAACTAATTTACTCATCATCACTTTTCGAAAACTCATTCAGACACAAAAAAAAACTTACCATTCACCATACAACTCTTTCCTATCATGAACAACCTGCTTCTATCCGTTGCTATAGGCGACATCAGCGGCGTTCCTTACGAATTTGGCGGCCGCACCAAGAACTACGACTCCGTCAACCTCTATCACCCCCAAAATACCTATTCAGACGATACGGTTTGCACCTTTGCCTGCGCAGAAGCCCTCCTAGACGGCAAAGATATGGCCGAGACGCTGCGCAGACGCTGTCGAGAAGATATGAACCGTGGCTATGGCGGAAGATTCCGCAGATGGCTCATTGCCGACAAAGTGGAGCCGCCATACGGCAGCTATGGCAATGGGTCGGCGATGAGATGCGCCGCAGCAGGTTTTTTGGCTAAGGATCCCGAGGACTGTGTCCGCTTGGCTACGCTTACCGCGCTGCCAACCCACAACCACCCCGAGGGCATCAAAGGTGCTGTAGCCACAGCTTTGGCCATACACTATGCCTTGAAAGGCCAATCCAAAACATTTGTCCGCCAAAATGTACTCAACAAGTATTACCCCCAGTGGCAAACGCATTCCTACGCCGACATCAAGCCCAGCTACACCTTTGACGAGTCTTGCCAGAAGACGGTTCCGGCGGCACTAATCTGTTTTCTCGAAGGAGAAGACTTTGTCGATGTGCTCAAACTGGCCATCGCACTCGGGGGCGATGCCGACACCCTGGCAGCCATCGCGGCTCCAATAGCCTATGCCTACTACAAAACGATTCCCCAACCGCTTATCGACAATGCCTTGAAGAAGTTGCCACAGCAAATGATACTCCTCAACGATCGATTCGACGCTTGCGCAAACGTCAAATGACGATAAAATAGTATTTGGCTTAGATTGTATAGCTATTATTAAATTGTGAAGAAGGGGTGTGTGCAGTGCTTCGGCGATACTCGATAGCGTTCTCGAAAAGAATGCGAACAGAGCGAAGCAAAACAAGAACAAGCTACTCGACTGATGAACAATGAAAAAATAGCTCAACAATCTAAGCCAAATCATATCAACTAAATTAATTCGTAGTAAATTTGTATTCGTGCAATTCTCGTCATTCGTGTTCAAAAATCAGTACCTCTGCAATTATTTTAATATGAACATGAATGATCATGAATTACCCACGATTTTTTTCATGAATTATTGATGTATACCATGGATAAGATTACCGTAAATCGCAAGAGAATTTTCAGAAACCAATTGGTTGTATAATAACAATTTATAAAAATTCGCGTTTCATTTGCGGCAAATCAGGTTTAAAATCAAATCCGAAAAATAAATCACTCGTTATCAAAATTCATCACACAACAACTTACAGCCTCATTGGTGGAGTATTTCGCACCAGCACTAGACCTAAACAATAATTGTACCGATACTGCGTTAATGAAGCATGAAAACTCTGGTGAACATTTACGACCCTCAGGAGCCGCTGGCAGCCTACCTCTTTCTGAAACAGTACTACCAGGATGGCGACAGGCTGCTGTTTATCGCCACTCGCGAAGACCGAGCCTCTGTGGCACCATACGCCTCGCTTTTTCTGATACCCGAAGAGCAGATTACCATCATCTCTTTTAAACGCGACGAGGACAGCTATATCTATGAACGCATCGGTCGCCGCCTGCGCGGTGCCCTCTCTACCGATATGCAGTATGCCGTAAATCTTGCCGGCGGCACCCGATATTCGGCTCTGGCTGTCCAGCATGTGTTTGCCGGCTTCGATGCCAAGTTCTACTATGTCCAAACCCGCGAGAACCTCATTGTTAGCTCGGTTTTCGACAGCCAGTTTGAGGATAACGACGATGTGATCGACCCCATCCGCTACCGGATGTCCATTGCCGAATACCTCGAGCTGCATGGCCTCACCCACGACCTATTTTCTCGGCGCCATCGTCCGATACGAAGCTATGAGGACGCCTTGCATATTTTCGACTGTTTCAAAGCTCGCCGCCTTACAGGCAAGGCTTTCAGCGCCTTGGAGGTGTTGCGCCGCTGCTATCGCGGCACCAAGAATTCGGTGAGCCTTAACAGCATCCGCAAAGGGTCGGTGCTACATGAGGAGGGTACCGACGGCGTGGAGGCGCTGCTGAAAGAGTTCCGCTTCGTGCCAAAGGTTGCAGACAGTCTGCAGCCCGACGAGATCGACTACCTTACCGGAGGCTGGTTTGAGGAGTATGTCTTCCACACCATCCAGCAGGCTGTAGCTCCACAAGAGATTGCCTTAGGCGTGCGCATCTCTCATTCCGGAATGGAACACGACAACGAGCTGGACGTGATGTTTATCAAGGCCAACACCCTCTTCGTGGTAGAATGCAAAACCGGCGTGGCCACCGACCACCTGTTTAACGAAATCGTCTACAAGGCATGCGCCTTAAAGGAGACATTCCTAGGCCGCTCGTGCCACAGCTATATCTTCACTCTCAAAAACGACTACGACCACCATCTGGCTGAGGTTAGCGACATGATGGGCATTCGCCTCTGCGCTAAGAGCACCCTTACTGATGCAAAAAAGATGCAGGATGTATTCGACACCATCCGCCAACAAGCACATGAGTAAGGTTTGATCATTAGAATAACAACCTGTCGATTGATTTCAAACACCACGGTTGAGAATTATAGGTAGACGATGAAAATAGTATCTATTAGAGAAGGTTTGGGGAACCAGATGTTCCAATATGCTTTTGCGCTGATTTTGAAGGAGCGTTATAGGCATGAACGGATTCTGATTGACCCTCATTATCTTGGCACCTACGAATGCCACAACGGATACGAACTGGATCGGCTGTTCGACCTGAAATTGCGCGAAGCCAAACCTTGGGAAATAGCGCTTCTCACTCGCTATTGTCGGGAATACAAGAAATGGATAAGGTATCGGAAACAAGGCAGCCGCAGAAAGACAGAATGCTTTGAGCCCCGATATGGGATTTTTGTTCCTAATGCTTTGGACATACGCGGCTGGTGCTATTACGATGGCTATTGGCAGGCCTCGGATTACTTTGCCCCATATCATGAGGTGCTGAAGAGGGCCTTTGTCTTCAAACCTTTTGACGATGAAAAAAATAAGGCTTTGGCTCAGCAGCTGCAAGCCGAGAATTCGGTAATCATGCATGTGAGAAGAGGCGACTATGTGGGAAAGAAACGATATGAGGGCACTTGTGCTCCGGCCTACTATCGGCAGGCTTTTAATGAAGCCAAGAGACTATTGGGCGAAGTGAGGCTGTTCGTTTTCTCAAACGATATTCCTTGGTGCCGACAGCATCTGCCAGAAATGCTGGGATCCGACAACATTACGTTTGTAGACCACAATGTGGGATCGGACAGCTATCGCGATATGCAATTGATGACATATGCCCGATTTTTGATTCTGGCTAACAGTTCTTTCTCGTGGTGGGGCGCTTTTTTGAACAACCGCCCAGACAAAATAGTGGTGGCTCCGAGCGCGTGGATCAATCTTGAGAACGTGGCAAGGATTCAGGAACCCGACTGGATAGTGATATGATTAAGGGAGAATAATCCGGACACATCACGGCAGCCGAAAGCGTCAAAAACGGCACTTATTTTTCTATTTTTATTAACACCAAAACAATAATCATTCCAAAACATGTTAATATTCATTCGCAAATTGTTAATAATAACAAATGTGGAATGATTTTATTTAATACACCATTTTTTTGTCCTAATTTTGCAACGAGAAAAAGCAGATCGAACAATCGTGCAATCAGCTTTAATACAATATTATAA
>JAGHRY010000025.1 GCA_018066145.1 Candidatus Colimorpha merdihippi | reverse complement strand
GAGCAGAAAGAGATAGCTCTTTATGCCGAGATGAAGCAACGAACGTGGAACGTTGCGGAAGTCGAGAGCAGAAAGAGATAACTCTTTATGCCGAGATGAAGCAACGAACGTGGAACGTTGCGGAAGTCGAGAGCAGAAAGAGATAACTCTTTATGCCGAGATGAAGCAACGAACGTGGAACGAAACGTTTCTGAATGAAAAAAAACGACCGGCTGAAATACGAGCATTTCTATGGTCTGATTGAACGGCACAAGGCACTCATCGAACGCTTGTGCATGCGCCGTGCATCAGGCGATAGCCGTTATTGTGCCGAGTTGCGACAAGAATGTTATATCACGATATGGAAACACGAAAAACAAATCAGCGCCGACATCCATCCCTTGCAGGAAACCCTCTGGGTTTACTGGCTCTGCCGAAGCGCCTTCTCACGTCTGCGTTTTCTCCATCGCACCCATCTCTACTTTCCTCTCAACGAGAATATGGCCGACACCATTGCAGCCCCCGACGAAGGCAATCTCCGCGAATACATCGAAACCCTCTCCTCTGTCCTCAACCCTCACGAACACCGTGCTGTCGAATTGATGGCCGAAGGCTATACTCCCGATGAGATGGCCCGCGAACTCGGCATCAAGCCCCACAGTGCCGTTCAGCTCCGCTACCGCATCATCGCCAAACTCCGGCAGTACTACCGCCCCAACAATAACAATTAATATAAACGCCAATGAAAACACGTCAATACCCCCAAAAATTGCAGTCTCTCACGCCTGCCGACCTCACCTATATCCGCGCTCTTGCTGCCGAGCATTCTGCTGGCCTCGAACGCCGTTGCGCCCGCTACCGCCGCCGTGCCGCCATACGCCGCCATGCCGTCGCAGCATGCTTGCTGGCCCTCTTCGCCTTCGGGGCCGATACCGCCTATGCGCAGCCTCCGCTATACACCGAGAAAGCCATCTTTGGCGACACCACCGCCAGCCAGGCCTCCGACACCATAAACGTAATGCTTAGCCAAATATGAACGTCCCGAAGAACATAAAACGTTTCTGGATGTGGGTGGGCATTGCTCTCCTCGTCGAACTGGCCGCCTTCACCCTTTGGAAGAGGTGGTACTGGTTCTTTCCCACCCATGCCGTCAGCGAGGTCTACACCCGGTATGCCGGCACTGACGGCCTCAACGTTGTATTCTTCAAGGACTTTAAAATCAACGATTCTGTGTATGTCGATGTCACCCTCATCGAAGCCAAAACCGACTCCGCTTGGACAATACTACAATCTGATTTCAATATTCCAAAGCTGGATTCCACACTCTTAGAGTTCGTAGTAGACAAAGAAAAAATTGTTACATCTTGTATTGCCGCAAAGCACATCCCCGACAATCAATTTCCCTTGGGCAATAGTGTATTGCTTTTCTCATATCATCAAAAGGCAGTTTGTGTATTCCATACTATAAATGAGAAACAGCAATCTGAAGTGTTGCATTATAATCTTAAGAAACAATATATTGGAAAGTAGAAACT
>JAGHRY010000153.1 GCA_018066145.1 Candidatus Colimorpha merdihippi | reverse complement strand
GAAACCGAGTGCAAAGCCAAGCTCGCTTGATCTTTGCCGAGGTGGAGCAACGTCAGCGAAGCTAACAAGTCAATAAATGCCAAAATTGTCAAAGAACTCTTTAATATCGCGGCTCCTGCCGCCTAATTGTTAACTTTTTTCTACCGAACCATTGTTATTAATAATTCAAGTTAAATTGATTCAATTATATTGTCAAGTGACTGGAAACGAGTGTTTTTGTGAGTCTTATCCCTGAAAAATAAAGTCACCACGTTTTCTGGCCCCCTTATCCTTTTTCTGCTTGCCTGCAGATGAAGCGCGAGCTCGTTAAGAGACCCTTCGAAAAAAGTCAGAAGTGGCTTTGGCGTCCATTCCGGGCATCAAAAAGGATTTTGTAGAAACGCTGCTGCGATTCGTTTTATTGCCCCGAAAGGTGAATTTTATTTTCTGCGTGGCATCATGTTTGCTTTGCATCAATAGCATAGGGAATGCGTTGAGCAAACGCAAATCCCCTCAACATACTAAAAGTAGAATAACCATATTGCAATACGGTTCTTATAACCCATTGGCGGAACTGATTCTCGAAAAAAACACCCACTTACTCCACCCCAGGGACGCTCATTCTACGGGGATCCTACGGGGTGGCTTCGCTCTATAGGAACGGACTGACCCCGTAGGATCCCCGTAGAATGAGCGTCGTTAGGGCGAATCTGCTTACTGTTGATTTGAAGTTAATGGGGTTTTGGAGTGGGAAATTGGGCAACAGCCGCTTCATTAACCGCATCAGATACTAACCCTATAAGTTCTATAAAAAAACATCAAAAACATCTAGAATCTAGAATGGATTTTTTGAAGCATTACACAAAACGGCGTTCTAGACTCTAGATTTGGGCATTTTTGAGAATATTCGGCGCTGGTCTATGTTAGGTTAAATTAGTTGGATTACATATATTTAGCACAAAATCTGCCTGGGATGTATAGAGGCTGCTTTGGGGCACATCAACGGCAGGAATGGCTAGAAAATCTAGAATCATTCTAGATTTTCTAGTTGGATTAATAAGGGTTTCTTCAACGTTTATTCCTCTGCGCAGCAGGGGCGAAATCGATAAAGAGGTGCTATCGAATGAAGGGGGGGGCTATTGATTCCTCATGCTGGTGAGGCCGAAATGCCTTTGTTTCTTGCCTTTTGAAAGCACATAAAATGCGGCCGCTGGCAGAGAAGAATCTCGCCAGCGGACCACGTTTGCTATGAAAAAATTGATTTATTTACGTTTGATTGGAAGTTTGCCAGGGTTTGAAGAATCGATATAGAAGCCCTCGTAGCTGGCTTTTATGGGGCCTTGGTCGGAATTGGTTTCAAGGGTGAAAGATATTTTATTGCCGTTGCGAGTCACATGCAGCATGCCCCCTTCGGGTTCGATGAATACGGTGCCCACCTCGGGATCGTATCCCGAAATCGATACACAGGCGTACTCGCCAGATTCAACGTCTCGAATGTCGCCTGTAAAAGGAATGTCTTCAGTTAGTTCGTTTAGTTCGTCGCGGGTGGTTATGTAGAAGATGTGTTCGTTACAAAAGCCTGAGAATATGTATCTGTGAAACCATTTTGTCTGAATATGTTTGGCGTAGCTGAGGTTTAGGGAAAGATCGCCAATGGACAATGATCCCTGGCCGATAGGATGGTCGCGGTCGTAGAGTCCTCCTTCGAACGAAAACTTTATGCGATTATTATCCAAAGTTCTGCCATTGCCATAGATGCGGTATTGGCTATTGCCCAATTTTATTAGGGTTAACGATCCGCTTTCCAACCCAGAAATACTGTATCCCCCATACATTGGTATGTACATTGGTGTGTAATAATCGACACAGCACCCTCCATCCTGAAAGAAGTAGGTCTGGCTACGAACGGGGTATGTGATGGAATCTTCCTCAACCTCAGTGAATGTCACACGAAGCGATCGATCTTCGCTCAATGAAATTTCCAAGGTAAGTGAGCTGTCGCGAAAAATGTATGATTCGTCGTGAAATTCGGCACTTTGGCAGTAGAATGTGTCGCCATCGCAAATCAGGGTGCCCTCGAAATGCAAGGGTACGAAGCCTTCGGGCTGGTCGGGTTGCTCGGGTGTGGCTGGGGTTTCGGGTTCTTTTTCACAGCTTGCCAGCAGGGTTGCCGACAGGGCCATCACCATTGTGACGGTGAACATTAAGAATAGTTTTACGTTTTTTTCATATGGCATGAGTGTTGAAATTTTTTGCAAAGATACGTAAAAAATTTAATATAACCATAAAAATATGTAAATTTTTTTTTGAGCGTTGCGGTGGGACATAGGGTTGGGGTGGCGCGATTGGCGGTTTGGGTATTTTTCTTGTGCCCGGGCAATAATCCGGCCCAGATGACGTTTATTGCAAATGATGAAAAGACTCACTATTTTTCTGCTATCCCTGCTGCCCTTGCTGGTGCTGGCGCAGGATTATGATTTTGCCAAGAAAATTGGCGGCAACACAATCTATTTTTCCATTCTCACTTCTGGCGGCAAGAATGGGGCTACCGTTGAGGTGGCTTTCCCCGGCACCGAGGAGCACCCATGGAAGGGGTTTGCCAAACCTTCGGGTCAGGTGACTGTTCCTGAAATGGTTACCCCCGACCGCTCTCGCGCCAAGGGGGCCGATCCTGACGACGATGACACTACCGTATATACCGTGGTGGCTATTCGCTACAACGCATTCCAGGGGTGCGACCGTATCACAAAACTGACGTTACCCCCCTCTATCCGCAAGATTGAGGAGAATGCTTTCGATGGCTGCAAACGTATCGATTACATAGTGGTTCAGGCCCAGGAGCCGCCCCGGCTGGACGAATCGTCGTTCAACCAGGTGAGCATCGATATTCCGCTGCGTGTGCCTGCCGGCACCTACGAGAAGTACAAAGATGCCATCGGGTGGCGTGTATTTACCGAAATTGTTGAGTATTAATTGAACCACAATGATATACGATAAGTTAGAAAATATTGGTCTCTACCAGGGGGTGGCGCCTTCGGTGGTGGAGGGGTTGCGCTTTCTGCAGCAGGTGAAGGGCGATATTGCCCCCGGCCGTCATACGCTGGAGGGAGGCAATTATGCCAATGTCGATTGCTATACCACCCGCAAGGTAAATCCAGTTGGATACGAAGCACATAGACAGTATGTGGATATACAGTTCCTTCTTTCGGGGCGAGAGCGGGTGCTGGTGCGCAGTTTGGATGAACTTGAATGCACTATGCCGTATGATGCCGACCGCGATGTGGCGTTTTTCCGCCACGACGATGGGGCTGCCGAGCTGGCTTTGGGCGAAGGCTATTTCGTGGTTCTTTTCCCCGGCGACGCCCACGAGCCTACACTTTGCTACGATGCTCCCGAGGAGGTGAAGAAGATTGTTGTTAAATGCAGGGTCGAATAGTATGGCCATTGCTATGCACTACATTAATTAATATATAAG
>JAGHRY010000166.1 GCA_018066145.1 Candidatus Colimorpha merdihippi | reverse complement strand
GTGTAATATTAACGAGTTGGATGTTGCTACAGCAGTAACGGTGGGCATGTTCGATGGGGTTCATGTGGGCCATCAGCATATTTTGTCCAACCTTATCCGTCAGGCCGAGATGTTAAAAGTTACCCCGGTTGTGGTTACTTTCGACTTGCATCCCCGTCAGATACTGGGCGGAGGGGTAGGAGGGGGCGATATTCATTCGTTTTATCGCATCACCACTAACGAGGAACGCTACCGAGTGTTGGAAAGTTTCGGTATCAACCACGTGGTAGAGATCCATTTTACTCCTGAAGTGGCAGCCCTCTCGGCTTGCGAGTTTTTCGAGCAGATATTGGTCGAAAAGTTACATGCTAAAGGTTTGGTGCTGGGGTTCGACAATATGTTCGGCAGCAAGAGGCGCAACGATTTCGATCAGCTGCCTGCCCGAGCCGAAGCGTTGGGAGTGCAGGTGCTTGTTGACAATCCTGTTCGCTTGAACGATATCGAGGTTAGCTCCACTCAGGTGCGCAAAGCTTTGAAAGGCGGCCAGGTGGAACTGGCTAAGCTTATGTTGGGCTATCCCTATCGGCTTTGGGGAGAAGTTGTGAAGGGTCGTCAAGTGGGCCGTACGTTGGGCTTTCCTACAGCCAATGTTTGTCTTGATGACACCACCAAGGTGATGCCCGAAGATGGCGTGTATGCAGTAAAAGTGCATCTGCAGGGGTGCAATACAACATATATCGGCATGGCCAATTTGGGCGCTCAGCCCACCTTCGGGTTGGAAAAGCCCGTGTTCGAAGTGAATATTTTTGATTTCGATGCCGATATTTATGGCCGCATTTTGACTGTTGAATTCGAATACAGGCTTCGCGATGTGTGCCGTTTCGGCAGTATCGACGAGCTGGTTGCTCAGCTCAATGCCGATCGCGATGCTGCCCGAGCAGAATTTGTAAAATAATATGTCCAAGATACTTTTTTACGTGTTTTTTTCGGCTTTGGCCGTTGTTTCGGCTGCTCAGCCGGGCAGGGTCTACCGCTCGTTGGAAGAAGTGTCCGATCCTGCCTTGGTATATCATCTCCAGCTGCATGGGAAACGGCTCAAGCATGTGCCGGCCCAGGTGTATGAGATGGTTCATTTGGAAGTGTTGGATCTGCGCAGCAACAAAATAAACTACCTGTCCGACAGCCTTGCCTTGCTAACCAACCTCCAACGTTTGGATGTGAGCCGAAACCCCCTCCGTGAAATCCCGGCAGCAGTGGCTCAGTTGTCGCAACTGAAGGAATTGGTGGTGTGGTCGACCTACGTGACTTCGCTCCCGACAGAAATCTCCTGCCTGAATGAATCGCTGCAAGTGATAGACATGCGTAGCTGTCCGCTTACTTACGACGACCAGCAGGCAATAGAGCAATTATTGCCTAATGTGAAAAAGTTATGGAATTATGCCTGCAATTGCAGCGAATGATATAGGGTGAGTTGTTGCCATCCCCACCCAGTTGAAAAAACGAATTTGCATATACAACAATGGAATCACAGAACACAAATATCAATTCCTCTTCTGCCAAGCCTCAACTTATGGTGGCCTATTACCAGCAAGACATCGCATGGGAAGACCCGCAGGAGAATTACCGTCGTGTGGAACGTGCTTTTGACCTGCTGGCTCAGCCTGTGGATGTGTTGGTGGTGCCCGAAACCTTCAGCACCGGTTTCTCCGACAATATGGCAGCCATGGCCGAGCCTCCCATGGGGCCCACTTTCCAGTTTGCCCTCCGTATGGCACAAAAGCACAATGCCCTTTTTGTTGGCACGTGGACCGTTTTGGACGATAGCTATTCCATGCCTGAAACCAAAGCTGTATTCAACCGCCTTCATTGGGTTCGCCCCGATGGCAGCTACGGCTATTACGACAAGGGCCACACCTTTCGTGTCAGCACCGAGGCTGCCCAGCTCGAACGCGGCACCGAGCGCAAATGTTTCGAATGGTTGGGCTGGCATTTCAAGCCTGCCGTATGTTACGATTTGCGTTTCCCAAAGTGGTTGCGCAATGGCAAGGATATGGATTACGATGTGATGTTGTTGTGCGCCAATTGGCCCGCTTCCCGCACTGCGGCATGGGATACCCTTATCCGGGCTCGTGCCATCGAGAATATGGCCTATGTGGTAGGAGTCAACAGGGTAGGAGTGGACGGCACTGGAATACCCTATTCCGGCCATTGTGCCGCTATCGATTTCAAAGGGCTCCCTATCAGCGAATGCGAACCTGAAAAGGACCAGGTGATGGTGGCTGTGTTTGAATACGAAAAACTCCAGCGTTTCCGCAGCCGCTGGCCTTTCTATCTGGATTTTGACTAATTGCGGAACCTGCAGTTTTTATGGCACGACTATTCCGCTGCTCAAATAACTAAATCAACGATGACATTAGAAGACAAAATAGGATTTACCAAGATTCGCGAACTGTTGGCTGCCGAATGCACCAATACGCTGGCTGTACGCATGACTCAGGATATGGCTTTCTCCAATCGCTACGACAGGGTGGTGCGTGAGCTGCAGCAAACCGAGGAATTTCGTCAGATTCTGGTGCTGGAAAACAGTTTCCCTTCGCAGGATTTTATTGACCTTACCGATGAGCTCATTCGGCTCAAGATTGCTGGGTCGGTAATTGAGCTTCAAGCCTTGTCCGATTTGAAAAGCTCGCTCCATACCATTGGCGAATGCCTCCGTTTTTTGCTGCGCGACGATCCTATCAAGTATCCCTACCTGCATGAGTTGGCCACCCATGTTGATTTGGATCCCGCCATTACCAAGGCATTGAATAAGATTGTCGACGACCGAGGTGAAATTTACGATAATGCTTCGCCCGACCTGATGGAAATCCGCCACCTAATGAATAAAAAACGGGCCGATGTGGATGTGCAGCTCAGCCGGCAGCTGGCTCGTGCCAAGCGTGAGGGCTGGGCACCCGAGAATGCCGAGGCTACCATTCGCAACGGACGCATGGTGATTCCGATGCTCGATACTCATCGACGCAAAATCAAAGGCTTGATTCACGACGAGTCTGCAACCCGCCAAACGGCCTATCTGGAACCCTCTGAGGTGGTGGAACTGAATAATGATCTTCGCGAGCTCGAGTTTGCCGAACGTCACGAAATCCAGCGCATCCTAGCCCATTTTACCGATATGATTCGGCCGCAAATCGATTCGCTTGTAAATGCTTATTGGTTTTTGGCCCGAATCGATTTCATCCGTGCCAAAGCCCGGCTGGCCCTTACCTTGCATGCCGGCAGGCCCATTGTGGACAGCATCACCAAGATCAACTGGCTGGATGCCCGGCATCCGCTGCTCTACCTCAACCACAAAGGCGATGTGGTGCCCTTCAATATCGAACTCAACGACGATCGCCATATACTGATTGTATCCGGCCCTAACGCTGGAGGCAAGTCGGTGTGCCTTAAGGCCGTGGGGTTGATACAGTATATGTTGCAATGCGGCATGCTTGTTCCTTGCCGCGAAACCTCCGAATTCGGCATTTTCGATTCCATTTTTATCGATATTGGCGACCAGCAGTCTATCGATAACGATTTGAGTACGTATACCTCGCATTTGCAGAACATGAAACATCTCCTGGAAACGGCGGATGCCAATACCTTGTTCTTGCTCGACGAGCTCGGCGGAGGCACCGAACCCCGTTCGGGTTGTGCCATCGCTGAAGCTTTGCTGGAGGAGTTGTATCGGCGTCATGCTTTCGGTGTGGTAACAACACATTATGCCGACCTTAAACTGTTGGCTGACCGATATCCGGGCATTATGAATGGCGCCATGCTATTCGATACCGAAAAAATGATGCCTTTGTATCGGCTCTCAATAGGCCATCCGGGCAGCTCCTTTGCTTTTGAGATTGCCAAAAATGTAGGGTTCCCCGAATCGATTCTTAAGGCTGCAGGTGAGAAGGTGGGTGGCGAGATGCTCAATTTCGAACACCAGTTGCAGCAAATCGAATTAGACAAGCAGGAGATTGCCCGCCAGCGTACCGAACTGGAGGTGGCTGACAATTTCCTGTCCGAGGTTACCGAGAAATACCAGCAGATGACTGAAAAACTCGAGTCGAAGCGTTTCGATATCCTCAGCAATGCCCGCCGTGAGGCGCAGAAAATCATTGCCGATGCCAATCGCACCGTCGAACAAACCATCAGCGATATTCGTGAAGCGCAAGCCGAACGCGAACGTACCCTGCAGGCTCGCCAGCGCATGAAGGCCGAAG
Organism: Candidatus Colimorpha merdihippi; assembly: GCA_018066145.1. Classification (GTDB taxonomy): domain Bacteria; phylum Bacteroidota; class Bacteroidia; order Bacteroidales; family P3; genus Colimorpha; species Colimorpha merdihippi. The sequence continues at coordinate 6,396 of JAGHRY010000166.1, read as the reverse complement.
GCGAACGCATTGCTTCAGCTCAGGAAAAACATGAAGAGCAAATCAAAGAGGTTGTAAAGAACCATCGTCCCGATAAAGTCCATTCGGCGGGTGCTGCCTTGCAGGAGACTGATACGGATGCTGAAGCTCCTATCGTATTGGGCAGCATCGTGAAAATCGACGGTCAGGACACTTTCGGGCAAGTAGTGGAACTTAAAGGCAAAAAGGCTGTGGTGGAAAGCAACAGCATTCGCATGACCATTGCCCTCAGCCGCCTTGTCGGTACCAAAAAGAAGGCGATACCTTCGGACAAAACCAGCCGCACCAATAACCGGTTCCAATCCATCTACGACGATATTAACGAAAAACGCAAAAGCTTTAATCCCACCATCGATCTTCGGGGCCAGCGGGCCGACGAGGCACTGGCCAATCTATCCCATTTCCTTGATGATGCCCAGCTGCTTTCCGAAAAAGAGCTCCGTATCCTTCATGGCAAAGGCTATGGGATCCTTAAGCAGCTTATTCGCGAATGGCTGCAAGGCAACCGTGATGTAAAGTCGTTCCATGCCGAGCGAATCGAACTTGGTGGCGACGGCATTACCGTGGTCCACTTGCACTAATAAACACAAAAGAACAATCATTAATAATAACATATTATGAAACAGAAAAGTTTGCTATTTTCTATGCTGGCCGTGCTTATGCTGGCAACCGGATGTACCAAGGAGTACATTACCAAAGAGTATTATACAAACGAAAATTACGGTTCCCAAGTCCAGGTATTCAATTTCAATATAGCACCTAACGAATGGAATCGATTTGAGGGCGAGAATAATCCTGGAAATGATAACTATCTCTATTGCGAGAAGGAGATTGGCGCCATCAACAATGAGGTTTTCAATAATGGAATGGTGATGGCCTACGCATGGAATGTGTACGACGTCCAGCACAATCTGGGCGCATGGAATGCCCTGCCTTTCATTTATCCCCTAGAGGTTATTGTTACCGACGACGACGGCTCTAACCGTGTAGTAATCGTACCCGAAAATCTGCGTTTCGAATGGGAGCGTGGCAAGGTTACTTTTATCATCCAGGATTTGGACGGTTATGACCCCGAAGACATGGTCAGCGCTATCAGCATGAAAGTATGCGTTATCAAGAATATGTAACTTTGGTTGCAGCCATATTATAAGGTCTGTTCTCGGCAGATCTTATATTTTTTATTTGAAATAGGCGTTGTGTAAGTTATTGGGAATTAATGTTATGTGATTCTGTTGTCTATGTTGGTGGAAAAATTCTGTCTCAAAAAGTAAAATTATAATGAATAATATGCTATTTTTGCACCGTCTAAAATGAAAGATAATATTAATTAAATACATTATAGTTATGAAACTTTCAAAACTTATTCTCCCTATGCTGGCTGTGCTGATGCTGGCTACCGGTTGTAGAAAAGCTCAGATTGAAACTTATCAGTTCAACATTACTCCTGCTGAATGGCAGCGCAACGAAGGTGATAACCTGCCTGGTGCTTTCAATTACCTCTATTGCACCAAAGATCTCCCTGCCATCGACAGAAATGTATTTGGAAATGGCACCGTGCAGGCCTATGCATGGAATGTCTATGATACCCAGCACAATCTGGGCGCATGGAATACCCTGCCTTTCGTTTATCCCCTGGAGGTTTATGTTACCGACGAATTTGGCAACACCAACATGGTTATCGTTCCCGAGAATCTACGCTTCGAATGGGAGGAAGGTAAAGTTACTTTTGTCATTCAGGATTTGGATGGTTTCGACCCCGAGAATATGGTGAGCACCATCAGCATCAAGGTGTGCATCACGCGCAACCGCTAGGTCGGATAACAATCTTTCCTATATTTATCAAGGCGATTCTTGCAGGAGTCGCCTTGATTTTTATTATTTGGTAACATCTGAACGGTGCCATAAACAAAAAAAAGGATCGGCCTCAAGCCAATCCCTTTTCAAATATTATTTGTTACCATTATTGAATCTTATTGTTCCGCTTGTAAGCCTTGAGGGTATTCTCGATAAGCGAACATACCGTCAGCGGGCCGGTGCCGCCCGGAACCGGGGTAGTCCAGCTGCAATGTTCGTCTACCTCGCTATGCTTTACATCGCCAATAATGCGGTATCCGCTCTTTTTGGTCTCGTCGGGAATGCGGTGGATTCCAACGTCTACCAGCACCACGCCTTCCTTCACCATGTCGGCAGTCACGAACTCGGGTTTCCCGATAGCGGCTATCAGAATATCGGCCTGGCGGGTGATGTCGGCAAGGTTCTGAGTGCGGCTGTGGCAGATGGTAACGGTGCAGTCGAAACCCTTGCGCGAAAGGAGGTTGGCAACGGGAGTGCCTACAATATTGCTGCGGCCCAATACTACGCAATGTTTGCCTGCGGTTTCGATACCATAGCGTTTGAGCAGGGTGCATACCCCCATCGGGGTGGCAGGAACGTATGCCTCTTCGCCCAGCACCATGCGTCCGATATTGATGGCGGTGAAGCCGTCCACATCCTTATCCGGCGAAATGGCGTTAATCACGTTCTGCTCGTTGATATGTTTGGGCAGGGGAAGCTGAATCATGAATCCGTCGATTTCGGGGTCGTTATTCATGAATTCGATGGTTTCTAGCAACTCTTTCTCAGAGATGCGTTCCGACAGGCGGTAAACCGATGAGGTGAAACCCACTTCGTGGCAGGTCTTCTCCTTGTTGGTGATATACGACAGGCTTGCGCCATTGTCGCCAACGATAACGGCAGCCAGATGCGGGGGACGGAAACCCTGGGCCGTGAGGTTGCGCACCTCGGTGGCAATCTCTTCTTTTATTTGCAAGGCCATGGCCTTGCCGTCTAATATCTGTACCATATTATATAATCGCTATTATGATGTCAAAAATATAAAAAATGGGGCAGATGCCCCATTAGGTATTATCTTCTTTTCCTAGCTATCTGAGGCATGCGGCTCCTGGAGCTGACGGTCTTCATCATCTTGCGGGTCTCTTCAAACTGCTTGAGGAAACGGTTCACCTCCTGTATGCTGCGGCCGCTGCCGGCGGCAATGCGTTGTTTGCGGCTGCCGTTGATGCAGCTGGGATTGCGGCGCTCATAGGGGGTCATGCTGCCAATCATCGACTCGATGGGCACAAAGGCATCGTCGCCAATCTCAATGTCCTTCGTTACCTTGTCCATGCCGGGAATCATGCCCAGAAGGTCCTTCATGCTGCCCATTTTTTTGATTTGGGCCACCTGCGAGAGGAAATCTTCGAAGTTGTACTCGTTGTGGATGAGTTTTTTCTGTATCTTGCGGGCCTCTTCTTCGTCGTATTGCTCCTGGGCGCGTTCAACAAGCGAAATCACATCGCCCATGCCCAGAATACGGCTGGCCATACGGTCGGGATGGACCACGTCCAGGGCGTCCATCTTCTCGCCAATACCTACAAATTTGATGGGTTTCTGTACCGAATAGCGAATCGTGAGGGCAGCACCGCCGCGGGTGTCGCCATCGAGTTTGGTAAGCACCACTCCGTCATAGTCGATGCGCTCGTTGAAGGCCTTGGCGGTATTCACGGCATCCTGACCGGTCATGGAGTCTACCACAAAAAGGGTCTCCTGCGGGTTGAGGTTTTCTTTCAGGGCGGCTATCTCGTCCATCATCTCGGCATCCACAGCCAAACGGCCGGCGGTATCTACAATCACCACGTTTACTCCTTTGAGCTTGGCGTCGCGAATACCCTTTTGGGCGATATCTACGGGATTCTTGTTGCCCTCTTCGGTAAATACGGGCACCTGTATCTGCTGTCCCAAAGTTTGCAGCTGGCTGATTGCGGCAGGACGGTATACGTCGCCTGCTACCAGCATCACGTTCTTATTCTTTTTATTTTTCAGGTAGTAGGCTAGCTTGGCGCTGAAAGTGGTTTTACCCGAGCCCTGCAAACCGGCGATAAGCACCACGGCAGGGTTGCCTGACTGCCCCTTGATATTGATATCCACAGCCTGCGAACCCATGAGCTCGGTGAGTTTTTCGTGCACGATTTTCACCATCAATTGGCCGGGTTCGATGCTCTGGATTACATTGCGGCCCATGGCTTCGGCCTTCACTTTGTCGGTAAATTCTTTGGCAATGGGATAGCTGACGTCGGCATCCAACAGGGCTTTGCGAACCTCTTTGATGGTCTCGGCGACGTTAATATCGGTAATATTTCCTTTGCCTCTGAGCGTATGTAACGCTTTCTCTATCTTACTACTAATACTTTCAAACATATCGTGTTGCGCTTGCTAATGAAAATGCAAATTTACATTTTTTTTTTCGATTTTTGACCATTGTAAAAAATATATTGAAATTTTTTTTTATTCTCATGAAACTTTTTTCGCTTTTTTGCGTTATGAGTACATAATAAAGAAGTGTGGAACTAATTTTTCGATATGAGACAATTAAAAATTACCCATTCGATTACCAACCGTGACATTAAGTCGCTGGACAAATATTTGCAGGATATCTGCAGCGAGGAACTGCTCACCCCCGACGAAGAGGTAAAACTGGCACAGCAGATCAAAAACGGCGATCAGGAAGCCCTTGAGCGTCTCACCAAGGCCAATCTTCGTTTTGTGGTTTCTGTAGCCAAGCAGTACCAGAACCAGGGCCTCAGCCTGCCCGACCTCATCAACGAGGGCAACGTGGGCCTGATCAAGGCCGCCAAGCGTTTCGACGAAACCCGTGGCTTCAAGTTTATTTCCTATGCCGTATGGTGGATTCGCCAGTCCATCCTCCAGGCTATCGCCGAAAACTCCCGCATCGTTCGCCTCCCTTCCAACCAGTTGGGAGCCCTCAATAAGCTCAAGAAGGAAATCTCCCGCCTCGAGCAGGAACTCGAGCGCCCCCCATCGGAGGAAGAACTGGCCGAAATGCTCGATATCCCCGAGGATAAGATCAAAAGCATCCTCGGCATCTCGGGCCGTCACATCTCCATTGATGCTCCCCTGGTGGCCGACGAGGATGTCAACTTTGTCGATGTCCTCCCCAACGAGGATACCCCGCCCACCGATAGCGCGCTCATGCGCGAATCCCTCTCGCAGGAAATCGAGCGCTCCCTGTCTACCCTTACCGAGTACGAACGCGAGGTAATCAAAATGTACTTCGGCATCGGTTTGCCCCATGCTTTGAGCCTCGACGAGATTGCAATGAAATTCGGTCTCACCCGCGAACGCGTCCGCCAGATTAAGGAAAAAGGCATCAAGCGCCTCCGCGTCAGCAGCAAGAGCAAGCATCTGCAGGCATATCTATAATATATGGATAAGATTATCAAATACTTTCCTAAACTTACAGAGCGGCAAAAGGAACAATTTGCCGCTCTGAAACCATTATACGAGGATTGGAATTCCAAAATCAACGTCATTTCGCGCAAGGACATGGATAATTTCTACGAGCATCATGTCCTTCATAGCCTGGCTATTGCCAAGGTGCAGCAGTTCAAAACCATGGCGGAGATTCTCGATGTGGGCACCGGCGGCGGATTCCCCGGCATCCCCCTGTCCATCATGTTCCCTCACAGCAATTTCTACCTCATCGATTCTATAGGCAAAAAAATCAAGGTCGTCCAGGCTGTGGTAGATGCCCTGGAGTTGAAAAACGTTCGGGCTGAGCAAATCCGGGCCGAACAGGTCGATGGCGATTTCGATTTTATCGTTTCCCGTGCCGTTACCGACCTCAGCCAGTTCACCTCGTGGGTGCGAGGCAAGGTATCCGATGCCCATTACCACCAGCTCCGCAACGGCATTCTCTACCTCAAAGGGGGCGACCTTGCCGAAGAGTTGGCACCCTTTAAGAAAAAGGTTCGCACCTGGGATATTGCCGACTTCTACACCGAAGAATTCTTCGAAACCAAAAAGGTGATTTACCTTCCGTTTAGATAGAAACAACATTAATATACTTTGATTATATGGAAATTAAAGAAAAAGTACTCGACACCATGCGTCAGGCAGGCGAGCCCCTCAACGCAGGAAAGATTGCCGAACTTAGCGGCTTAGACCGCAAAGAGGTCGATAAGGCCATGAAACAACTCAAGGAAGAAGGCGCCATCGTTTCGCCCAAGCGTTGTTACTGGGCCCCGGCCAATTAATAGGGCAATCGCCATCAAGCCCCCAAAAACTCTACCACCTTCGAAGCGGTAGAGTTTTTTTGCTTGGCCCCTAGCCTTTCTAGCCTTTCTAGCTATTCTAGCCCTTCTAGGCTGGGGGCTAGTCCTCGGTTGCGTTGGGCACCAGGTACGGCTCCTGCATCTCGCCCGCGTAGCTCTTGATGGCGGCATCCAGGGCCTCGGGGGTCTGATAGTTGGCCAGGTAGCTGTTGGTCACCTTCAGGCGCTGGGTGCTCACCTTGGTGCCGCTGGAGGTCTTGCGGCTGTG
>JAGHRY010000193.1 GCA_018066145.1 Candidatus Colimorpha merdihippi | reverse complement strand
AAGCCTTAAAATCATTAGAAATCAATTTTTAGATGTTACCTTAATATTGTTCAGAATTAATAACAAACAATCAAAATTATTATGAAGAAATTATTCTTAATGACTTTTGTGGCAATAATGGCTTTTGCCACCTCGGGCTGTATGGAAGAGCATGTTGACTATGTTATCTCTTATGGTTTCAGTACAAACTACGGCCAATACACCCAAGAAACCCGCGCTGCAATAATCTATATGGAGGATTTGTTTGAAGAGACTTTCACACATTCTGGATATGAAGTAATGGCAGGGGAAGTGGTGCTGCGTGATTCCAATATGAAGAAGGCTTCCAAGGTTGGCAAAGATTTGGCAAATAAGGCCGACTCGAAAGTGGATCCCACCAAGATAGAAGCACTCAAGAGTATGGAATCAATGGTTATGCGTGTGAGAGTTAATTACGGCGGTCCGGATGAAGAGACCGTTTGGGAGAAGGACTATTCAAAATAGTAATAAAAAATTCATCGATTTCACATGACCCCAACATCATGTGAAATCGATGAATTTGGATTTGGCAGGAAGCCATGCATGGCGATAATAAACGATAGTGGCAAGCGATTTTTTTAATTTCCAGCAGTTTACCATTCGGCAGCAGAATGCTGCCATGAAAGTGGGTACCGACAGCGATTTGCTAGGGGCGCTATGCGCTGGAGGCAATAAAATACTGGACATCGGCACAGGTACGGGCGTGTTGTCGCTGATGATGGCCCAGCGTTTTCCGAATGCCCAAATTACCGCCATAGACATTGACGAGGGTGCCATTGCCGATGCCGCATACAACTTCGAACATTCGAGATGGACCGACCGCATCGAGCTGCACCATGCTTCGCTGCAAGAATTTGTAAATCAATCATCGGGCGGGTTTGATGCCGTGGTGTGCAATCCGCCATATTTCGACCGCAGTTTGGAATGCCCGGATAAGGGGCGCACGCGGGCCAGGCATACGTCGAGTCTGCCATTTCCTATACTGGTGGAAGGGGCGTGGAGGCTGTTGGTAGAAGGAGGTCTATTCTCGGTGTGCATTCCACCAGAGGTGCGAAGCGAATTTCACCGGCTATGCGCATCGGCAGGATTTTCGCTTCAGCACAACTACATTATCAAAACCATTCCCGAAAAGGGTCCAAAACGCTATGTGCTGGTTTATTGCAAGGGGACTTCTGTGTCGCCCATAGAGGAAACCTGCTGTATGAGAAATGCCGACCGAACCAGAAGCGAATGGTATCAGGAGCTGATGTCGGAATTCCTCATCTGTGGGGAAAAATAGAGTAAGGGGTGTTTTGAGAGGATGGTTCCCAATGGGATGTTGAAGCAGGTTTTTTGAATAATCAGGATTTTCTGGAATGTCAGTTTATTCCAGCTTCTTTGTTTTTTCTGGCTTTACCCGGGGAGACTTGGTGTTTGTAGAAACCGGATAATTGTCTGCTGGCAGAGGGTGATTATCGGCTGTTTTTCATAGTTTTTTTTATAAAAACACAATAATTCAAAAAAAAAACGTATCTTTGCTTGAAAAGACAGTTGCCCTGTAGCTTTGTATATGATTGTATGCAAGGT